>NZ_WTKX01000014.1:0-117270 GCF_011378755.1 Pseudoalteromonas sp. Z1A2 | reverse complement strand
GTAATAAAAAACCAAGAAGCGTTTAAGCTCCAAGAAAGTTAAATACGACCTTGAAGCTTAAAATGAGAGATGGTATCTACAGGTGTTTATACTCAAGTTAGAAGTGTAGTTTTTAACCTTTAAAACTATTATTTTTAACTGTTTGTGATGGGTTTTCACCAAATAGTTGCGTGTAATCTTTAGCAAATTGTCCCGCATGCCAAAATCCCCAATTGGCTGCTATTACTGAAATTGGCTTATCTTGGTTTGGTTTTTTTAGTTCCCGCCTTACATTATTTAAGCGTGTTAAACGTAAAAACCGCAAAGGGTTAATTCCTAAAATACTCTCAAAGCTATACTGAAGTGTGCGCCTACTTACAAAGGAAAGCTCGCACAGCTCGGTTATGGTTATTGGGTTTTGTGGATTTGTGGCCACGTAATCTTTTACTTTATCTACTACGGCTTTGCGGTGTTTATAACTTGGCGCAATATTTTGCTGCGTATTGTCTGCTTGTAATAAGTGTAGTGCCAACATGTTTAGCATATCTTGTTGTGATTCGGTTCTAAGTCCAAAGCCCTTGCCTACAACCATGCTATTAATTATTTGTCTTGCCGTTTGCAAAGATGAGTTGCTCACCGATAAACGAGCTGATTGTGCAGATGCCAGGTTTTTCAATGTTACGCCTTGGAGCTGCGCCATATATTCAATTGAGTTCCAATCGATTACCAAACCATAAATATTAAATTGCTCAGGGGTTATCAACTCAAAGTCGTTATCACTGGTACGGCACATAAATTGATTACTTGCCACACTTAAACCATTAATTTTACTTTGCTGTGACTGACAAGGAATGCCGAGCCAAACCGAATTAGGGGCTATGTTACATTGCTGACGAAGCGCTCGCTCAGTGTATTCTTTAAACACATGAATATTGGCGTAATCCGTTTCTTCAATACAACCATAAAAGCTGCCGTCGCTCATTTGATCGTATTTTTGCTGCCATTGAGTAAGGCTATGCGCTTGCTCGTCTATATCGTGTGTTTGCACCTTGCTCTTTAGTGGTGCGCTGAAGCTACTTTGCTGCGCCATATCGGGGATGCTCTTTTTCGTTACACTTTCATTATGCTTAAGTTAACACCGCTTTGCGTGTGTAACCAATTGAATTGGTTTAATAAATAATCTTTTGCCAAAATTCGATAGTTACTTGGTACAAAATAAGCTGTCTTGTAACTATTCAATATTGATTTATAGCTAAAGATGCAGCAAAACCTATACCAAGGTTGATCATTGATCATATTAGTTATGTGGAGTAAATCATGGGGCAAGCGTACAGTTACACTTTAGGTACACATACTTATAAATTCAAGAACTTAGCCCAGTTAATGGCTAAAGCTACACCGCAGCGTTCGGGTGATCGCTTAGCGGGCGTAATTGCACAATCAGCACAAGAACGTGCTGTGGCACAAATGACATTGGCGGATATACCTCTTAAAACATTTTTAAATGAGGTACTTATTCCCTACGAAGATGACGAAATTACACGCTTAATTATTGACGAGCACGATGCAAATGCCTTTATGGCTATTGCACATCTAACCGTAGGCGATTTTCGTAATTGGCTTTTAAGTGACTTTGCAACACCTGCTGTACTTGCAAGTATAAGGCAAGGTATTACGCCGGAAATGGCTGCTGCTGTTAGCAAAATAATGCGCAATCAAGATCTCATATTAATTGCTAAAAAGTGCCATGTTACGAGCGCTTTTAGAAATACTATTGGCCTCCCCGGGCATTTATCTACACGTTTACAACCAAATCACCCAACTGACGATATTAATGGTATTGCTGCATGCATGCTTGATGGTTTGCTATACGGTAATGGCGATGCAGTAATAGGTATAAACCCAGCAACCGATAACGTTGCCCAAGCCATTAAATTAATGACGTTAATGGATGATGTTATTCAAAAGTACGCCATACCGACCCAAAGTTGCGTGCTCACCCATGTTACTAACACCATTGAATGTATAGAAGCTGGCGCACCAGTTGATTTGGTATTTCAGTCGATTGGTGGCACAGAGGCGACTAATTCAAGTTTTGGTTTTAATTTAAATACCTTGGCTGAAGCGCAAGATGCCGCTTTGAGTTTAAAGCGTGGCACTGTTGGCAATAATGTAATGTATTTTGAAACTGGGCAAGGCAGTTCGCTTTCAGCAAATGCGCATCATGAGCTTGATCAGCAAACGTGTGAAGCTCGCGCTTATGCCGTTGCTCGTAAGTTTAACCCGTTACTGGTTAATACCGTGGTGGGGTTTATTGGCCCTGAATATTTGTTTGATGGTAAAGAAATTACCCGAGCAGGACTTGAGGATCATTTTTGCGCTAAGTTACTAGGTATACCGATGGGATGCGATGTGTGTTACACCAATCATGCAGAGGCTGATCAAAACGATATGGATAACTTGCTTACGCTATTAGGTGTTGCTGGTTGCTCGTTTGTAATGGGAATACCTGGCTCTGACGATATTATGCTTAATTACCAAACTACGTCGTTTCATGATGCATTATATGTTCGCCGTGTACTTGGCTCTAGACCTGCCCCTGAGTTTGAAGCATGGCTAAGCAAAATGAAAATAATGCAAAGCACTGCCGATATTACACTTTCAGATACCTTGCCTCCCGCTTTTGCTAAACCTCTGGGTGCAATTACTGGAGGTGGCTCATGAAATCACGTTTAAAACAGAGCACTCCTTTAGATGACTCAGTAAACAAGCATAAAAATAACGGTAATGTAGTGCACAATCCTTGGAGTGATTTACGCCGTTTTACCGACGCCCGTATTGGGCTTGGGCGTGCGGGTATAAGTTTGCCAACCTCAGAAATGCTGGCTTTTCAGCTATCTCATGCACAAGCGCGCGATGCAGTGAGTTTTCCGCTTGATATTAACGAAATGACTGAGCAACTAGGCAGTATTAGCGTATTAAAAGATGTTGCCCCTCCCCTGCATTTACACAGCCAAGCTGTTGACAGGGTTACTTACCTTCAGCGACCCGATTTAGGCCGCAAGCTTGATGAAAATGGTAGGCAAATACTTCTCAGCTATATGAATAAACAAAAGCACACTACACAGGCTAAATACGATTTAGCGATTGTAGTGGTTGATGGACTCTCCTCGTTAGCGGTACAAAAAAATGCATGCCCATTTATAACAGAGCTATTAGCGCACCTTACAACAGACAAGCAATTTAAAATTGCCCCCATTACTTTGGTTGAACAAGGTCGAGTAGCAATTGGCGACGATATAGGTGAGTTGCTAAATGCGCAGGTGGTTATGGTGTTAATAGGAGAGCGCCCAGGACTTAGTTCGCCAGATAGCCTTGGCTTGTATTTAACATGGGAGCCTAAAACAGGACTTAACGATGCATGTCGTAATTGCATATCGAATATTCGCCCAGCAGGCCTACCTTATACAGAAGCGGCTAGGCGTGCGCTGTACTTATTACGTGAAGCTAAAAAACTAAAACTAACTGGGGTTAATTTAAAAGACCGTACACAAGACGATGTAATTGAGCATCAGGTTTCAACCACTAACTTTTTAATTGCTGAGTAATTTTAATTAAAAACACATGAAATAAAACAATAAAAACTAAACATCAACGGAGAAGGGTTATGTCTACTAATAATACAGAGTACCTTGCTAAAAGACAGTTAAAACGAGGTACTGCGGGGTGGTTATTACTCGCAGGTTTGGGTGTGTCGTATGTAATATCGGGTGACTTTGCAGGTTGGAACTTTGGTATTGCCGAAGCGGGTTGGGGTGGCTTTGCCATTGCTGCAGTGTTAATGGCAGTTATGTATTTAGCGCTGGTATTGTCGCTTGCTGAAATGTCAGCTGCAATACCTGCAGCAGGCGGTGGTTATAGTTTTGCGCGCCAAGCTATGGGGCCTGCGGGAGGCTATTTAACCGGGCTTGCGGTATTAATTGAATACGCCTTAGCACCCGCTGCTATTGTTATTTTTATAGGCTCTGCAGTTGAAGCCCTCACCGGATTTAATGGCCCATGGGTATATGCATTATTTTACTTACTATTTGTGGGCATTCATTTAGCAGGCGTAGGAGAAGCACTTAAAGTAATGATGGTAATAAGTGGTTTAGCAGTATTAGCTATTATTGCAACGGCTTTTGTTTTAATTACAAATTTTGATGCATCACGCTTATTTGACGTCCCCGTAACCGATGCAGTGGGAGCCAGTGAGTTTTTACCTTTAGGTTGGTACGGGGTTTGGGCTGCATTACCGTTTGCCATGTGGTTATTTTTAGCGGTTGAAGGTGTACCGCTTGCTGCAGAAGAGGCAAAAGATCCCGCTAAAGATGTGCCAAAAGGCATTATTGGTGCAATGATCTTTTTGTTATTTACTGCTTTTTTAGTTGTTGTTTTAGTGCCTGGCGCTGGCGGTGCTGCTGCAATGGGCGCAAGTGCTGTACCTTTGGTTGATGCATTAAATGCATCGGGTAGTGAGGGCTTAGCAACCGTTGTAAATATATTAGGGCTTGCGGGGTTAGTCGCTTCGTTTTTCTCTATTATTTATGGTTATAGTCGCTTAGTGTTTGCTTTATCTAGAGCCGGTTATTTACCGCGTTCGTTGTCTATTACTACTAATCGCAAAGTGCCAGCACGTGCGTTGATTGTACCTGCCGTATTTGGTTTTTTAGTATCACTTAGTGGCGAGGGTGATTTAATACTTGCAATGGCTGTAGTGGGAGCAACGGTATCGTATGCATTAATGGCGCTGAGCCATATTTTGCTACGCGTTAAACAACCTGATTTACCTCGCCCGTATAAAACCCCAGGGGGCGTAGTAACGTCAAGTATCGCTTTAGTGCTTTCGCTTATAGCATTAACCGGTGTGTATGCGTTCGACCCTCGTGCATTTTTATACACTATAATGCTGTTTATTGTGGGCGCCGTATATTACTTTGGCTACAGCTCAAAACACTTAGTTGCTAAAAGCGCTGATGAAGAGTTTGCAATGTTGGCAGATGCAGAATCTGATTTAGAGATGGCTAAGTAAATATTAATAGTTATTATAAGTGAGGCTAACCCTCACTTATATTTTTATACAAGCAATACGGTGTAAAAATAGTGCATGCATGTAAATATCAAGCCCCTTATCTACTTTATTAATATCATTTAAAGCTAAAACTTTATGCTGCCGCGTAGCGCTTTGTTTTGCCCATGCTTGGTCTTTTTGTCCATGCGCTTTCGCTGTGAATTACGGCTGGGCTTGGTGGCTCGACGCGCTTTATTAACTACCGTAGCACTAAGGATTAAATCCTTTAAACGCTTAAGGGCATCTTCTCTGTTTAGCTCTTGGGTACGGTGGCTTTGCGCTTTAATGATTAAGACGCCGTCTTTGGTAATTCTTGTATCATTTAATGCAAGTAAGCGTTCTTTGTAGAAGTCAGGTAATTTAGAGCGGTTAATGTCAAAACGTAAATGAATTGCACTTGCTACTTTATTAACATTTTGACCACCGGCACCTTGCGAACGAATAGCTGTGAGCTCTAGTTCCCATTCATCGATAGTGACAGTATTTGAAATTGTTAACATTGTGTTCAGCTCTATTTGTCAAAAATACATTATATCATCAGTACATTAGCTTGTGGTGAATCAACTAAATTCTTAGAACTTAAATAAATTCTCATAAATTGTACTATAAATCAGCCAATATTTTATTTTGTGTTGGCAAGTGTTGCTTATTAGTTTCTAATTGGCACTACTTTAATACTAGGAAATGCTCAATGAAAAAAATACTTGTATCACTTAGCTTATTAGCGATGAGTTTCTCAAGCCTTGCAGAGGATATTAACGAAGGTCAACTTCAAAGCTATATGAAAGCACTGCCAGCTGTGACTAGCTGGGCAAGCAGCCAAGAGTCGTTAAAAGACTTAGATTTAGCAAGTATGCTAGGTGGTTCTGCAGATCAAAGTGTTGGCGAACAAAGCTCTTTAGCTAACAGTGCATTAAGCATGATTAAAGAACAAGACCTATACAAAAGCTTTGCGAGTGTTACAAACCGTTACGGTTTTACGCCAGAGCAGCTAGTAACTGTAGGTTCTGAAGTATCAATGGCTTATATCGAAAATCTTAAGTCGGGCCTTTCTGCTGATAATCAAGAAACTGCTAATAAAGTAATGGGCGGTTTTCAAAGTATGAAAAGTGCTAAAGATAAAGGCGCTAGCTCATTAATGGGTTCGTTTGGTAAATCGTCAAGCGCAGCTGAGGAGTCTACAGAATCTTTAGTAAGCGAAAACAACCTTGAACTTGTGAGCGAATATATGCCACAACTACAAAAGCTTTTTGCACTTTTATAAGTTTTATTGCTTTAAAAAAAGCGGGCTTATCTAGCCGTGAAATTAAAACGCATAAAAAACGGGGGAGTATCCAATACTCCCCCGTTTTTATTTAGCGTACAGATTATTTAAGATCGAACCTGTCTGCGTTCATTACTTTTACCCATGCATTTACAAAGTCATGTACAAAACGTTCTTTATTATCGTCTTGTGCATAAAACTCACTTAGGGCACGTAAAATAGAGTTTGAACCAAACACTAAATCTACGCGTGTGGCAGTCCATTTAATGGTGCCTGTTTTGCGCTCAACAATATTATATATACCTGGCTCTAGTGGCTTCCAGTTGTTAGCCATGTCGGTTAGGTTTACAAAAAAGTCGGTAGATAGCGTACCTACATTATCAGTAAATACACCATGTTTAGTGCCTGCGTAGTTTGTGCCTAGTACACGCATGCCGCCCATAAGTGCAGTCATTTCTGGTGCTGTTAAGCCCATTAATTGGCTGCGCTCTAACAATAGCTCTTCTGAGGATACGCTAAAGTCATTTTTAAGGTAGTTTCTAAATCCATCATGAACAGGCTCAAGCGGATCGAACGATTCTGCATCAGTCATTTCGTCTGTTGCGTCTCCTCGTCCTGGTGCAAATGGTACTGTTACATTAACACCGGCTTGTTTTGCAGCTTGCTCTACAGCCGCTGTGCCACCTAATACGATTAAATCAGCCATGCTTACTGGCTTAGATAAACCCGCTTGTACTTTTTCAAGGGCACTAAGTACACTTGCTAAACGCGCAGGTTCGTTACCTTGCCAATCTTTTTGTGGTGCTAAACGAATACGTGCGCCATTTGCGCCACCGCGTTTATCAGAACCACGATACGTACGTGCACTATCCCACGCTGTATTTATTAAATCACTTGCGCTTACACCGCAATCAAGTAGCTGTGCTTTTAAGCTTGTGATTTCATCGTCTGATAATGTGTAATCAACTGCTGGAATAGGATCTTGCCAAATTAGGTCTTCGCTTGGTACATCTTTACCTAAGTAACATGCTTTAGGACCTAAATCGCGGTGAGTTAGCTTAAACCATGCGCGTGCAAATACATCAGAGAAGTATTCAAAGTCGTTATAAAAACGCTCAATAATTTTACGGTACGCAGGGTCCACTTTCATGGCCATATCGGCATCGGTCATCATTGGGTTTAAACGAATTGATGAATCTTCTACGTCTACTGGTTTGTCTTCTTCTTTAATATTTACAGGTTCCCACTGATGAGCGCCAGCTGGGCTTTTTGTTAATTCCCATTCGTAATTTAAAAGTAAGTGGCAGTATCCGTTATCCCATGTTGTTGGGTGTGTGGTCCATGCGCCTTCAAGGCCTGAAGTTACAGTATTACGACCAAAGCCGCCTTCTTTGGTGCTGTTCCAACCTAAACCTTGCTCGTGTACGTCTGCTGCTTCTGGCTCTGGGCCTAAATGCTCTGCTTTACCATTACCATGAGTTTTACCCACTGTATGGCCGCCCACTGTTAATGCTGCTGTTTCTTCGTCATCCATTGCCATGCGAGCAAATGTTTCACGTACATGAGCCGCTGTTTTAAGAGGATCTGGTATACCATTAACACCTTCAGGATTAACGTAAATTAGGCCCATTTGTACTGCGGCTAATGGGTTTTCCATGGTGTCTGGTTTTTCTACATTGTCGTAGCGTTCATCACTAGGTGCTAACCATTCTTTTTCTGCACCCCAGTAAATATCTTTTTCTGGATGCCAAATGTCTTCACGGCCGCCCGCAAAGCCATAAATTTTTAACCCCATTGATTCGTATGCCATGTTACCTGCAAGAATAAATAAATCGGCCCATGAAAGTTTGTTACCGTATTTTTTCTTAAGTGGCCATAAAAGTCTGCGTGCTTTATCTAAGCTTGCGTTATCTGGCCATGAATTTAAAGGCGAGAAACGTTGGTTACCGGTACTTGCGCCACCACGACCATCAGATAAACGGTAGGTACCCGCTGAGTGCCATGCCATACGAATCATTAAACCACCGTAATGGCCCCAATCGGCAGGCCACCAATCTTGGCTGTCGGTCATAAAGGTTTTTAAGTCGGCTTTTACTTCGTCTAAATCTAGAGATTTAAATTCTTCTGCGTAGTTAAAATTAGTGCCGTATGGATTTGATTTAGTATCGTGTTGATGAAGAATGTCTAAGTTGAGTGTGTTTGGCCACCAATCGGTGTTTACTTTAGAAACAACTGAATTACTACCGTGCATAACAGGGCATTTACCCGCTGTTGGCTTGCTCATTGTGAAATCCTTAAAATAGAAAAATAAAATACTTAATCAATCAGTATTATTGCTTATACGTTTATAACTTTTTAAAAAGTAACGGTTATTTTTATTTAATAGGCTTACTTTTTACTCAGCGTGCCTACCTAAGTGCTTACGTATCCTTAATATAGGCGTATAAATTATGCTACGCCAGCCTCAACATACTATTTAAAACGATTGCTCCAATTTATATTTTTGATTGCCCTTACGTTAATGATGTATTTAACAATAGGCTTAAAGTGGCGTTTAAAATAATAGTAAAAAAGTCAGATGGCGCTCATATAAAGTATTACGCAAAATAAAAATTTAAAAATCGGTGAATTAACCTTAATCTTTTTACTAGACCTGTGATCGAATTGAAAAATTTCGGCGTAATGGTATGTGAAGGGTTTGAAAGTGGCTTTAGTTTACTAAAGCGCACATTGGAATACCCCCCTTCACCATGAAATTGTAGTTAGATAGTTATAATGATAAAGGTGCATTACTTAAGCCCAATGCACCTTTACTTTATAAACCGAATACTTTGAGTATTCTTATATTTTTAACTAGTTGAATTGAATTAAGTATTTGTTCATAAAGATTCAGTTAGTATGAAGTTGTTCTCCTGTGAATCCCTACGACATATTGTTGTTTTAAGCAGTTTTTGCCAGCTCACCTTGAGCTGGTTTTTTTTTGCCTATTTTTACTCAAATTACCTGAGCATGGGTAATATGCTCACGCTGTACCCTATTATTGCTAAGCTCACTAGGCTAAATAAATTTTACAACTATTGCTCCTATCTAAATTAGGTCAATTTTAATCCACAAAGAACAACACGCCCTAGTGCCATTAAGCCCTGCATGTTAAAGTTATTACAGTAATTAATTTAATTAGGCGTACCAATGCGTTATTACCTATCTGTACTTTTTGTTTGTTTAACTTTGTTTTCAGGCATAGTGAACTCTGCTGAAAAGCAACCAGCTTCACCTACAGCACAACAAGAGCAACAAGCTCTTCAACAACTCAAAGAGCCTATGTATAAGCCGCTAATGGAGCGCTACATATTAGATGAGCTAAAAGCAGTTAGGCAAGATCAGCAAAAGCTTCGTGAAGATGTAACTAAGCAGGTTACTCATGCGCAGCTTGATACTGCCGATCGCGCATTAACGTACACTACAGATACCATTAATAATGTGTTTTTTATAATTACCGCTACGGCGTCGATTTTAGTTTTAGTGGGTTGGAACTCGTTGCGCGATGTTAAAAACAAAGTAGAAGATATTGTAAATACGCGTGTGAGTGTAATTACAGACGAGTATGAAGACCGATTAAAAATTCTTGAAGAAAAACTACGCGTTCGCTCAGAAGAAATACTCAGCAACCAAGAGCGCATATCGGTGACTAACGAAGTTCATTCGTTGTGGATGCGCGCAAACCTAGAAAGTGATTTTGCAAATAAAATTGAAATTTTTGATGAAATACTCAATCGCAAACCTGAAGATGTTGAAGCCATTGCTTATAAAGCCGATGCACTACTAGAAATTAATGAAACAGCACAAGCCATTGAGCTGTGTAATCAAGCTATTGATATAGATAGTGACTATGGTTATGCCTATTGGCAACGAGCATGTGCTTATGCACTAACACATAAGCATGCTGATGCATTAGCCGATATTAAAATGGCACTTGAATACTCTCCAAACTTACGTAATGAATTATTACACGAGAGCGCATTTGCAAGCCTGCATGACAACGACAGCTTTAATACGATAGTGGCTGGTGAAGTTGTTTAAGCACTCAGAATTTGGCCTGTATGATTAGGCGCAACACCATAAAAAAGGGCCTTGGCCCTTTTTTTGTTTTTAAAGGTAAAGTTTGTTGTGTAATTAGAAGCTTAACTGCGCTCTACAAACTCAGCTCTAGCGTAGAGCTAAGATCAAAAGTGATTAATTCACAAAGAGGTTTAAAGACGCTGCGCTTTTAGAGAAGAGCTTAGAAGTTAAAATAATAAAAACAATCAGAAACTGTGCTTCTAACATGAGCAACAAGTCATACTCTAAACTTGGTATAAACACAGCTATTCGCGCAGGTTACAAGCTTTTAAAGCAACGCTTGTACTTTTATAATGCCGAGTCAGCATTGGTTTTGCTCTTCTCATTTGCTCCTCCTTTTCTTCTCTGCGTGCATATTGTTTTTTAGGGCTGTTATACACAAATAGGTTTAGAGATGCTGCGCTTTTAGAGTAGTTAGCTTAAGTGCTTCTCGCGCGAGCAAGCTTAGTGCCTACCTGAGAAACTTACACTCAGCAGTTTAATTTACCTGTAGACGCGCTGCTTGCAGGCGTTTAAAAACGTAGTTTTTAGGATGGTTGAATTAAATGCTACCCATTTTCTTCAGGCATAAAAAAAGCCGCATAAAATGCGGCTTTGGAGGTTAGTCTCACTTCACTTTGGGCGTGTCTCCAAAACTTAGTGAATACGTTACCAAGGAACTGTTATGTATTATTTAAGCTATTGACTCTAATGCAATTTTAACCATTTCGTTAAACGTGCTTTGACGCTCATCAGCAGGTGTTGCTTCACCGGTGATTACGTGGTCACTTACTGTAAATAATGCCATTGCATTTGCGCCGTATTCAGCTGCAACGCCATATAAACCGGCTGTTTCCATATCTACTGCTAGCATGCCTAACTTGTCTAAGTCTTTGTAGAACGAGTCGTCTGCTTGGTAGAAAGTGTCGGTTGTAAATACGTTACCTACTTTTGCTTCTATTCCTAGCTCTTTAGCGGCGTTTACACCGTTTAAAAGTAGGTCAAAGTTAGCAATAGCAGAAAAATCGTAGCCACGAACACGTGCACGGTTTACGTTTGAATCTGTGCTTGCACCTTGTGCAAAAATTACGTCACGGATTTTGATATCTGTGCCAATACCACCACACGTACCAATACGTATAATATTTTTAACGCCAAAGCTTACAATTAGCTCACGTGCATAAATAGACATTGATGGAATGCCCATGCCTGAACCCATGATGCTTACTGGCTTACCTTTGTAAGTACCAGTGAAACCGTACATGTTACGAACACCTGTAACTTGTACTGCATCATCTAAAAAGTTTTCAGCAATATATTGCGCACGTAGCGGATCGCCTGGCATTAATACTGTTTCGGCGAAATCACCAACGTTTGCACTGATATGCGGAGTACTCATTAATTGTTTTCCTTTTTATTTGGCGTTGTTAGCTCATTTAAAAAGCTGTCGCCGTAATCAAGCGCAGATAAGTTAAACCACTGTGCCAGTGTTTGACCGATATCTGCAAAGCTGTTGCGTTCACCTAGTGGTGTGTTACTCATACCTGGTTTATATGCAATAACCGGTACGTATTCGCGAGTGTGCTCAGAACCTGGAAAGGTTGGGTCACAACCGTGATCTGCAGTGATCATTAATATATCATCTGCGTTTAACTGTTTTAGTATAGTTGGTAAATAGTCATCAAATTCTTTTAATGCTTTTGCATAACCTACTGGGTTACGGCGATGACCAAATTTTTCATCAAAATCAACTAGGTTAGTAAAGATTAAGCTATGATCTGGTGCGCTTTTCATTACTTCGCTGGTTTTTTCTAGCAAGTTCATAAGCCCAGGTGCTTTATGCTTTTGGGTTATGCCCTGATGCGCGTAAATATCTGAAATTTTACCAATACTAATTACTTCGCCGCCGTCTTTTGCTAACACATCTAGCAATGTTGGTGCTGGCGGAAGCACTGAATAGTCGCGACGATTACCTGTGCGGGCAAAGTCTTGGCTATTTGAACCCAAAAATGGCCGCGCAATCACTCGTCCTATATTCATTTCATCAAGTAGCGCCCGTGCGATTTCGCAAACTTGATAAAGCTTCTCTAGGCCGAATGACTCTTCATGCGCGGCTATTTGAAACACGCTATCAGCTGAGGTGTAACAGATTGGTTTACCTGTTTTTACGTGCTCTTCACCTAGCTGTTCTAAAATGGTTGTTCCCGATGCATGGCAGTTGCCTAAAATGCCAGGAATACCAGTACGAGCTATAAACTCGTCTATAAATTCTTGTGGGAAACTTGGCTGTGTTTTTGGGAAATATCCCCAATCAAATAACACAGGTACTCCTGCCATTTCCCAATGACCTGATGGCGTGTCTTTTCCGCTAGATAATTCTTTAGCGTAACCCCATGCCCCTTGAGAAGCTTGGCGGTCTGAAATTAAACACGGTTCTCCACCGGCAGCTTCACATGCATCCACTAACCCAAGTTTTGATAGGTTAGGAAGCGATAATGCAGCGCCTGTTTCGTCGTAATATGCTTTTAGTAAGTGAGCGAATGTATTAGCCCCAAGATCGCCGAATTTATCTGCATCTGGTGCTGCACCGATTCCTAGGCTATCTGCCATTAAGATAATTGCTCTTGCCATTTTGACCTCACTTTGATTCTAGGTGGTTACTTTATCCGCTGATCGATTTTTCCGTACAGGACAAAAGTCCTGTTTCATAAAACCTAAACATTATAAATTTGCATTCTTAAGCGAAGCAAAAGAGATTAATCGTGTCTTTTTTGCTATTGTGATCTACCAACAATATATCCTTCTGTGTGGGTGAGAACTTTAGTGACACGAACTACTATTATAGCTATTGCAGGCGCGTCTGCGTCGGGCAAATCTCTTTTTAGCCAAACTATATACAATGAATTGGTTAATGAACTTGAACCAGGCGCTATCGCCATTATTGAAGAAGATGCTTACTACAAGGATCAGTCGCATTTACCGATGGCGCATCGTACGCAAACGAATTACGACCATCCTGATGCATTTGAACATGCGTTAATGCTTGAGCATTTAACACAGCTTCGTAGTGGAAATTCAGTTGAAGTACCAACGTATGATTATGCACAGCATACACGTAGCGAGAAAACTCGCCGAGTGCCTGCTGCTAAGATACTCATTGTTGAAGGTATTTTATTATTGAGTGACAAAGCGCTTAATAAAGAATTTGATATTAAGGTGTTTATAGATACGCCTTTAGATATTTGCTTAATGCGTCGTATGCAACGTGATATGGAGCAACGAGGCAGAACATTACAATCTGTTGTTGAGCAGTATCAAGCAACTGTTAGACCGATGTTTTATCAATTTATTGAGCCTTCTAAGCATAATGCAGATTTAGTTGTGACTCGAGGCGGTATGAACCGCGTTGCGATTGATATAATAAAAAGTAAGATAAAATATTTACTACAAGAATAACAACGGGAAACATTTGTATGACAACATTTATGAGCTTAGTGGGCATGTGTGTGCTACTAAGCATTGCCTTTGCGGCATCAACTAATCGCAAGGCAATTAATTTAAGAACCGTTGGTATAGCATTTGCGATGCAAGTAGTTATTGGCGGTTTTGTCCTGTTTTTTGAAGCAGGAAAAAATGTGTTAACGAGCATGTCAGCAGCCGTATCGTCGGTTATTGGTTATGCAAACGACGGTATTGGGTTTTTGTTTGGCCCACTTGCCTCACAAGACACATTAGGTTTTATTTTTGCGATTCAAGTTTTGCCCGTTATCGTGTTTTTCTCAGCACTTGTTGCTGTGTTGTATCACCTTGGCATCATGGATTGGATAATTAGGATTTTAGGCGGCGGTTTACAAAAATTATTGAAAACCTCTCGCACAGAATCGCTTTCAGCGACAGCAAATATTTTTGTTGGCCAAACTGAAGCACCGCTAATAGTTAAGCCATTTATAGCAACAATGACTAAATCGGAATTGTTTGCAGTGATGGTAGGTGGCTTAGCCACTGTGGCAGGCTCTGTAATGGCCGGTTACGTTATTATTGGCGTAGATCTTAAGTATTTAATAGCAGCGAGCTTTATGGCTGCTCCAGGTGGTTTTTTAATGGCCAAGATGATTGTGCCAGAAACTGAAACGCCTAAAGATAACTTAGCTGATTTAGATTTAGATGACGAAGATAAGCCTGTAAATGTAATTGATGCAGCTGCATCAGGTGCAGCAAACGGTATGCATTTAGCACTTAATGTAGGTGCAATGTTACTTGCTTTTGTAGCGCTAATTGCACTACTAAACGGTTTATTAGGTGGTATTGGTGGGTGGTTTGATTACCCAACATTAACGCTTCAAGAAATATTAGGTTATGTATTTGCTCCTGTTGCATGGTTACTAGGTGTGCCATGGGATGAAGCAATTATAGCCGGCAGCTTTATTGGTCAAAAGATAGTAGTGAACGAGTTTGTTGCTTACTTAGACTTTATAAATTATCGCGATACGTTAAGCGCGCACACACAAGCAATTGTTACTTTTGCTCTATGTGGCTTTGCTAACTTATCATCGATAGCCATTTTACTAGGTGGGTTAGGCGGTATGGCGCCTAGTCGGCGGAAGGATATCGCACGCTTAGGGCTCAGAGCAGTGTTAGCAGGATCTATGGCTAACCTTATGAGCGCAGCAATTGCTGGGTTTTTCCTCTCGCTAGCTTAGAAACTTATTGAGATGAACACCGGTGTTGCAAAACAAGAGGATAGCGCTTTAAGGGGTTAAAGCTCTATCTGACTTGAACGATACTTCACCAAGGGCCGCAAGGCCCTTTTATCGTTTTAGGCCTTCCACATTTATACACTCCCCCACCTTTAAGCTATTTAACCTTATTTATGGTTATATATAACTCAAATAAACCAATATCTTAGTAACAAATTCACATAAATATTTTTTGTGTTTTTCGTATTTTCAGCCACACTTATATTACTTAAGCTAACCGACTAACGATCCGCTATTGTGAAATATATTCTTTATTCTCTTTTTTTAATTTGCTCTGTGTATGTTCAAGCAAAAGAACCCATCCTTGTTGTTACAGAGTTAGCACCGCCAAACCAGGTGTTGATTGATGGTGAGGTAGCAGGTGAAGGTACTCAATTTATTAGAGATATATTTGCTGAGGCTGATCTAACACCTAACATTCAAATGTACCCTTGGGCACGTGCTTATAAAATTGCAGATGAGCTTAAAAATACCTTTATATACAGCCTTGCACGCACTGTAGAGCGAGAAGACAAATTTTATTGGATAGGACCTGTCGGACGTTTTGAACTAGGCTTTATTGGCCTATCAGAGCGAGATGATCTTATTATAAACACTACTGAACAAGCCAAAGTGTACAAAATTGCTATGCAGCGCAATGATTTTTCAACACAAACCCTCGCAAAACTGGGGTTTGAAGTTGTTTTAACCTCTGATATTCAAAAGTCATACTCTTTACTACTCGCTAAAAAAGTAGATTTAATTGTAGACGATCCTTTATATATGCAGCAGATGAGTGATTATCTAAAGCTCAAACCAGCACACTTAAAGTTTATTTATAAAATAGATGAGCTAACAATTGATGCTTATTTAGCTGCGAATAAAAAAGCAGATATGCATTTAATAGAATCACTGCAAGCTGCATTTTTAAAAATAAAGCAAAAGAAAGGGCTGCCTTACTGGTACTAACATTAGCGCTTATAACGTTTTTTATAAGCCGAAAAGTTATCCTTCTTTTTAAGCTTTTCAAACTCCCTATTAAAACGCTCTACAATGTAATTGGGTACTGATTTATTAAACGCGATGTAGTTACCTGCTATCTCAGGTAATGGTAATTCCTGCAGCCTAACGACATCGTCTTCACTATACCCAAAAGGCGAAAGTTGATAACCAATGGTGTATTCAGAGCCTAAAATCAAATCTATTTTACTATTTAAAAACAAGTGCATATATTGCTTTTCATCACCTATGGACAAAAGGTTTTTACCTGCTTCAAACCCTACTTTTTTAATTATGGATTCGTAAATATCCCCTCTTACGATAGCAAGTGAAAACTGCTTTGCTTCATTTAAGCTATTCATTTTTAACTGAGTATTTTTTTTAAGTTTATAAAAAAATGTTTCACTGGATGCCAAAGGCCCTACCCAATTAAAAATAGGCGTTCTTTGAGATGTTTTAGCGATAGAGATAATACCTGAATGCTTATCTTTTTGGGCTAGGCTGTAAGCACGTTTCCAAGGAAGTATTTTAAATTCACAGGTAATGTCTGACGCAATGCATACATCTTTTACAATATCGAGATTTATGCCAACAAGTTGACCCGCTTTGTTTTCAAAATTGTATGGCGAAAAGTGCTCAGTGTAGACCGTGAGCTTGAAACCTTCAGCTTGTGCGTAATGACTGATAAATATAAAAACAAGTATAAGGAAGGATTTAATGATAACGATACCTACTGATGAACTTACATTAATAATAGGTGCAGCTTAGGTTGAGTCAAATTTCAGACACAAAAAAAGCGCCTTAAGCGCTTTTTTTCATTTTACTTAAAAAGTAAAATTATACAGCTGTGATGTTATCAGCTTGTGGACCTTTTTGACCTTGTGAAAGAGTGAACTCTACACGTTGGCCTTCAGCTAAAGTTTTGAAACCTTCGCTTTTGATTGCTGAGAAATGTGCGAAAACGTCTGGGCCATTTTCTTGCTCGATGAAACCAAAACCTTTAGACTCGTTGAACCACTTAACTGTACCTGATACGATGTTAGACATTGTAATATCCTGATATAAAATAAAAAATATGCTCATAAGAGCGGGTGTAGCAAAAAATGAGATGGTACTTTAAAAACTTCAGGACGGTACTACAAGTATTACTTATACAACATCGAAATGGAGATTTATAGCTTACATGCTTTCTTTCTAGCTGCAGCCCACTATATAGATTTTTTAAAATATGTCAAGTACCTATCTATAATCAGAGTGATAAACAACCAAAACCGCTTTCCTTGGTTATTAAAATTCAAATTCTAATGCGAGCCTAAAACTATGATTTTTTTCTGATTGGCTTATCTCAGTGATAAAACCCGCTTCCCATTTTAACTGCTTTTGTCCATCAAAACGCTGCAAACCTATAAACCCAGGCCCTATGCCAACAAAGTCCTCTCCTACATAAACTTCAATAGACGGCTGAAAAGCTGAACGATAGCGATAGCGGTATTGTGCTCTAAACTCACTTTCCCATTCATTTTGAATATCCTGCCCCCACTCGTAAACTAAAAAGGCATTCATAGTTAAGCTTGTTTTGCCAAATTCTTTTTCGATCACAAAACCCGACGTTGCTTCATATACGTCTTCGTTGTGTTTTTTTTCAAGCTCGAATAATGCGCCCCAATCAGCCCATAACTTACCTTGCTCAATTAGTTGCCAGCGCAACTCAAGCTCGTAAGCTTCTAAGCCAAAATCGCCGTTGTCATCTCGCTCACCAACTATGTAACCTTCTAGTGCAATTGTATCGTTTATAGCTCCACCACCACCCAAACGCTGCGCGAGTATGTTGCCACTATCTGTTTGGTGCGACACTAACCGCCATTCTAACTCTCGCTCAAAAGGTAAAACATAGGGGTGATAAACCTTATCAACAACGATTCCATCAGCCTTTGCTGGGATTGAGAACACCAATAAATAAAAAACGGTAAAGCTAAGCGCTAAATATAGGTTGAGTACTTTCATACACGTTCCTTAGATATTGAAGCCGTAATAACGTAACAAAGTAATAAAAATACCACACTGCTTGTACTATATATAACTACACTCATTAAATCAGGGGTTGCCTCATAACCAATAAGAGAACGAAGTACGCGCCCTAGCTCAGAGTTTTCGCTTAATGCATCACGTAAATCCCATACGGTTGCGGTGTTGGTAATTAAATCTATTTGGCTTGCTAAATCCAGTGCAACCAATAGCTTAGCCGCACTGTTAAAAGCAAGCAAAGTAAAAAGCGGATACATGCCAAAACGGTGCTTAATTGCATTCATTAAAAAGTACAGCAATACGCTAAAACTTAAGCAAATCCCAACACCTAATAAAGTGCCAATAAATAAGCTTTGCCCTGCATCATTACTTTGCCAAAAACTGGTGAGGTAAATAATATAGTGGCTTAAATACAATGTTATTGTGCTTATAACAGCAATATAAAATGCCGCTGATTTTTGTTTTATTGCAAATACTAATACGGCTATAAATATAGTAATACATAGCCCTATTTGTGAGTACTCTAGCCCTTGATGTTCAAACCACTGGCTCACCCATGATGCACTTTGCATGTACATAAACGACATGAGCGCGCCAATCAGTAAAGCAGATCCTATTTTTAAAGCGCTTTGTTTTTTAACCACTTGTAGTAGCACTAATAAAATAGCCACAGGTAGCAATTGATTAAGACTCATGACTAAACTAGTTATTAGCATGCTGCGCCTCCTCATCACCAACTATTACAACGCCCCTTGCTGTATTGGGCGAAAACTCACCAAAAAATTCGTAATACCCTTTACTAAGCGGCCCTATATAAATAATGCTTTTACGGTTTGGGTAGAGTACTTTTTCTCTGTTTAGATCAAAGCTATCAAACTCTTCTGGTGTGCTATCTTGGTTTTCTATCAATAGTTTTACTTTTTTATTCGCGGGAATGGTAATTTGCGAGGGATAAAACAAATGATCTTTTAAAATAATAAGGTACTCTTTACTCGCCGCATTGAACGACAAAAATAGCAAACAACAAAGGCACCGATTAAATAAACGTTTAGTCACTTTTCACTCCTGTAAAAGTAACCTTAACGGTTAGTCCGCCTAAAGGGCTATTCGCTAAATGAATAGTTGCGCCATAAATAGCAATTATGTGTTGAACAATCGCCATACCTAAACCGGCACCTTGCTCGCCTGATGGATGCTGATCGCCACCTACGCGATAAAAACGATTGAATATTCGCTCTTTTTGCTCTTCAGTCATACCCGCACCAGAATCATCAATTTGCCAACTAAAGCCGTTATTACTTGATACTAATTTAATTATAATTTGACCATTTTTGGGTGTGTACTTTATGGCGTTGCTAAGTAAATTAGCGATGAGTGTGGTTAATGTAAACTCATCACCATTAATAATAAAGTCATCGCCTTCAAGACTAATGGTTTGGTTTTTTTCATCTATTTTGTCGTATTGCTCCGATACGACTTGCTGAGTAATCGTTAGTAATGATTGTTCGCTAAACTGCCTCTGCCATTGTTCAGGCTGGGTGCGCCCTAAAATTAGCATTTGTTCAACAATATTACTTAAACGATTAATGCCCTGCGACATAGCTTGTAATTCTTGATGGTCTTGCAGATTACTTTGTTTATTAGCCAAATTATGTACGTTAATTTTTAAACTACTAAGTGGAGTACGTAATTCGTGAGCTGCATCTGAGGCAAAAAATCGCTCCCGTAAGTAGGCTGTTTCTACGCGTTTAAATAAGTCGTTTAAACGATTAATAACAGGTTTAATTTCTTCGTCAGTTACTTGCCAGTTAATTGGCGTAAAGTCGTTAGCTTGGCGAGACGCCAACTGCTTAGATAATCGAGTAAGAGGGGCTAATGCGTATTTAACAAAAAAGCTAATAAAAATAGCAAGCAGAGGGACTGCCCATAGCATAGGTAACATTGCAGATAAAATAACGGCTTCAGCTAATTCAAAACGCTTTGCCATAGGTTCAGCAACGATGATTTTACGGGTGTTTTTACTCATCACAAATACCCGCATACGCTGCCCTGCTACATTGGCCGTTTGAAAGCCCTCGCTAAAACTAATTTGGTTATTCGTTAAACTCGATGAGCCACTAAGTAAATTATTATTTTGCCAAATTTGATACAACAACTGAGCGCTATTATTACTTACTTGTACTGCATCTGTGCTTAGTGCCAATGGTTGCTCAATTAAAACGCCAGCTACTATTTTAAGTTCATCATCAAGCAAACTTTCGCCGTGGTGCATACTTTTTTGATAGCCTTTTACTAATGCTAAAAAGCAAGTTAGCACCATCATTGAAAGTAAAATTAAGGTCAGACGTTTACGAATAGACATTTTCAACCTCGAAAAACAAATACACTCTAACGCTTACCAACCACGTAGCCAATGCCACGTAAGGTTTTAATAAAATCACTAGGGAATTTTTTACGAAGATGATGAATATGCACCTCTATGGCATTAGAGCCAACTTCTTCACCCCATTGGTAAAGTTTGTTTTCGAGTTGTTGTTTTGATTGTACCCTTCCCTGATTTTCCATCAGCGCTTTTAAAAGCATGTATTCTCTTCGCGGTAGCGTAAGTGACTGCCCACTTAGTTTAACTGTATGAGCAGAGGTATCCATTACTACATCACCACAGCGCAATAAGCTTGACTGAGTTTGGTTAATGCGCCGGCTTGCTACACGTAATCGAGCAAATAACTCAGCAGGGTCAAACGGCTTTGCAAGGTAATCATCTGCCCCCATATCGAGCCCTTGGACTTTGTCGTCAATACTGCCGCGAGCAGTTAAAATAACCACAGGAATAACTTTTTTTTGCGCTTTAATATGCTTTAAAACTTGCGAGCCGTCGCCATCAGGCAATCCTAAATCGAGAATAACAAGCTCAATCTCACCACTAGAAAGGCACTCTAAGGCGTGCTTTACTGTGCCACTGTGCTCTACGCTGTAGCCCTCTTGGCGCAAAGAGCGAATAAGCCCTTGCGCCACTAAATGATCGTCCTCAACGAGTAATAAATGCATTATCTGTTTATCTTTTTAATTTTTTATCTACTTTTGCCAATAGCTGACTTATTGCTTGTTGACGATATTTATCTGCTTTTGCCCGAGTATCACGAATCCCAGCAGCTTGTGCTACAACTAGTCGCACTTTAGCTTGTTTATAATCGCCTTCGTCATACAAGTATTCACCGTATAAGTAATTAGTATCAATGCCTTCGAGATTAAAAGCGAGCGCTTGTTTAAATAATTTTTCAGCTTTGTCGTCATCACCAAAACCAATTGGCCAACCAGGTACTTTGCTATAAAGCGTTGCAAGGCTTGCGTAAGCTGAGCCATTTAATGCAGTGCCATCAATCGAGAGTGCATTTTCGAGTGACGCTTTTGCTTCTTTTGCTAAACCAAGTGCGCCCAAGCCCCCTTTTGCGCCAGCAAAACTAGCTAACACAATGCCATTCCAAATATGTGTTTGCGCTGAGCTTGGATAGTTTTTAACAAATAATGCGCTTTGCTCACTTAGTTGCGTAAACGCGTCTATTTGCGCATCGTCTTCAAGTTCGTAATTAGCAATTGCCCACTTTTGTTGAATATCGGTTAAGTCTTGCGCTTCATCTGCGTGTACTGCAGTTGCAAATACAGAGGTTAGTATTAAATAAAATGTGAGTGTAAATTTATACATAATTTTGCCCTTGTGTGTTTGTTAACTTAAAAAACGTTTAATTTTAGGAAGTTGCTTTGCAATAGCGTTATCAACAACGCTTGGAAATACGCCATTTATGCGTGCAAATAATTTTTCAGGGAAACCAATAAAGCGCCTTGTTTGGTTTGAACTTATAAGTGCTAATAACTCTTGAGCAACTAATTCTGGCGAGTCCATTTTATTGCCGAGCTCTTTATTCATTGCCCGCGCTTTACTGCTATTAATAGATGTATCTGTTGCTCTTGGTGCTAAATAGGTCACTTTAATGCCTGAGCCGTTAAGCTCACGAGAGAGCGCTTCTGTAAAGCCACGTAAACCGAATTTACTGGCGCAATAAAGCGTTTGAAACGGGTAGCCAATACTGCCAAACGATGATCCCACGTTAACAATAGTGCCTTTGGTATACGCTAACTGCCCTAAAAATAGCTGGCATAATTTAATAGGCACCGACAAATTAGTAATGAGCATATTATCTATTTGCTCATTACTTGTGTGCTCAAGGCTTTGCATTGTATTTATACCTGCGTTATTAATAAGTAATTTAACGCCGCCGAGTTGCTTGGCTTTTATTGCTAGGTTAATACGTGTTGTATCGTCGGTTAAATCGCCCGTAAATATTTCACTGTCTGGGCATGCACGGCTCAGTTTTTCAAGGGCTTGGGTATTTCGCCCTACAAGCAGTAACTTCCACCCTTTTGCATATAGGGCTTTAGCAATCGCTTGCCCTATTCCGCCTGTTGCACCAGTGAGCACACACAAAGAACTACTCATACCAATTTGCCTTGTACACGTGCTTTAAAAAATGGTTCGTCATCGAGTCCACGAAATATATCGCCGTATAAACGATAAAAGCGCTTTGCACCATGAATTATGGCTTGTTGATCCGTCTCGTCTGTTATTTGATTCATTAGGTTTTCAAAAAACTTTACATGCTCTATATCAAGCGCGCCGTGAGAGGTTAAATAACTAAATGCTTTTTTAGGTAAGCCCACAGCATTTGCAATGTTTGAAGCCGCGCCATCAGCAAGCGCTATAGAAGTGCCTTCAAGCACATGCACCATGCCAAAAAAGCTCAACGGATTTTTACGTGCAATGGAGTCGTACGCATACGACACCATCATTTCGGTAGCAAATTGCGGCTGACTACACCGTACTGTTTCTTTGTCAAAACCACATGCTGCAATGTCATTAAGTACCCACTCTTGATGACCAATCTCTTCTTCAATATATTCTGCGACGGCTTCGCGCAGCCATTCTTGATCGTCGGTTAATCGCGCACCAACCGACATCATTAATGGCACGGTGTGCTTAACATGGTGATACGCTTGCGCTAAAAACGAGGCGTATTCTTCAAGTGATGCTTCGCCTTTAAAAACACGCTGAATAATAGGCGCTGCAAGCAGATAGTTTTGCTCTTGTTTAGTTTGCTCTTTAAGGGTGTTAAAAAAATCACTCATTAATTACTTCTCCAAGTCGGTAAAATTGCTCAAACACAGCATGGTACTGCTTACTTATGGCATCTCGTTTTGGGCGATTATTTGTTGTTAATAATCCTTGTTGCACACTTAATGGGGCAGCTAAACGATGCCACTTTTGAATTCGTGCATAGTCGGGTAGTTGTTTATTAATTTCGTTAATGTACTGCGCTAACACTGGGTTACTTAGCTTTGTATCGGCGTAAATAATGGCACTGAGAAAAGGTCGCCCCTCACCAAACACAACGGCTTGTAAAATACCGCTTTGACTGAGTAATAGTGATTCAGGCCACTCGGCACTGATGTTACGACCCATGCTGGTAATAATTAGGTTTTTTAATCGGCCTTTAATAAATAAAGTATTTTGACGCTGCTCGACTAGATCGCCGGTTGCATACCACTGGTTTTTGTTGTGAGGTTGATGGTTTAAGTAACCTGAAAACAAATCGCCTTTTATAAAAAGCTGACCATTTTCAATTTTGGTTTGAATATGAGGTAACACAGAGCCTGCACTGTGGATGTTATCGTTTGTGGGTGTATTTAAACTAACTACAGATGCCGCCTCAGACAGCCCATAGCCTTGGTATACCGGTAAATTTAAGCTACGCGCTTTGGTTAATAGCATTTCGCTGACAAGCGCACCACCTACTGCAATAAACTGTAACGAACTAGGCGGTTGCCACCCATCTTCTGCAAAAGTAACTAAGCATGCTAATAGTTCAGGCACTAAAATAAGCGTATTTGGCTTAACTTTATCAATAGCAGCTATAAGCTGTGCGGGCTGTTTTAATGCAGTACCAACAAAGCCTAATTCATTTAACGGCATTAAATGCACTGTACCGCCACTTTTTAAAGGGGCATACACACCGGCTATATTTTCAAGCAATACAGCAAGTGGTAATAAACACAAATGAACAGGCTTTTTAATGTTAATTTTATCGCACAGAGATTGCGCTACCTGCATTTGGCTCTTTGCAGATAAACACACGCCTTTTGGTTGCCCGGTTGATCCTGATGTAAATGTTACTTTTTGAGTTTCTGGAAAATAACTGCCGGGGTTAGCTACAACGATTTCGTAAATATATAATGTGTAACACTCAAATAAAGTAATTGATGCAGTCGGATCCCCAAATAAAGGGTTTAGCGTGTCGCTCATAAATACATTAGCGCCGCATTGCGCTAGTACATATTGAGTTTGTTGTTCACTAAAAAAGTGAGCAATTGGCACAGCCACTTTATTCGAAACCGCAGTAGCGGCATCAATAACAAGCCAAGCTGGCGTATTATCGAGCTTATAAGCAATACATTTGCCGTTAAAGCTATATAGTATTTTTACTACTTTTTGTATTTGCTGGTTAAACTCATCACCGTTAATTTCAAGTGTTTGCTCTTTATTGTGGGCAATAATTAATGGCGATACTGAATGTGCATTATAGTAGTTCATACATTCACCAATGCATTTACCAAAGAATTGATATTTGAGTGATTTTGCTGCATCAAACTATAAAGCATTGGGGTATTTAATACTTGTTGGTGAGCTTGCTCTAAACTCACAACGCATACGGTAGGCTGATTAGCGTAGTAACTTCCCCAACTTAGCGGATGCTCAACAACAAAACTGTTTGCCACAGCAATTTCAGTGCAGTTAACGCCTAATAAGCGCAGCAGTGCACGCACTTTTTTAGTGGCGCAAAATACTAAATGTTTTGCTCCTACACTTTGCAGGGCTTCATTAACAACAATAAAATGCCCAAGCGTTGCTTTGCGATGTGTAGAGCATAGATTGCCAAGCTCAAATACTTTATTACGCTGTGTGTTCTCAGGTAAAAAATGCTCAATGGGCTGTGCTAAGTATTGCTCTATAAATAGAGGAGCTGTTGCTTGCCTTAAACCCAATGTGCATTGCCCTTCGTTTGTCGTGTATTGGCAAAGTAATGGCATAAAAGAGGTAAGCGTGGCGTTGTAAGCGACTAAAAACCCTTCTTTAACTGTGTTTTCTAACGCACTTCTATGCTCATCATTAATGCGAGCACTAACAAAGCGTGAGTTATTTTGAATATAAACGGGTGATGAAGGTAGGTGTGCTAATTGCATAAACATCGCTCATATAAAGTGTATGTTTGTAACTTAGCGAGCGAAACTTAAAGAAAACTTAAGAAACCTTAATTTAAATAAAAAAGCGCCTTAATTATTAAATTAAGACGCTTCAGGATGAAAACTGTTTAAAAGCTTAATAAGCTAAGCTATTAAAAATTATAAGCTATCGACATTTTAAATTGCGTAGGCGCCCCCGGATAAACCCACAAAGCGTTGTAACTACTTTGAGCATAGTCTTCATTAAAAATGTTATTAATACTCATATTTAGCTCTGTTTTATCTGTTAAATTTAATTGACCAAACAGGCCGACCAATTGGTAACTTGGTAGTCTAAAGCTCAAATCTGCGGCATCACCTAGGCGGCTGCTGGTATATTGGTAACTTGCACCAAATTCAAGCTCTTTACCCATTAATGCTGTTTGATGGCTAAGTGTAAGGTTTAGATTGTTTTTTGGTACATTTACCAGTGGGCTGCCTTTTTCTATTGGCACGCCCCAATCGGCATTAATAATGTCGTTTGCTGTGGTGGCATCTATATAGGCGTACGATAAGTTAAATGCTGTTGCATCGGTAATATAGGTATTTAAATCAAGCTCAAACCCTTTGCTATCAGCTTTACCAATGGGAGCCGAAAAACCAACGTTTACAGGATCTGCCACTAACATATTACTTTTAGAAGCATCAAAAAGTGCCACAGTACCGTTTACATCTAAGTATTCAAACTTAGCACCAACTTCAAACGAGTCGCTGTACTCAAAGCCAAACGGGTCGCCGTTTGCATCAGTACCGCTCAGTGGTAAAAAGCCTTCAGAGTAACTGCTGTAAAAGGTTATTGTATTATTTAGTTCGTACACTACACCAACGCGTGGGCTTATTTGGCTCTCAGAACTGGTTGAAAACACACCGCTGTTGGTTTCTAAAATATCTTGGTCTACGCCATCTAATCTAAGACCAAGTAAAAGTTTAAACTTATCAGTGATATCCATTTGATCTTGAATGTAAATACCGTAAGCGTTTTGCTCTTCATCATTTTCATAAAGTAGCGAAACAGCAGGACGTTCACCAGAATAATCAGGCTCAAAAATATCAATAGTATAAGTGCCATTACCGCCACGATAACGAGAAAGCGCTGTGCGCAAATCGTATTTATATGCATCAATACCTATTAATAAATGATGCGAAATGCCGGCTGTATCTAAACTTCCACTAACTTCAAACTTTACACTTAAATCTTCTACTTCGTAGTCGCGATAGCGCTGCTGGCGGGTAAGTGTGCGGCCATCGTCAAATAACGATTGGCGTGACGGTGCAAGTTCTGCATCTGACGAAAAACCCGTTAAGCTAGAGTCTCGATAATTTGCACCTACAACGAGTGACCATTCATCGTTAATATCGTGATTTAACGTAATTTGGTGGCCTCGAGAGTAAACCTGCGTGTCTCCATCGTTTGGGTTACCTAAATAGCGCGAGCTTGGTACGGTGTCAAAATCGTTATCGAGTACGACAACACCACGGTCGAATAGCTGAGCTAAATCTACGTATTCAAACTCATAAGTTACACTGGTCGATGCGTTTATTTGATGATAAATAGACGGCGTAATCACCTTTTTATTGGTGTATACCTCATCGCGGTAGCTGTCACTATCTTGCCATGCGCCATTTATTCTAAACGCGGTGGTATCGTTAATGCCTTGAGTATAATCGCCTTCAACGCGATTAAAACTGTCGCTGCCTAAGCTTAGTTTTAGCTCGCCTTGTGAATCAAACTGTGGCTTTTTAGTTACAATATTTACAGTACCGCCTGGCTCTGATCGCCCATAAAGTGCTGAACCTGGGCCCTTTAGTACTTCAATGTAATTAATGTTAGATACATCACGCGGGCCGCTAAAACCACGCCCACCGCTAAAGCCATTAACTAAATAGCCCGATGGCATGTTTTCGTTACCCGAAAGGCCACGAATAGAAAAGCTATCCCACAATGCACCGCTATTGTTTTTACGTGAAATACTAGCTGAAAAATCAAGCGCATCTTGTAGTTGAGTAATTCCTTTTTTATTAAGCTCAGCACTATTAATACTAACTATAGATTGTGGCATTTGCTTTTGAGGAATATCACCGCGATAAGCTTGTTTATAAGTGACAGATATTTTTTCGATTTCTTCTTTTTGATCTTGCGCAATACTGGGCGCACTAATTCCTAGGCAGGCTAAATAAATTAAAGAGTACTTCATGTGATTGATTAACTAAGCAAGTGTTATAATATAACAAAATTGTAGCATGTGTTACTTTATAACAAAACTTCTTTTTAAAAAATCACTGAGCGATTAATTAATGCACTAGCGACTGCCGTGTCATCACGTTAGTATAGTGTTCTACTTAAGTTACATAACGATAATTACATGAGCATAAAAACAAACGCGTTAATTTACTTTTTAGCTTTTTGCAGCGGTTTTTGCATTATGGGGATTGAACTTTTAGGAGGGAGAATTCTCGCCCCTTTTTTTGGTAGTAGCGTACATATTTGGGGCAGTATAATTACAGTATTTATGCTTAGTTTATCTTTTGGGTATTTACTTGGCGGTAAACTCAGCACTAAAAATGCATCACTTACCAAATATGGTTTAATATTTTTAATAGCCAGCATTATGGTGGTGCCTATTACATTATTTTCGCAGCCAATAATGGAATTTATATTTACCCATATTGAAGATAGCCGCTACGGCTCACTCTTAGCGTCAACTGCTTTATTTTTTATACCTACCGTTATTTTAGGCATGATCTCGCCCTACTCTGTGCGCTTACTAGTAACCGATAGAGATAAAAGCGGCCAAGTGGCTGGGCGTTTATACTTTGTAAGTACGCTTGGTAGTGCACTGGGTACTATAATTACCTCGTTTTACTTTGTACTCGCGTTTGACGTAAATACTATTATTAGCGCCTTTGCTCTAACGCTTGGGTTACTGGGTTTAGTCGCGATTGTAATTAATACCTTGGCTAATAATAAGGAGCTTGCTCATGCTTAAATATCTACTACTGCCGTTAATTGCATTTTCGGGTTTTGCGTGCAGTAAAGTTATCCACGAAGAGCGCTCGCTTTATCGCAATATTATTGTTGAAGAAACGAGCGACTTACGTTGCCTTAAATTTAATACTAAAAGTAGCCAAACAAGCCAAAGCTGTATGTATAAAAACAATCCCGACAAACTTGTTTTTAATTACACTAAACTTACTTTTGCGAGCCTTTTAGTAGCCGATAATCCTAAAAATGTACTTATTATAGGATTAGGAGGCGGTACGCTTTCTAACGTTATTCATGAGCTATACCCCACTGCAAAAATTCATAATGTTGAAATAGATCCCGCAGTAACTAAAGTTGCACGCGATTACTTTAACTTTATAGAAAACGATTTAGTGACATCAAGCGTGCAAGATGGCCGTATTTTTATAAAACGTGCCGCAATTAAAAAACAAAAGTACGATTGGATTATTTTGGATGCATTTAACGGCGACTATATTCCGGAGCATTTGCTTACTAAAGAGTTTTTTGAAGAAGTACAAAGCGTATTAGCCGAAGGCGGTGTTATAGCTGCAAATACGTTTTCAAGTAGTAAACTTTATCAGCATGAGTCGGCAACTTACCACGCTGTATTTGGCGACTTTATAAATGTAAGTCGCGAAAATCGTAGTAATCGTATTATTTTAGCGGGACTTAAATCAATGCCGAGCGAAGCGCAAATTAACACGCGTGTAAATGCTCTCGCCCCTAAATTAGTAAAATACGGTATAGACATAAAAGCGATTAGCCAATTTATGCAATTTACTAAAAACGACCAAGATTGGCCCGCAAATACAAAAGTACTTACCGATCAATACTCCCCTGCTAATTTACTTAACTTTTAAACTCCTGCTAAACCTCACCATTTCTACAAGTGAGGTTTAGCAAATATTTTACCATTTCCCACTCTTTCATATATTTACTTAGCAAGCTAAGTAATGATAAAATAGTTAGCTTGCTAACTATGTTGGGATGGCTATGCCTACACACAAACCTTTTCACGAAACACTCGATTTAACTGTTATCGGTAATATGGGCCGAGTTCATCGCTTATGCCGCGAAGCGGTAACCATTGCAGTTGAGCCTTTAGGGCTTACTCAATCGCGCTGGACTGCACTAATGCATATTAGTATGCGTGGTGAGGGACTAACACAACTTGAGCTTGCTAATAGCTTAGGGATAGAAATGCCTTCATTGACTCGTACGCTTAAGCAATTAGAGGAGCAATCGTTAATTGTTCGCCGTGTAGACAAACATGATAAGCGCAGTAAAAGACTCTATTTTACTGAGCAAAGTGATGCCATTTTACATTCATTGCAAGAGACTATTTCCGATATAAAAAATCAGTTATACAGCGGTTTATCTGTTGAGCAACTAGATGCGATTGCATTTGGTTTGATCAAAATAGAGCAAAACGCCCTTAAATGTATTCAAGTTAATAAGTAAGGCTAAAAATGACACCGGATCAAAAGTTTGCACGCTATGTAAGGTTTTCTCTCATAGGGTTTATCTTAGTATTTATTTACTATTTAGTGGCCGATATGGTTTTGCCTGTGACACCACAAGCACGTGTTTATCACCCTGTTGTGCAAATATCACCGCAAATTAGTGGCCGAGTCACTAGTGTGCAAGTTAGTAATAACCAATCAGTTAAAGCAGGCGATATATTATTTAGTATTGATGAAGGCCCATATAATTTAGCTAAAGAACAAGCTCAACTCGCCCTTGATGATGCCAAATTACAAAATAAACGCCTTGATACCAATGTTAAAGCGCTTGAGGCACAAATAAGTGCTGCAAACGCTAAACAGCATGAGCAAAAACTATTAAAAAGCAGAGGCGAAAAGCTCTATAAGCAAAAGTCTATATCGGAGCAAGAACTTGAAAGCATTCGTGCTAATTTTGAAGCGAGTAAAGCAAATGTTGCAGCCCTTGAAGCGCAGTTAGCTGAAGCGGTTTTAGCTAGAGGTGACTCAGGGAACAAAAACTTAGCCATGCGCCACGCTGCTAACCAGTTAGCGCAAGCTGAGCTAAATTTATCCTACACAAAAGTGCGCGCATTAAGTGACGGCGTAGTTGCTAACTTACAATTATTAAACGGCGCATACGCAGTTGCAGGCAGCCCGTTATTAGCTATTGTTGCTAAAAAGGCAGATTTAGTTGCCGACTTTAGAGAAAAGTCACTCACAAATATGAAGCAAGGCACCCAAGCGCGCGTAGTATTTGATAGCCGTCCAGGTGAAGTTTACGACGCAATACTTGAAACATTTGAAGCAGGCGTTAGCAGTGGTCAACTTAGTGCTAATGGTTTACTAAGTACAACAGAAACCAGTAATCGTTGGGTGCGTGATGCACAGCGTCAACGCATTCACTTAAAGCTCATTAATCATCAAGACTTAATAGCAAACATGCCTAGTGGCTCACGTGCAACAGTACAATTATTACCAGAATCAACAATTGGGCAATGGTTTGGCTCTGCACAAATCAGGTTTATTAGCTGGTTACACTACATTTATTAATGGAGGCTTTATGACTCAAATTGTTAGCCAAGGCCCACAATTAGACTCCAATGGCCTTCGCCAAGCACTGCGCATTGCAGGTGGGTGTACCCTTGGCTTTACTATTAGTGAATTAATGAACTGGCCCAATGGTATATTTTTTACCGTTTATCCTATGTTGATATTGGGCATGGTACCTACGTTAAGTCGTGGGCTTATAAATCAATTTATAGCATCTGCTGCATTTAGCGCACTTATAGTGCTGATAATGCAGGGATTATTTTCTCACTTACCAGTCGTTATGACATTGTTAGTGTTTGGTGTTTTCTGCTTTTTATTTCATAAAATGAGTAGCGGTAGTGCCTTTTTATTTGGCGCTTTAGGCGTGATCAGTCTTTCTATTCAGCTGCATTTTTCCAGCTATGTTGATCAAGGAAGCAGTATTTATCCATTAATTTTAACTAATGGTTTGGCTATATTTTTAACCGTTATTATTGGAGCATTAATGCATGGCCTATTTCCTGATGTAACCGCAAGGCCCGGGCGAGTAATGCCAGCTAAAGCAAAAGAAAGTATTCGCCATGAGGTATTGTTATGCTCAACCGTGGCTACGCTCTCTTTTGTTGTTTTTCAGGTTCTTGATTTACAAGACTCAATATCTGCGCAGGCAGCTTCTGTGCTTATTTTATTTTCGTTGTGCTGGAAAGCCGCAGGTATGGCCGGTTGGCAGCGAGCAATTGGAACGCTTATAGGCTGTAATGCAGCGTTACTATCGCAACTATTTTTGTATAGTCACTCTGATTTTTTACTTTTTCCGATGGCTATTTTATGGATACTTTCGTTTGTTTTTGCGCGCTTTCATATTTTAGGCGGAGGCATACCTGGCATTGGTTTTGGTGTATTGACTACATTTGGTATTTTGTTTGGAAATTCACTCGGGCCAGGCCAAGATCTTGTTTATAGTGCAATGTACCGGTTTAGTTCGGTATCTGTGGCTATAATCTTAAGCTTATGTGTTGTGTATGTTATGCACCATATACTTAATCGGTTTAGCGTAACTCGCCATCATACTTATGATTAGGTAAACCCTGTTTGTAAAACTAAAGGCTGCAATTGCAGCCTTTTTAATAAGCTTGGTTAAACTATTTTAATCATCTATATGAGCAATAATTTCGCTTTACATATTCACAGTTTTTAGTCTTTCCTGGTGATAATAAGCGTTAGCACACCCGCTATAATCCCCCAAAAAGCAGACCCCACTGAAAGTAATGTTAAGTTAGATGCAGTTACTAAAAAAGTGACTATTGCGGCCTCAGTATATTCAGTACTACTAAGGGCTTGCTGCAAACTATTAGCAATGGTGCCAAATAGCGCAATGCCCGCCAAAGCTAAAATAAGTGCCTGGGGTAAACTTGCTACCAAGCCAACTAATGTAGCTGCGCACAACGCCATTAAAATATAAAATACGCCAGACGCTATACTCGCCCAATAACGTTTATCATGATTTTTATCCGCTTCATCACTCATACAAATAGCTGCGGTAATCGCGGCTAAATTAATAGAGTAGGCTCCAAAAGGAGCGCTAAGCATATTTACAAAGCCAGTAACATTAAGAGATGCAGATATAGGCGCTTTATATTTATGTGCTTTTAAAACCGCAATACCCGGTAAATTTTGCGAAGTCATGGTAACTATGTAAAGTGGTAAACCTATGCTAATGCATGCTTGTAAGTTAAAAACGGGTTCAATATAAGCAAATTCGCTCATTTTCCAGTGCAGCGCGCTGGTATCAATATGGCCCATTTGCCAAGCGAGTAATACGCCTATAATAAGCACGCTTAACATAGCAAAGCGGGCAAAAAAGCGTTTACCAATAAAGTACATAACGACCATTAAACCAATTACTAAAGGCATGTCGTTCATAAAATTAAACACATCGATACCAAAGGTAACAAGCACGCCGGCCAACATGGCGCATGCAAGCTCACTTGGAATACGGTTCATTATTTTTTCAAACCAGCCCGTAACCCCCGACAAAAACACGAGCAATGCACTGAGCATAAACGCGCCAATAGCCTCATTTAAGTTATACCCTTGGGCACTTGAAATAAGTAATGCAGCTCCCGTGGTAGACCACGCAATTAAAACAGGTACTTTGTAATAGTACGATAAACCAATTGACGTTGTGCCCATCACTAAACCGAGCATTAAAATCCAACTAGCTACTAAATCGGGCGTACCACCAAGGGTTATCACTACCTGATAAATTAATGCAATAGAACTCGAAAAACCAATAATTACAGCCACAAGTCCTGCTGTAATTCGGTTAAGCAACTGATCAGACACCTTCATAAATTCCTCGTAATGCATTTATGCAGCTCACAACATACGTGCCCAATAATTACATTGCAATTAGCGATTGGTTTACAAAAGGTGAAATAAATTCACTTTTTATTTTTCATTGTAATTAACGTCAAAAAGTCACTTTTAACCATTGTATTTAACTAAACAAACAAGTACCTGTAACTGCGCCAAAGCCCGCGTGAACACTACTAAAAACCAATACTAAAAAGAGCAAAAAACACACCAAAAATAAATATCCTTATATTTTATAAGGAATTATAAAATTAAGAAATAATTCTTTTCGGTTACATTTATTATCTTGATCTAATCCATTTAATAATATAAAACGTAACAAATAGTTAACCAAAAATACTAAAAGAGAAACAAATGAAGAGTTCTGTCGTCTTACTAATTGCTATACCATTATCGGCATTTGCAGTTTATGGGCTATTTTTTAATGCAGATGAAACGGGCGAACCTATCGCGCCTGTTGCTATTGATTTTGTTCCTATTGATTTACAAAAAACGCGCAATACGCATCCCCCTGCACCTATTGATATGAGTAAAGATCCAATTACTGTTAAACCCATTGCTGCCCCTGACAACAACTTACCGTTTGAAGAATTTGATGCCGTAAATCGCCTATCAGACAAAGCAAAGCAAGTGCTTATAAATGCAAAAGTTTTACCGACTGACTTACATAACGAGGCCTATATTGAGTTTGATTTAAATTCTTTACAGGCGTTAGAAACTGGCGAAAACTTTGATTTAGCTATTCCGCAAACAGCCGAAACATTCACCGCAGAAGTGACTAATGTGGTTGAGTCTGAAAATGGCGATAAGAGCATATTTGGTAAAATAGTGGGTGTTGACGGCCGCATGCATAATACCGTTTTAACGGTAGGTAAAGATGCCGTATATGGCCAATTTACTGCACCTTCTGGCAACTATGTATTCGAAAGTAAAGGTAAGTACGGATGGATTGCAGCAAAACGCGATTTATATAAAAGCCACATAGAGCATGAAGTAACCGCACCAAAGCCCAAATCAGATAAAAGCATCGATATATTTGCACCAAAAATTGATGGCTAACCAAAAAGTATAAAAAGCAATTAAAGCCGCACTATAAGGCAGCTTTAGTGTGTCTGCTTTTTATGATCTCAACCAAGTTAAAAACAGTTCCAACCACAACAAGAGTAAGGAAATACAATAATGAAAAAAGTAATCACAACAACCGCACTGGCTGCGGCATTATGTGCAGCAAGTGTTGCGCAAGCAGAAACAATCGATATCGGTATTTTATATACCGACCAATCAGCTGCTGCAACTAGCAATATTGACACTAAAATAAATCAACTAATTGCTTTTAGTAATCAGGTATATAGCCAAAATGGCGTTGATATAACACTACGCTTAGCTGGCAAACAAAACTTAGGTGACTACGCAGTAACGCCGTCTGAGGATTGGTTAGATTCGGTTACAAATAGCAGCTACGTAGATGGTTTACGCAGCGATTGGAAAGCCGACATGATCGCCGTATTAGGTACTGGCCAAAGTGCTGGCAATGGGCTTATTTCATGTGGTTTAGCGTGGGTTGGCCAAGGCACTAATGGCAATCTATATAGCTCAATGAGCAGCCGTATGTACTCAATCACTGCAATTGATTGTGGTGCAACTACATTTGTACACGAACTTGGTCATAACCAAGGTTTAGCGCATTCACGCAAACAAGGTGACACATCTGGCGGTGTATATGTAGATGGCATGGGTCATGGCGTACAAAATGAGTTTGCAAGTATTATGGCTTACCCGCACGTTTACGGTAGCGCAACTCAGTACGATTACTTCTCTAACCCTAACTGGAGCGTAAATGGTATTGCTTTTGGTATTACAAACCAAGCGTATGCAATTCGCACGGTTACTGCTACAAAAACAAGTATTGCTAACTTTAAATAAGTAGCGCATTAAAAAGTGGGCTAAATAGCCCACTTTAAAGTTTTAACATGTTCTTCTCTGCAGAGCGCTTACGCGCTCTTATAGATTAAGCTAATGCACAACCACTTTTTGCTTAATTGCCGGCATTAATGTTTTACCATTGCCATCTACTTTGTTTAACAATTTAAGCCCCATCACTTTTGCAAGTACTGGGTAAATATCAAGGTTACTCACTTCTTTAAGGCTTATACCTTGTTTAAATGCAGGGCCTACAGCAATAAATGATGCAGCCATATCCTCGGTATATGCATAACCGTGAGTCCCTAAATAGGTTGGTTTTTTACCATTGGAAAATACCGCTGGCGCTGTAGTTTGCACCACAATATCGCCTACACGGGTGCCTTTATTGTAATGGTACGCTGCTAACTGCTCGTCAGTTAATACTGTATAACGACCGTTTGCTGCTTTTTGTAAACGAGCTTTATAGCCGGCTATATCAGCATTTATTGCATCGGGTTGAGTGTATATGAGTAAACGTGGACCGGTGTTTTTAACTAAAAAGTTTTCATCTTGAGGCAGTGTGGTTACATCAATGCTTTTATCTGGATCTATACTCGCCATACCATGATCCGAGACAATAACTAAGTTTACCTCTTGCTCTAATTTACTTAAGCGAGTTTGTAATTGCCCCATTAATTCATCAAGCTGTTTAACTGCATCTCGCGTTTGTGGTGCGTCTGGTCCAAACTCATGGCCCATGCTATCAACTAGCGAAAAGTAACTCGCAATAAAACGCGGGCGCTGTGCTTTTGGTAAACTTAACCACTGAATAATTTGATCAACACGGCTTTGGTAATCGCTGTATTTAGAATAGTGATAAAAGTAATCTGGTGTCATGCCGTTAAATAATGCATCTGACTCAGGCCAAAAATAAGTAGCCGATTTAAGTCCCTGCATTTTTGCTAAATTCCAAAGCGGAATCCCCTTCACCCAAGTGCTATCGCCCAATGCTTTGCCCATGCTGTAACAGTCGTTTTTACGCGCTTTATCACAAAAGCTATTATCAACAATGCCATGGTTTACCGGCAATAAGCCCGTAATAATAGAAATATGGTTAGGAAACGTTTTAGTTGGATAAACAGGTATTAGTTTTTGTGCGCGAACACCGCGCTCGGCCATTGCTTTTAAATTTGGCGCACCGTGTTTTTCAATATAATCCCAACGCAGGCCATCAATTGATACAAGCACCACAGTTTGCTCTTTTGCAGCAAACGCGCTGTTCATTCCTAACATTAGGCAAATTGATACTGCCTTTAAAATCCACTGTTTCATTATAAACACCTATAAATGCACAACAATTACTCAAAAAATTATTTTAAAGCAAGTTGTTACTTTATGATACAAACTGATAGATTAAACCCTGTATATTAAAGACAAATGACTATGTGCTAAAAACTATGCCAGTCATCAATTGTAAAAAGGATAAGTATAAAGATGACCATAGATTTTAGTAAAAAAATAACGCCAGCACGAATGTATCGCACAACCTCCAACTTACAAATGGCGCTAGAAAGCGACCGTGGCCGTATTATTAACAGTGCCGCTATTCGCAGGCTGCAGCAAAAAACCCAAGTGTTTCCGCTTGAGCGTAACGCAGCTGTTCGTTCGCGCTTAACTCACTCGCTTGAGGTACAACAGGTTGGTCGTTTTATAGTGCAACGTATTTTTGCAAATTTAAGCTACCAACAACAAAAAGATTACGGCTTAACCGACCTAGAACGCCCCCTAGAAAGCTTAGTAGAAATGGCCTGCCTAATGCACGATATAGGCAACCCACCGTTTGGACATTTTGGCGAAGCTGCAATAAACCACTGGTTTAATAACAACCTAGCAAGCGTAACACCCGAGCGCTGCAAAGAGCCCAATACCGGTATAGGTGTTGTTTTTAAACACCTTGCGCTTGATATTTGTAACTTTGAAGGCAACGCTCAAGGCATACGTATAATTCATTCGTTGCAAACGCTTAATTTAACTTACAGCCAAAGTGCTGGTATTTTAAAATACACTCGACCTGCAGGGCTTGATACAAAAGATATACCGCAAAATAAAAACTACTTAATGAAGAAAGTGGGTTACTACTACAGCGAAAAAAACTTTGTTGAAGCGCTACAAAAAGAGCTCACTATTGAGCCATATTGCCGCCATCCAGCAAGTTATATAATGGAAGCCGCCGACGACATTTCGTATTGCCTAGCCGATATAGAGGATGCTGTTGAAAAAGGGATCATAAGCACCGAATTCTTATGTACACAGCTTAAAAGTCATTATAAAAAAGCACTCATAAACCTAACAATAGACGATACAGAGCACCAAACTTTTGTAGATAAAGCAGTTGACTACGCACATGAGCGCGCCAAAGCACAACCGTATAACTTTAATAGCGAATTTTTTATATACCTGCGCGTTGCACTTTTACATCCGCTAGTTGGACATGCTGCAAAACGCTTTATTGAAAATATAGAACCTATTTACCATGGCGACTTTAACCAAGCACTTTTAGAAGATAGAAGCCATCTACACGCTGTAACCAAAATGCTAAAGCAAGTGGCACTTGAGCATGTATTTTCAAACAAAGAAGTCGAAAAATTAGAGCTGCAAGGTTATAGAATAATTAATGGCTTACTCGATTGCTACAAACCGCTACTGCAATTGAACAGCGATGACTTTAGGCGCGCTCTAAATGGCGATTCACGTTTATTAATTGAGTCGCGACTTGTAAAAAAGCTCTCTAAAAAGCACTTAAATAGTTACCAACACGCAATAGATGCGATGCAAGAAGAGCCCGATCACTTTGCAGCGTACGAATTTTATTATCGCTGTAGATTAATTCAAGACTATATAAGCGGTATGACAGACCAATTTGCTTACGATGAATATCGCAGCCTTATGGTTATTGATTAGTCGTATTACTCTGGATAATTTTCAATTTTGCGCTTAAAATCAAACTATTAATATTTAAGCGCGCATAACTTTATGATATCAAAACTAATTAGATTTACCCTTTGCTTTGCCCTATTTTATAGTGCGCAAAGTGCTGCATACAACGAAGCTATGTGCATTTTAATTAAACAAGAAATGCAGCAAAATAGTAATAATAAAGCGAGTCAAAAATATCGTAAGGCAGCGCGTGATTACAAAAACAACTGTAATAAGCCAAAAGAAATTCAAGCACAACCAAAGCCACAGATAATAGAGCCAGAGCCGGCGATTATTACTCAGCCACAACCTAAAATTGTTGAACCTGCCCCTGTAATACAACTCACTGAAGAAGCTGTTAAAGATAGCATCAACGAGCAAACACTTAATTTAACTGATGATCAAAAACAACAAATTAACGATCAGCTAAATACCAATAGTAACGAAATAGTAATTGATGCAGAGCCAACAACAGCAGTACCCGAGCAAGTAGTTACAGAGCAAAAAAACGAAGCTGTGATAGAGCAAGTAAAACCGGCGACGCCAGAGCAAAACGTTCAACCTACGCCTGAAAAGTCTGTACCTGTAAAACCAGCACCGGTGTTAACTAAACCAGCGCCAGTTATTGCGCCGCAACCTATAGCACAAAGCCCAAGCTCGTTACTTTTACCCACTTTAATACTTGTTATAGTGGTACTTATTGGCGCTATGATAGTCGTGCGCCTGCGCCGTGCAAAACAAAGTAAAGTGATGGCAGAACCGACTATAGCGGCTCCACCTGAAGTTAAATCAGAAAAAATTGCTACGCCAGCTAAACCTGAAACTACAAAAGAGCCAGAGATTGAGCCTGTCGTCATCAACGAAGTAACTCAAAATAATAAACCAGTTGAGAGCAGCGTAGAGGCAAATGAAGAGCCTTTAGAGCCTACGAACACTACACAAAATGCTGATATTGAACATACACCACCGCAAATTTCAGATGAGCAAAACAACGTAGTTACACAAGTGCAAACAAGCGAAATTGAGCCTACACCGCTTAACTCAATTGATACTTTAGAGCAAACAAGTACCGCTACGTTTAACGAAGTAAAGCAAAAACCTGAGCCTAATACAGCCGAGTTTGAAGCAGCAGCAAAAACAACCTTAGAGCGTATTAAAAATGCCAGCAGCTTTAATGAGCCAGAAGTACGCGACTTTGATCCAGATGCAAAGCCTGTAAAAAAACAACGTAAGCACCATACAGCGCAAGTAACGGAGCCTGCGCCAATAGAAGCCGAACACAACACTGTAGAGCCGGTTATTAGTACTCCTGAGCCAGTAACAGCGAGTGAGCCGGTTGTAGATTTACACGCACCAGAGCAAATAGCTGACGCTCAATCGACTACATATACAACAGAGCAAGACTTTAAAGAACCAGAGGTACGTACATTTAACCCAGATGCACCATTACCTGGTGAAAAGCCGATGCCTAAAAAACAAAGCGCAACACCTGAGCAAACACAAACAACACCGCAAGTTGATGAGCCAGTAAGTGAGCCTAAAAAAGCAGACAGTCACAATCCATTTGCTAACTTGTCGTTAGACTCAAGCTGGGATCCTGACTCAACTGAAAAGCCCAAAATAGAAGAGAAAAAACGCGCGCCTAAATCGCAAGCATTAATAGATGCAGAAGAACGCGCTAAAAACATGCAAACCAAATAGTAAGTTTTAAAGTAGCGCCTCATATTTGAGGCGCTATTTTTCACCGTATTACTTATACTCTTATCCCATCCTAAAATGCGCCTTAGTTATTAGAAGCTTCGCTCCTTGCGCGAGCAAGCTCAGCGCCTGGCGCAATATTCAAGCTTGAGAGTGTTTTATAAGCTTACAACTTGTTGGCGCGATGAGTGCAGAGCATACATTTAACTGGTGGTATTTTTAGACTTGAGTTTAAGGCTACGTTATCCGCAGCCATAAATTAAAGTAACTTGGTCAACATGCCCTAATTAAAAGTCCTAGTTAACAGCCCTAGCGGTACGTTTATTTTTAAGCTTTAACCCGCCAATTAATAGCAGTGGTCCTATAAACATGGCAAGGCCATACACGCCACCGGTAACTGCGTATTCTGGTTTATTTAAAAAGCTAATAGCGATTAAAATAGCTAACGATGCATTTTGAATTCCAACCTCAATTGAAAGCGTCAGCGAATCAGTTAAATTTAATTTTGAACACTTAGCAATTAACCAACCAACAACCATTGAACCAATATTAAGCGCTATGCACGCCCAAAATACGTTGTTAAATGAGCTAACTAATAAATCGCGCTCTTTTATTACTAGTGCGGCAATCATCATAAGCATAAAAAACAACGAGAAGCGTCTAAAAAACGGCTCTGCTTTAATGGCAAAATCACTTTTAAAGTGACGCAACCAAATGCCTATAGCAACTGGCACTAAGGTAATAAAAAATAGCCCTAATGAAGTAGTTAAAATAGAAAAAGTAGCATCGTCCGCTGGGGCAAACTGACTCATAGCAAAGCCAATAATAAACGGTGTGGTTATTATACTAATTGCGGTAGAGGCAGCTGTTAAACTTACCGAAAGCGCTAAATTAGCTTTAGCAAGCTGGCTTACTACATTTGACATAGTACCGCCGGGGCAAGCAGCTAATATCATTAAACCAATAGCGATAGGCGTTGGTAGGTTTAGTAAATAACACAGCCCTAATGCTAATAAAGGCATTGCTACAAGTTGGCCTATTAAACCCATGACAATGCCAAGCGGGCTTTTAAATAAACGAGTAAAATCGGTTGTTGTGAGCCCAAGACCCATACCAAACATAATAAGTGCAAGGGCGAGTGGAAGTATTACTTCAGTTAATATAGATGCATTCAAATTAGACAGCCTCGTTTGTTATTGTTTTTAATTAGAGTGTTAATTTTTAAGTTAACTGTAACGCCCCTTTACAATAACTAGAAGTATTACTTATTTAAAATAGCAGCCACGTGCTTATCTAGTTCTGGAAGTACATCTTGTTCAAACCATGGGTTCTTTTTAAGCCATATATTATTACGCGGACTCGGATGTGGAAGCACTAAATAATTTGGCCAATACTCACGCCACGATTTTACTAACTCCGTAAGTGGCATTTTTTTAGTCTCTGGTAAATGATACGCCTGCGCGTATTTACCAAGCACTATTGTCAGCTCAATATTTGGTAGTGCAGCCAATAATTGCTCGCGCCATGCAGGGGCACATTCTTTTCTCGGTGGTAAATCACCCGACTTCCCCCTACCCGGGTAGCAAAAGCCCATAGGTAAAATTGCTATATTATTGGCATCGTAAAATTCATCACGTGTTAGCCCAAGCCATTCTCGCAGGCGGTTTCCGCTTGCATCGTTAAACGGCACACCTGTTTCGTGAACTTTGATTCCAGGTGCTTGCCCTGCAATTAAAATACGTGCGTTTGGGTTAAATTGTATAACAGGGCGAGCCCCTAAAGGTAAATGAGGTTCACAGATCACGCATTTACTAACTTGCTCTATTAATTGGTGACTATTCATGCTTATTTGGCCTTAAATGCTTAATATTTATCCTAAATGGCCATTTAGGATAAATGAGTTGGTAAAAAATCGGTTTATTTTAATTAAAACGAGCGTTAGTTAGTAAAATCGTGATCTTTAAGCTCATTCGCGCTACAAGCCTTGTAAAACCTAGTGTTGCTCTGCCCATACAGCAAATTCATTGCCGCTCGGCTCTGCAAAATGAAACCGGCAACCACCCGGAAATTCAAAAATAGGTTTTAATATTGTGCCACCATGGAGTTGTACTTTTTTATACGTAGCGTGAATGTCGTTACTATAAAAAACCAATAGCGCAGCACCGTTTTGAGTTAGCGATTTAAGCGGCGCATTAAAAAAGCCACCATCAAGCCCTTGGCCACTAAACGCCGTGTATTCTGGGCCGTAGTCAGTAAACTGCCAATTAAATACACGACTAAAAAAGGCCTTAGTTGCGGGTAAGTCGCATGCAGGAAACTCAACGTAATTTAGTTTTTCGTGATCGCTCATCGTTATTCACTCTTTATTTTTACTCAGTTTATTAACCTTAAGCTTTACATAGAGCCTGTGCAATATCATTAAACAATATCAGATCAGTATTTTACTAAGTAATTAAGTAAGCATAACTTACTTAAAAATTAAATATCACAAATGAGAATAACTATCTTTTGTATTTGTAACATATATAATAGCGCCTTTGTTTTATCCTCAGCTTTAAATAAAGGGATTAATTAACTATGCAGGCACCTTTGCACAGTGCGCCATTCGATAAGGTTAACGTGATTACGCTTATAGTAAAAAGCGTAAGCAGTTATCGAGTTTTGGTATTTTTACGTTTTTTTATTGCCATAATTGGTGGCTATGCTTTTACCTCTGCAAGCACTGCGTTATTAAGTTTTGTATTGCCAATAGCTAAACAAGACGCTGTGCTGTTTAGTGTTTCAATCAGCATTTTAATTTATGCCGTTGTATTTATTTATGCTTTTAGCGTTAAATCATTAAAAACAGTATGGATCAGTATTTTACTAAGTACAGGAGCGTTCATAGGATTGCTTGCATTACTGAAGGGTTGGGTATGAAAGACAGCTTTTTCAGATCGATGACTTGGTTGCACACTTGGGTAGGGTTACTCGTTTGTTGGTTATTATATTTAATATTTTTTGCAGGGACTCTTAGCTTTTTTAGAGACGAAATAACGTTGTGGAATCAACCAGCCATTCATAATGTGCAAGCCCAAACACAGCGTATAGAAGCGCAAAAACAACAAATAATTACAGGGTTCGATTACTTAGCTAGCCATGGAGCTCACTCATCAAGCTGGCGTATTACATTACCCGAGCCGCGTATTCCTTATTTAATTTATGGTTATGCAAAACCAAAAGAGACAGGCCAGCGCCGCAGCCGGTTTGAAAACACACAGCTAAACCCTAATACCATGCAAGAGCTTGAGCCCTTTGTAGATACTAAAGGCGGTAACTTTTTTTATCGGCTGCACTATGATTTACATTACATGGATGCAATAACCGCACGCTGGATTGTGTGCTTTGCTAGCTTTTTTATGCTGATTGCCATTATATCGGGGGTGGTTATTCATAAGCGTATTTTTAAAGATATGTTTAGCTTTAGGCGTAACAAAGGTAGCCGTACATGGTTAGATGCCCATAACTTAAGCTCTGTGCTTGCCCTTCCTTTTCATTTAATGATTACTTACACGGGTATAATTACACTTATATTTATGTTGTTTCCCTACCCTGCGCAAATCTCTTATGATGACGGCATGCGTGGCTTTTTTAACGATGTAACACCTCGCAATACCATGACCGATAAAGCCCAAGGCGAATTGCCAATGGTGCCAATACAACGCATTTTAGATCAGGTTTATACTAAGTGGCCTCATGCAGATATTACTCGCGTACAAGTTAACCAACCAAATATGGCAGCTTCAACAATTACCGTATTGGTAAGCGCAGGTAAAACACTACGTGACCAAGCACCACGCTTAATATTTAGTGGTGCTACAGGGCAAATGGTCGCTAAAACTGATGACGAGCTAACTAGCAGCAAAGCGCTTTACGAATCGCTTAATTCTATGCATACAGGGCGTTTAGCTACGTGGTTGTTGCGCTGGTTATACGTATTAGGCGGTATTGCAGGCTGTGTAATGATTGGCTCTGGCTGTATTATGTGGGCTAAACGAATTCGCGAGCGAACTAAAAATAACGTTAAACCTTCGTTTGGTTTAAAATTAGTTGAAGGGTTAAACCTAGCCACTATTATGGGACTTCCACTGGCAACGTGTGCATTTTTTATTGCTAACAGACTACTTAGCTCAACTACCGCAGAGCGCGCCGATAAAGAAATACTCGCGTTCTTTTTAACATGGCTAGCGGTTGCTCTTTTAGCACTTATAAAGCGCGACACACTGCAATGGCGAGTTATGGCAGCTATAAATGCTGTTGCATGTTTAAGCGTACCGGTTATTAATGCCCTTACAACTAACGGTAATCTAGTTAGCTATTTGATGCACAAACAGTGGGCTTTATTTACTTTTGATGCACTGTTTTTGTTATTTAGTATATTGTTTTTTATACAAACCGAAAAATTACGTACTGCTAAAAACAACTCAAAAATAATCAGCCCTAGTCAATCTAATAACCTTAAAAGGCAAAAACCATGATTGATTTACTTGGGTTTAGCCTATGCCTGCTCAGTTTTAACTGTTTTGCGCTGGCTAAGTATAATCATTTTAAAGATGTATTTAAAAAACGCCCTACAGAATCCCAACGTAAAAAGCTGCTATTAGTTGCTTGGATCAGTATTTTACTAAGCTTGGTGCTTTGTATAGTTACTCAAGATGGATATGGTGCATTACTATTTTGCGGATTTATGAGCCTAAGTGTCTTAATTATAATGGTTTTTTATAATTTTTTACTAGGCTACGTGAAGTGGTTTAGTGTTTTAAATAGCGTGTTAGTTGTACTAAGTGGGTTGTTTTTAGCATTAAACTAGCCTTAGTTAGTAAAAACGTGATCCGTTACTTTCCCATATATTAGGCAAAAAAAATGGCAAGCTATATAGCTTGCCAACAATAGGGGATATTCAGTGTTTCCAATACTTGCTGTCTCACGGCAAGTACACACAATATAACCATAATATATTTAAGTTACTTTACGGTTAGGTGACTCTTTTATTACTACTTTAAAAACGTATATAACTAACTGTAAACCCCCTTTACATAGTCTCTTGGTTTACCCAAATTATTTCATCGGTAGCAAAGCCCAACTCTTTAGCTTTAGTTAAAAAGTGTTCTTTAAGCTCTTTGCTAACCGTTGGTGTACGCGACAAAAACCACAAGTAATCTTTGTTGTAACTGGTTATAAATGCATATTGATAATCGGGTTGGTCAAGCTCAAAAATCACGTAAGCGCCATAAAATGGACCAAAAAACGAGACTTTAAAATGTCCTGTGTCGGTGCCCTCAACAAACTTGGCTAAGCCTTCGGCGTCATCCCATTTTTTATCATCCGTTAAATACCCTTTGTTAAGGACCTTTACTGTGCCGTCGTCGTTAATTGAATAAGTCGCGGTAACTTGCTCCATCCCTTCTTCGAATGAGTGATTAAGACGCGCTATTTCAAACCATTTGCCTTTATATTTTTGTATATCAAAGTTTTTAACGGGTGTTATTCCCTCAGGAGGGCTGGTGCAGGCACTAAGAAAAAATAACCCTGTAATAAGTAAACCGTATTTAATAGCCTTCATGTAAGCTCCTTTTTTAATTACATAAATCGTACGTATTATCTACATATAGATGGATATAAAGTTTGCTAGCCGATTAAAAAAATTTGCTATAGGATCATATTAATTCTAAAGCAATAAAAATGACCATAGCATGAAAATTTGGGTAGATGCAGACGCGTGTCCTGTTGTTATAAAAGAAATACTTTTTAGAGCTGCAGAGCGTATGAAAATCGAGACTATTTTAGTAGCGAATCACGCAATGCGTATTCCGCCGTCAAAATACATAAGCCGCGTTCAAGTATCGTCGGGATTTGATGTAGCCGACGACGAAATAGTAAAACGTGTTGAAAAAGGCGATTTAGTTATTACAGGCGATATTCCGCTAGCAAGTGAAGTAATTGATAACGGCGGGCAAGCACTCAACCCACGTGGCGAGCTTTATACCACCGAGAATATCCGCTCAATACTTAACGTGCGCGACTTTATGGATACCATGCGCTCAAGCGGCGTAGAAATGAGTGGTGGGCCGCCGCCACTTAGCCAAACCGATCGCCAAAACTTTGCAAATAACCTCGACCGTATTTTAGCGCAAAACAAGGCTAACTAACTTGAATACCCAATTAGTTGGCTTAGGTGATACGCAATTTAGCGTGGCGGTATACGTAGCAAAAGCGCCGCCCATGCCGTTTTTTGAAACACTTGAATACCTAGAACCGGTTATAAATGAGCAAATAAATACCATAAACCAGTACTGTGGTAATGGTTGGCGCAAAGTGTTTAACGTTTACGCCAAAGTGCTATTTTCCCTGCCAAGTGAGCATTATTCATTTGCTAAACAAGCCCCTACTTGGCAACAATATCGCGATGAGTATTTACTGCAAAAAAATAGTAAAACCGCCCTGCTATTTAGCGCGCCTGACACTACTATTACTTGCGCAGATAAAGCTACTAGCAATCAAAATCAGCTACACATAATTGCTGGGCGTACGCACGCTAAAAACTTATTACAACAAGGTAAGTTGCATGCACAATTTGATTGGCTCGACGACGAGTTTGCAATAGACACCAGTAACAACATTATTGTGTGCCCGTATTTTGATTACAGGCAATTAAGTAATATAAAAATTGCGAGATTAAGCGAGCTAGTCGCGCAGCTAAAAGGCACTAAATAACACATTGTAAGGAACGACCATGGCCGGAATTTTAGAGTTAAACGAATTATTAAAATCAATGCAGCCTGTGCTTAAACAAGGTGAATACATATTTTGCTGTTTGGCAGGGAAATTGGCTGATTATGTTCACTTAGAGCCACTTGCCACTTACGTTGAAGAGGAAGGCCTAACCCTTATTTTAAAAGCTGAAACCGCCGATAAAGCAGGTATTACTTACGAGGGTAAATATAATTTAATTACTCTTAATGTACATTCAAGCTTAGAGGCCGTTGGGCTAACAGCTGCGGTATCTGCAAAGCTAACTGAGCATGGCATTAGCGCTAATGTGGTAGCTGCGTTTTATCACGACCATATTTTTGTACAAACAGACAAAGCACAAGCTGCAATGAAAGCACTTGGAGAGATTGGTTAGGATTGCTGGCACAGTAATGATCTGAGTGATGTGGATATTAGAGCGTCGGGTGGCGCCTCACTTATCCGACCTACGCTTAGAGAAACTTCGGGGTGTAGAGAGGGTTATATAAAAACACCGAGTTTGTTCACTCGGTGTTTTTATTGGTGCTAAATAGCGGGTGCTTGTTTAGCTTGTGAAACTTAAACTACATATCCGCTAAAACCTAGGGCTTTAAAATACAGCTTCGGAATGCCAAATTTGCACTCGTTTAGTAGTTCGCTAAAGCGCATTCTATCAAGCGGGTAAAACTCATTTTCTAAGTCGTGCCCTGTTTGTGTTTTACCTGTTTCGGTTAAACCCAATTGCGCGCACGTTGTGAGCTGGGCTTCGCGCTCAAATGAAGTTTCGGGGCGCATTAAATCTGCAATAAAAAGGTTTGCGTCTTTTTTAAGACTTCCTTTAATTGCTTTTAATAACTCTTTTTTATCGCCGTTATCTTCTAAAAAATGCATTACTAATAAACATAAAACGGCATCGGCTTTAACCGATAACTTATCAACTGGGCCATTATGTACATCTACGCGGCTTGTTATGCCTTGTTCATCAAATTGCTGCTGTGCGATAGCAAGCATATCGGCTGATGTATCTTGCGCAGTAAATTGCCATGTAGGGTTTAGTGCAGCCAGTGCAAGTACTTCTTTGCCTGTGCCTGCCCCTACTACCAAAATATGCGCATTGTCGCTTAGCGTTGCTTGTAGTTGCGCATTAGTGAGCTGATGTAATAATTCATAACCAGGCACTAAACGGGTTATGCGGCTATCGTATTGTGTTGCTTGCTCGCCTGTAAACGTTGGCATTGTATCTCCTTGTTTTCAGTAATGTTGCTTATAAAACTTCAACTGTGGAATATCCACCTGGCTTTTTGGCTACATGCACTTGAGTGGCTACACGCTCGCTCATTTGTGTTACGTGCGATATAACGCCTACTTTTCTGCCTTGTGCTTGCAAAGAATCCAAAGCGTCCATTGCAATGCTTAGGGTTTCGCTGTCTAACGTACCAAACCCTTCGTCAATAAACAAAGAATTGATTTGTACTTTGTTAGACGAAAGCGATGCTAAACCAAGTGCAAGCGCTAGCGATACTAAAAATGACTCACCGCCCGAGAGCGTATTAACAGAGCGTTGCTCGTCGGCCATGTCGCGGTCGATAATTGCAATGTCGAGCGTTTGCGCTATGGCGGTTAATTCGTAGCGTTTGTTGAGTGTTTTTAAATGGCTGTTGGCATAGTGCAGTAATATTTTTAACGTTTGTGTTTGTGCTAAGTTACGCATGGTTTTACCCGTTGCATCGCCCAATACTTTATTAAGCAAGTGCCACTGCTCTACCTGTGTTTTAAGCGTAGTTAACTCAGCTTGTTTGCCTTCAAGCGCCTTTGCGTTTTGGTTGTGTTGCTCTATAGCGGTATTAGTTGCTAGTAATGAATTTTGCAGCTGCGTTTGTTGCTCATTTAAGCTGCTTAATTGCGTACTTAAAGCCTCTGCACTTTGTGTTGGCTTATCGCTACTGTTGTGTTTTTCAAGCGTAAGTTGCTGCTGTTTTAATGCGGCATTTGCATCTGTTAACGCTTGAGTTAACTGCTCGTGTTGATTTAAATGCGCTTTAATAGTCTCGCTACTTAGCGTTAGTAAAATTTTGATCTGTTCGTGCGTTACGTCGCTGTATTGCGCTTTAAAGTCAGCAAACCACTGGTTGTAACGTGCCTCAAGTGTTGCTAGTTCTTGGCTGTTTTCAAGTAAGCGTTGCTCCACATTTTTAAGCGTTATAGCGTGCTCATCTCGTTGTTTTATCGCGTCGTCATAGGCTTTTTGGCTCGCTTGAACCTGCGATTGTTTTTGCTCTTGCTCACTTGTGAGTTTTGCTTGGTAGTCGTCTGCGCTTATTTGCTCGTTATTAAATAAAGCTGAGCGCTCACTTTGTACAGCGTCTAATAGCTCTTTTGCTTTTACAAACTCTTCATTAAGTGCTTTTAACGATTGCTCGCTTTTACTAACAAGCGGGGTAAGCTGCTTTATTTGCTCATTAGCTGTGTCTTGGCGCTTTTGGCTTTGCTCAAGTTGCGTTTGAGTTTGCTGATACTGTGTAACCTGCTTGTTCAGCTCGGTAAGTTCAAGCGTATTGGCTTGTAGTTGCTGCCAAAAATCATTGTTTTCAAATTGATTATTGAGTGTTGTACCCAGCTCGTTAATTTGTGCACTAAGCTCGCTATGCTTACTCGTTAACTGGTTTTGCTGGTGTGTAAGCTCAAGGTGTTTATTACTCAGTTGCTGCTGTACTTGCTGCTCTGCTTTAAGTGCTGCTTGTAGCTCGTTTACTTTGGTTTGCAATGTACGTTGACGTTTTTGTTGCTCAAAGTATTGCGCTTTTTGCTGCGTTAATTGCTTATAAGTTACTTCAAGCTGATCAGGCGTTAAGTCGTTAAGCTCACTACGTGCACCTTGCATGGTATTTTTAATGTCGAGCTGTTTGGCTTTTGCTGTTTGTATTATTTGCTCAAGTTGTCCGTGTTCAGCAGTTAATACAGCATGTTGAGTTTGATGTTTATGCAGCTCGCTTTGTGCATGGTCAAATTGCTTTTTAGCGGTATTAAAAGCATTTTCAAAATCAGTAATTAAGTTATTTAATTGCTGATTTTGATTTACCGCATACGGATGCTCCGTTGCGCCGCACACTAAACAAGGCTCATTAGGGCGAAGCTCAGTGCGTAAATGCTCTACGTTTTCGCTGGCTCTTAAGCGCGCTTGGTTAAGTGCGTACTCGCTGCCTTTAAGTGCTTGCTCGCTGGTTATTAAATGCTGATTAAGTAAAGCATGGGCTTGCTGGCTTTCATTTAGCTGCTGATTGAGCACTTGCTGGCGTTGAGTGCTTTGTTTTAGCTCTGCGTTAAATTGCTTATAGCGCTCTCGCTGCTCTTTTAAGTAATCAATACTTTTTAGCTGCGCGTCGCAGTGCTCTGCATTAAATTCATTAAGCTGAGTATTTAAAACCTGCAAAGCTGACTGCTCGCTCGTAAGTAACGCCTCGCACTGCTGCACTTTATTATTTTGTGTATTTAATCGCTCGCTCTGACCTGCAAGCTCGGTATTAAGAGTTTGGCTTTGTGCAAGGTTTGCAGTTAATTGCTGCTGTGCATTTAAGTAAGTATTAAAGCTTTGCTGATAGTAGCTCCAGTCTTTTGCTAAAACGTGCAGCTGTGCATGCTCATTAAGCCATTGCTGGCTTTTAGTTGAGTCGGTATTAGCGAGCTCTAGCTCGTTATTGCTTTGTTTAAGCTGCTGTGTGAGCTCATCAAGTTGAGTTTGCTCTTTGGTTATTTGCGACTCTGTGCCTTTTACAGCTTGAGTTTGCAAAGCAATGCTGCTGTCGAGCTCTCTCGCTTTTGCTATAACGGGCGCTGCATTTTGTTTTTGCTCATTGGCGTTATTAAGTAGCTCAGTATGCTTAGCAAGCGCGGTGTTACGCTCGTTAATTACCGCTAAATGATCAACACTTTTAAGTGATGTTATTTGCTGATCTAACGCCGTATTTTGATCGGTTAATTGAGTAAAACGGCTGCGGTTATCTTTTATTTCAAGCGCCTGCTTGGCTTGTTTTGCTTGCTCGCTTTGATCAACGATACTTTCAAGCGCTGAGCTTGCTTGTTGCTGGGTTTGCTGTGCCTGCAGTAAGCTTTGCTCAAGCACTGTAGCTTGCTGATACCAGTTAAGTGCTTTTTCGGTTTTGGTTAGCTCTTTTTTAGTGTGTTCGGTTTGCGCTTTTAAATCGGTTAACTTGGTTTGTTGTAACTCAAGTTCATCGGTCGTTAATAAGGTATAGCTTTGAAGGCCTGCTTTGAGCGCTTCAAGCTTTGCCACTTGCTCTTTATGGCGCTCAAAAATACGCACACCAATACGGCTAAATTTATCGGTGCCTGTTAAGCACTCCAAAAGTTGCGCTCGCTCATCGCCAGTGGCTTTTAAAAATGCAGCAAACTCATGTTGCGCTAAAAGTACGGCACGGGAGAACTGCTCAAAGTTAAGCCCTATTTTACTCTCAACTTCTTTTATTGTGTGGCTTTTGTCAGCTATTAAGGTTTCGTCTGGCAGGGTTACTAAGGTGTGCTCTGCTACTTTAAGTTTGCCAGTTACCTTTTTATGAGTGCGTGAAACTGTATAACGCGCGCGGTAAAGCTGTTTATCTTGCCCTAAAAAGTCAACCTCGGCGTAGCCTTCCCATGTACCTCGGCGAAGTAGGTTCCGCGCATCATTAAGCTTAATGCTGTCGCCATTAAACTCAATTAAGTTACCTTTATCGCCGCGTAGCCTCGCTGTTTTTGTATAAAGGGCTAAACATATCGCATCTAAAAAAGTACTTTTACCAGCGCCGGTATCGCCTGTTATCGCAAATAAGCCTGCATCTTTTAATGGGGCTTGAGTAAAGTCTATTTCAGCATCAACTATTGAAGCTAAATTATGAATACGAACTGCGGTTATTTTCATAGTTGTTCTTGCTCCGTTAGCTCGTTTATCACGTCACTTAAAAGTGCTTTTAGCTCATCGGGTACACTTTGCCCAGCCATGTCTTTATCGTTTGCAAATGCTTGTTCTAATAAGTTAAGCGGGTTGAGCATTTCAACTTCGCTTAAATCTTCAAATACGGTGTTGTCGTCATTTTGCGCTGATTGCTCACGTACACGTTCAATACCACAAAATTTAATATGCTTGCCTTCAAGTGCTTGTTCTATTTGTTCTCTGAAGGTGGTGTCGGTATCGCTTGATTTAAGCTTTACACGTAAATAAGGCGCTATTGTATTTTGTGCAGTGTCGAGCGCTTTAATTTGCTCGCATAGTTCGCTTAATGGTACACACTCCCCTTTTGGTAAAATAATTACATCGGCAGAGCGCGGAATGTAAAGGGGGTTTACAGTTGTACTAATATGTTGTTTTTCATCAGTAATAAACTCAACAACATTTACTTGGTGCGTGTAGTTACGTTCTGAAAACGACATAGGGATAGGTGTGCCGCTGTAGCGAATAACATTACTTTTAGCGACTTGTTGCGCTTTGTGTAAATGCCCAAGGGCAACGTAGTTGGCTTGTTTACCAAATACATTAGCAGAAATAGACTCTTCACCACCTATTACTAAGTTACGCTCAGAATCACTTGAGATATCCCCGCCTTTTGCGTGTAAATGCCCCATAACTATTAGTGGTGAGTTTTGCTCGTTTATATTAGTAGCTTGCTCTAGTGCAAGTTCATAAGCTTTTGCAACGCCTTGAGCGTAACTAGGGCCGTTTTCAGTTTGGCTAAGTAAACTTACATCGCTTGCACGTAAAAATGGCATAGCGACGATTACAGCGCGTTTACCATTGGTATCTATGGTAATAACAGTTTCATCGGGTGTCGCGACATCAAAGCGCCCTACTACGTGTGTATCAAATTGCGCTAGTAATGGCTGAGCTGCCAAAATACGATTTGCAGAGTCGTGGTTACCCGCAATAATTACTACGTGTAATTGTGGGCATGCCTTTTTGGCGTCTTTAATAAATTGGTAAAGCTGATTTTCGGCGCTAGCGCTTGGAGTCGCGGTATGATAAATATCGCCAGCAACTAAAAGTAAGTCTATTTGTTGTTCAACAAGAGTGGCTAATAACCATGTAAAAAAGGCTTGATGCTCAACACGGCGGTCGTGTTCGTAGAATTGTTGGCCAAGGTGCCAATCTGAGGTGTGGAGGACTTTCATGTCGCGCTCTTAATTAAACCGTAAGAGCGCCAATATACCCAAGGCAGTTAAAGATGCAAGCCTAAGCCGTGTATTACCTTAGGTTAAACTGTACCAAGCTGAAAAAACAACCGGTAATGCTAAAAGTGCCATTAATAATGGAATTTTTAACGTTTTAGTTTGTTTTGCGTGTAGCGCCTTTAATGCATTAGTTTCGTTGCACGCTGCTACTTTATCGATATAAAAATAACCCGAATCGAGATACTGCTTACAGTTATTCTCACTTGCTGGAATCGCAATTAGTTCTTGTTGTTTTTTTAGGATGTAAAAATCCATAAGCCCACCGCATTTCTTGCTAGTAATCGATATTAATTTGAGGATAAATGTGACGAATTTATTTGCCTCAAATAAAAAGGTTGGCGATTTTAAATATAAACTGCACTAAAGATCAACCTAAAATTGCACTATTTATCATTTATCGTAAAAATAGCGAACATTAAGGAAGTTCGGCAATATTTGAGCCAATAATTCAGCTGTTTTCACTGTATTTTTGTTCAGTAGAGTGGGCTTTTAGCTCATTTTACTTGTTGGAAATTTGAGACACTTATACATAGGATTATTGGTTTACCTGATAATGTTAAAGCAATACTTTTTTAGCAAAGTAGGTAAAATTAATGTGCTTTTTTCAAGCTCTAAAACTTGTATTTAACAGCTCAAAACCATTATTAAAACCCACTTTTGTAAAGCCCCTTTACAGTTTTTATTTATTCGTATTTTGTTACAAAATAATTGTACTTTTCAATCTAATAAACTAAGTGAACATCACCCTAAAAATACGGTACTTGGTCGCTAATTTATTGAAGCTAACTGGTATATTTGTCAAAGTATGCTCACAAAATTATATTAGGACTAACAATGAAAAAAATAGGTCTTACGCTAAGTGCTTTTGTATTGCCTTTGGCAATATCTAGTGCGGTTATGGCGTCTTCGGTTGAGCAAACAAAAGGTACTTTTGTTGATAAATTTCGTCAATTAGACGAAGCGCTTCCTACACCCAACGTTTATCGTAGTGCCGCTGGCGAACCAGGTGAAAAATACTGGCAGCAACGTGTAAACTACGATATTGATGTAAAGCTAGATGAAAAAAAGCACCGTATTACCGGTAGCCAAAGCATTGAATATAAAAATAACTCTCCGCATACACTTAAATATTTATGGTTACAGTTAGATCAAAATATTTTTAAAAGTGATTCTATTGCCGAAACAACTAAAACGTTTAAAAGCACTTTAGAAAGCCTACCAGCTCAAAAGCCTGCTAAATTAAGTTTAGGTGACTTACGCCGTCAGCAATTTATGAGCGACAACGAACTGGGTTATACAATCAGTGGCGTAAAGGATGACGATGGTAAAGAGCTCCGCGTAACTGTAGTTGATACTTTAATGCGCATTGATTTAAACGAGCCATTAAAACCAGGTAAAGAAGTAGAATTTAGCATGAACTTTGCCTTCAACATTGTTGAAGAAGATGCTGTAGGTGCACGTTCTGGTTACGAGCACTTTGAAGAAGATGGCAACGACATATTCTTAATTGCTCAGTGGTTCCCTCGCTTAGCGGCTTATACCGATTACGAAGCATGGACAAACAAGCCATTTTTAGGTTCTGGTGAGTTTACGCTTGAGTTTGGTGATTACGATGTTGAGATTACTGTTCCTGCGGATCACATTGTATCGGCAACAGGTAAGCTTGATAACGCGAGTAAAGTACTTACAAGTACTCAGCGCAAACGTTTAAAACAAGCTGAAACATCTAAGCGTCCTGTGTTTATTGTTAACGCAGAAGAAGCGCTAGAAAACGAAAAAGAAGGCACCGACAAAACTAAAACGTGGCACTTTAAAGCGCAGAATGTTCGTGACTTTGCTTGGGCGTCGTCTCGTAAGTTTATGTGGGATGCAAAAGGTTATCAACAAGGTGGTGACGTTCAACCTTTAGTTATGGCAATGTCGTTCTTCCCTAAAGAAGGTGGTGACTTATGGAAAAAGTACTCAACTGAAGCGGTAGTACACACAATGGAAGTGTACTCTAAGTATTCTTTTGATTACCCGTACCCAACTGCACAGTCGGTTAATGGCCCCGTTGGTGGTATGGAATACCCAATGATCACCTTTAACGGTCCGCGTACTAAGTTACAAGATGACGGTACTCGTACTTATTCTCAGGCTGAAAAGCGCTTTTTACTTGGCGTAGTTATTCATGAAGTTGGTCATATTTACTTTCCGATGATTGTGAATTCAGATGAGCGCCAATGGACGTGGATGGATGAAGGCTTAAACAGCTTTTTAGATGGTGTTGCTGGTCGTGAATGGGATCCTACAATTCCTTGGGGTGTTGAGCCTCGCGATATAGTGAGCTACATGAAGTCTGAAAACCAAGTACCTGTTATGACTCAGTCAGACAGTGTATTACGTTTAGGCCCTAATGCTTATACTAAACCTGCCGCAGCCCTTAATATTTTACGTGAAGTAATTTTAGGCCGTGACTTATTCGACTTTGCATTTAAAGAGTATGCTCAGCGCTGGAAATACAAGCGCCCTACCCCAGCTGATTTTTTCCGTACAATGGAAGAAGCCTCTGGTGTTGATTTAGATTGGTTTTGGCGTGGCTGGTTTTACACCACAGACCATGTTGATATCTCTTTAGATAAAGTATATCAACTACGTTTAGACACTAAAAACCCTGATATTGATTACAGCCGTTTACGTGATATTGAAGCAGACAAGCCTACGTCATTATTTGTTGAGCGTAACCGCGCCGAAGGTAAAAAAACATGGGTTGAGCAAAACCCTGATGTTACCGATTTTTATGACGAAAATGACCGCTTTACTGTAACCAATAAAGAACGTAACTCGTACAACAAGTTTTTAAAAGGCTTAGAGCCGTGGGAGCGTAAAACGCTTGAACGTGCTTTAGAAGAAGATAAAAACTACTACGTTATGGAATTTTCAAACCTTGGTGGTTTGGTAATGCCTATATTACTTGAGCTAACATATGAAGATGGCACAACCGAAGAGCGTTATATTCCTGCTGAAATTTGGCGTCGTAATTATAAAAATGTTCAAAAGCTAATTGTTACCGATAAAAACAAACCGCTTGTATCAGTTACTGTAGATCCTAATTGGGAAACTGCGGATGTAGATATTGAAAATAATAACTACCCTCGTCGCATTATTCCTTCACGTATTGAAGTGTTTAAAAAGGAAAAGAGTAAAGCTAAAGTAAGTCGCGATATCATGCAAGATATTAAAACTGAGCTTAAAACTGATGAGAAGAAAGACGAAAAAGATAACGGTGAGGAGCCGCAATAATGCGCTTTTTGCTTATTATTGTTTGCCTTTTAGTTGCTGCGCCGAGTATGGCGCATCAACTAAAATCGTCAGTTACAACCGTGCTTTTTAATAAACGAACGCATAATGTTGAGTTAATGCATCGCTTTTATTTACATGATACCGAACACGCCGTAGGAACATTATTTGAAGGCAAAATCGATATTATTAGTAATAAAGCCGATCAGCAACGTTTTGCTAAGTATGTTGAATCGCATGTTGCTCTACAAACGTTAAGTGGTGAACCTTTACCACTTAACTTTGTGGGAGCACAAGTTGATGGTAAGTTTTTTTGGGTTTACCAAGAAGCACCAATTCCTGAAAACATTGAAGGAATTAAAATGAGCAATGGCGCGCTTCGTGATTTATGGCCATCTCAGGTAAATATGGTAAACGTTGAGGGCAAAGGTAAGATTAAAACTTTAAACTTTGCACAAGATGATACTTGGCTCGAAGCCCGCTTTGAGCAAAATTAACAGTTAAAACTTCCCCAACCAACGCGCACTGCAGTTAATGTGCGCGTTTTCTTTATACGTTTAAACTGCGTTCATTTTTGATCTGGTATATGTAAATTTACGTAAAAATTGGTAGTTCAATTTGTATATTTACCATTTTTTGCGCATGCTACAACTACCAATTATATTTACTGTATTATCAATAGATTGATAGCAGTGCAAATAAATAATTTAAATATAGTTAGTTTCATTTATCCCTTTAGCTATAACTGGCTTGGGCATAAGCAGTAGAGAATTTTATGTTTAAATTTTATTTAGTAATAACTAAATTCAGGGAATGATATGACTACTCAGGTTGAGGCTATTTTTGGAGTAATTTTTGATTTAGATGGAACATTAGTTTCATCCGAACTAGATTTTACATTAATTAAAGCCCAAATAGGTTGCCCTTGCGAGCAAGACTTACTTGATTACATTGCTCAGTTGCCCTCACCGTATATGCGTGAAGAGGCAATGAATATAGTTCACCAACACGAATTAATAGACGCACAACATGCCAGTATTTTACCTGGGGTGAGTGAAGCTATTAATGCTTTAAAGTCTAAAAATATACCGATGGCAATTGTTACTCGCAATTTTGATAAAGCAGCGGCAATGAAATTACAAAATAATCCACTCCCTATCAGCACAGTTTTAACGCGAAGCGATGCCCCAGCAAAGCCAGATCCCAGCGCTTTAAATGCCATTGCTACACTTTGGAACATTAACGCCAGAAATTTACTTTATGTAGGCGATTACCTTTACGACATTCAAGCTGCGCACAATGCAAATATGCGTGCATGTTTATACGCTCCAGAGTTAACGCCAGCTTACGCCGATCAGGCCGATTACGTTTTACATGACTTTGCTGACTTAGTGACATTAGTTGAGAGTTATTCTGAAAAAATAGAGTTATGTTAAATAGCATACCATTTGATTTATTCTGAAATGAGTATGTAGTTATAAAAGTTTTTATTAATCAAGTTTTGCCCATTGCGGAGCTAGCCCAATACGTTTTGAATTGGTAAAATACCGCAAAACGTAACGTATTCATTAGGGGCACAAAATGGGCAGAGCATTTGTAGTTCGTCAAAGTTCTATGATCAAAACAGCCAATGCAAAAACAAAAGTAAACTCAAAGTACGGCAAAGAGATTTACGTTGCAGCAAAAAGTGGTGTTCCCGATCCCGAAGTAAACCAAACACTTCGCCGTCTAATCGAAAAAGCTAAAAAAGACCAAGTACCCGCACACGTTATCGAAAAAGCAATTGAAAAAGCAGCCGGTGGCGCAGGAGAAGATTACTCTGTTGCCCGTTATGAAGGCTATGGCCCTGGTAACTGCATGGTTATTGTTGACTGTTTAACTGACAATCCGAACCGTACTATCAAAGATGTACGTTTACCATTTACTAAAACAGACTCAAAAATTGGTACTCCTGGCTGTGTAGCGCATATGTTTGATCATTATGCGGTACTTGGCTTTGCAGGCGATGACGATGAAGTCGTATTAGAAGCATTAATGATGGCTGATGTTGATGTAAGCGATGTTGAAGCCGAGGATGGTAAAATATCAGTATTTGCACCGCCAACAGAATACTTTAAAGCTAAAACTGCCCTTGAAGACGCATTTGAAGGCATTAACTTTGAAGTAGACGAAATTACGTTTATTCCTCAAGTCAATATTGAAATTGAAGACGAAGAAGTTATTGCTAACTTTGATAAGTTTATAAATATGCTTGAAGATTGTGACGATGTACAAAATATTTATCACAATGCCATTGTAAAAAATTAAACGCAAACGGTTAAAAGCTTTAAAAAGCGTGTTTTGTGTATGCAAAACACGCTTTTTTACGTTTAAATAAATGTTAGATATTCATGTGTATTATGCTTATTTGAATATATATTTTTAAAATGCCTTAAAAGTGCTGTTATTCTAATTTTAGGCGATAAAAAACCAGCTTTAAAGCTGGTTTAGTACTTAATTTTAACTTTGATTAAGCAGTTAAAGCGTATTCGATTTTTGTGCTTTATATTTTATACGGTAGCTATGTAGTAGTGGTTCAGTGTACCCACTAGGTTGCGTTACGCCCTCTAAAACTAATGCCGTAGCGGCTTGATACGCAATGCTGTTATTAAGGGTTTCTTCGCTTGGTGCCATAGGTGTATACGCAGTGTCATGCTCGTTTTGTCCATCAACCACTTTGGCCATTTTAGCCATTGTTGATTTTATTTGCGCTTGTGAGCACACGCCATTTAGCAACCAATTAGCCATATGCTGGCTTGAAATACGCAGTGTGGCTCTGTCTTCCATTAAACCTATATGGTTAATGTCAGGTACTTTTGAGCAGCCTACGCCTTGATCAATCCAACGTACAACGTAACCTAAAATACCTTGTGCGTTATTTTCTAGCTCACTTTGAATATCTTCTTTTGAAAGCGTTTTAGGGTCTGCCATTAGCGGCGGTGTAAGCAGGTCATTAAGGCTCGCAATAGTACGTTTAGCTATACTTTGCTGCTCAGTAAATACGTTTATATCGTGATAATGCATTGCATGCAGGGTAGCGGCTGTAGGGGAGGGCACCCATGCAGTATTAGCGCCTGATTTAGGGTGCGCTTGTTTTTGCTCCATCATTAATGCCATTTTATCTGGCATTGGCCACATGCCTTTACCTATTTGTGCTTTATGACTTAAGCCACAAGCAAGGCCAATATCGACGTTGCGATCCTCATAAGCTTGTATCCATGGTTGCTGCTTAATCTGTGCTTTTGGAAGCACAACGCCCGCTTGCATAGAGGTATGAATTTCATCGCCGGTACGGTCTAAAAATCCAGTATTTATAAATACAACACGCTCTTTGGCTGCACAAATACAGGCTTTTAGGTTTACAGAAGTGCGGCGTTCTTCATCCATAATACCCATTTTAAGCGTGTTTTTAGGTAAGCTTAGCGCTTCCTCTACTAAGCTAAATAAAGTGTTAGTAAATGCCACCTCTTCTGGGCCATGCATTTTGGGTTTTACTATATTAATACTTTGCGCGCTTGAATTTTTGATACCTGTTTTTTTATTTAGGTCGTGCAGGGCAGCAGTGGCTGTAAACATCGCATCCATAATGCCTTCAAACACCGGTTGATTAAACACATCGGTAATAGCAGGGTTCGTCATTAAATGGCCAACGTTTCTTACAAACATCATGCTACGGCCTTTTAAAGTAACGGTGCCGCCATCAAGTGCGGTGTATGTTTTATCACTTTGCAGGGTACGCTCAACAGTTTTATCGCCTTTTTTAAACGATTCAACTAAGTTACCTTGCATCAACCCAAGCCAATTTTTATAAACTTGTACTTTATCTTCTGCATCTACCGCAGCTACTGAATCTTCACAATCCATAATGGTGGTAAGAGCGGCCTCTAGCACTACATCTTTTAAACCAGCCTTATCAGCTTGGCCAATAATGTGGTGGTGATCGATATGTAGTTCTATGTGTAAGTCATTGTTTTTTAATAACACTACAGTTGGGTTTTGTGCTTCTCCTTGATAGCCAATAAGCTGAGATGGGTTAGCTAATGTGGTTTGAGAGCTGTCACGCAAGGTAATTAAAAGTGCGCCATCTACTACTGAGTAATTCGTGCTTTCTATATGCGAGCCATTGGTCAGCGGCAATGCTTTATCTAAAAACTGGCGAGCGTAGGCCATTACCTTAAAACCACGAACAGGGTTGTAGGTATTGCCTTTTTCAGCCCCGTCATCTTCGCTTAACACATCAGTACCATATAAAGCGTCGTATAACGAGCCCCAGCGTGCGTTAGCGGCATTAAGTGCAAAGCGTGCATTACTTACAGGCACAACTAACTGAGGGCCTGCTGTAAGGGCCACTTCGGGCTCTACATTTTGGGTTTCAATTTCGAAGTTGGCAGGCTCTTTTACTAAGTAACCAATATCTTGCAAAAAGGCTTGGTATTTAGCGCTATCCCAGGTTTTATTAGCAAGATGGTAGTCGTCTATTTGCTGTTGAAGCAGCTCTCGCTTTTCAAGCAGTGCCTTATTAATAGGGGTAAGTGTTTGAACGATATGTGCAAAACTTTGCCAAAATTGTGACTCACTTAAGTGAGTGCCTGGTAGCAATTGATTTTTAACGAAATCAGCGAGTTGTGTATCTACGCTGAGTCCTGAATGTGTGAGAGTGTGGGACATAGTTGCCTTCCTTTAAACGGTCGCGATGTTGTTGTGTGCTTGTGCGTAAGGCAACAATAACTCAAAAAGGCAATGTTGAGTGCTTTTTAGCTATTCACAAAATGTATAGCCACAATAACAACTATAAATTTACTAAATCTAGAAAAGGAGCCTAATGTTGAATTAAGCGCTACGGAACACACTCCTAGCCACTCTCACAACATTAAAATAATTTACACACTCGTTCGAAGGATTTTATTATGACAACATATCAACGCGAAACAGACACACTCTCTACTCTTTGCCAAACACAAGGCAGCGCATGGAAAGCTATTAACCCTGAATACGCAAGCCGTATGCGTTTACAAAACCGTTTTCGTACAGGGATTGAAATTGCGCAATACACAGCAGACGTAATGCGTGAAGATATGGCTGCATATGACGCCGACACAAGCCAGTACACCCAATCTTTAGGCTGTTGGCATGGCTTTACAGCCCAGCAAATGATGATGGCTATTAAGCGCCATCAAAAAACAACTAAACGCAGCTATGTATACTTAAGTGGCTGGATGGTTGCAGCGCTCCGCTCTGCATTTGGTCCGCTGCCAGATCAAAGCATGCATGAAAAAACATCGGTACCTGCGCTAATTGAAGAAATTTACACGTTTTTAAAGCAAGCTGATGCACGTGAACTAGACCACTTGTTTAACGACCTAGATGAAGCAAAAGCGAACGGCGGCGATGTTCAAGCTGTTATTGATAAAATAGACAACTTTGAAACCCATGTTGTGCCAATTATTGCTGATATTGACGCAGGTTTTGGTAACGAAGAAGCAACTTACTTACTGGCTAAAAAAATGATTGAAGCCGGTGCGTGTGCCATTCAAATAGAAAATCAAGTATCTGACGCCAAACAATGTGGTCACCAAGCGGGTAAAGTGACCGTTCCACACGAAGATTTTTTAGCAAAAATTAACGCAGTACGTTACGCCTTTTTAGAGCTAGGTATTGATAACGGTATTATTGTGGCACGTACAGATTCATTGGGTGCCAGCCTTACGCAAAAGGTACCTGTGTCGCAAACACCAGGAGACTTAGCAAGCCAATACAATGCATTTTTAGAAACCACGCCCATTAACGGTGTTGATGACTTAAATGAAGGCGACACGGCAATGAAAATTAATGGCCAGTTATGTAAACCAACTCGCCTAGATAACGGTTTATACCAGTTCCGCGAAGGCACTGAAAAAGACCGCGTAGTATTAGACTGTATTACTAGCTTGCAGTCGGGCGCTGATTTACTGTGGATTGAAACAGAAAAACCACATGTTAAACAAATTGCAGAACTGGTGAATCGTGTAAAAGAACACGTGCCAAATGCAAAACTGGTATACAACAACTCGCCTTCGTTTAACTGGACGCTTAAGTTTCGTGAGCAAGTATATCAAGAGTGGGAAGAAGCAGGCCGTGACCTTAGTGCTTACCCAAGCCTTGGCGATAATAAAGGCCTTATGGCACCAGAGATGGATGCAACAGAGCTTGCACAAGCAGCCGATTTACTAGTGCAAAACTTCCAGCGCGATGGCGCACGTGAAGCAGGTATTTTCCATCACTTAATTACTCTGCCTACGTACCATACAGCTGCGCTAAGCACTGATATTTTATCAGAAGGTTACTTTGGCGATATGGGTATGCTGGCTTATGTACGTGATGTACAACGCCAAGAAATTCGCCGTGAGCAAGCTTCTGTTAAACACCAAGACCTAGCAGGGTCTAATATGGGCGATACGCACAAAGAATACTTCTCTGGTGATAACGCGCTAAAAGCCGGTGGTGAAGACAACACCATGAACCAGTTTTAATTCCTAACTAGATAGTGTTACTCAAGGGCCAATAGGCCCTTTTTTATTGTTTTAAATAAAGTTAGAACATTTAAGCACAATTACAGATCAGACTTTAACTAACCAAATCATGTTGGATCACTATTTAACTACCTGAGTGAATTTACAGATCAGAGTTTAACTAACCTTTCATAAAACGGCATATTTGGGGTGATTTTGCTGTAAAAAGCGTTTACAACAACTTTAAAAGGTAGGTAAGTGACTGATTTTTGCTTTAATAGACAAACTTAGCGAATTTATAAACCGATTTTTTACTAACTTCTCCGTGCGATAAAACAAAATTTTACTAACTTAGAGGCTATAAACAGTGACTCAAACCGATTTTTTACCAACTCAAGTTACAAAAAATGCTATAAACCGAAATTTTACTAACTGAAGTTTTAGCTAAGTCCGATATTTAACTGTCACAGAAGTGTAAAGGGGGTTTACAGTTTGAATACTACGGCGATAAATATAAAAGCCACTTATTTAAAGTGGCTTTTATTTGAGCTATAAATGTTATACTAATTTTAGGTTATTTAGTGTGTTTATCAAACCACCATTGAATATAAGCAACTTTGGTCATTAAGTTTGATGGGCGAGCTGTAATACCATGTGAAGCATTAGGAATTCGCACCATTGCAGTATCAACACCTTGTAGTTTTAATGCTTGATAAAACTGTTCAGTTTCTGAAATTGGTGTACGGTAGTCAGATTCCCCAGTGAGCAACATAGTAGGAGTTTTAACGTTTCCAACATAGCTGATAGGCGAGCGTTTCATGTAATGCTCAATGTGATCCCATGGTTTTCCTGGAAACCAGTAATCAGCAAAAAACGGGTAAAAATCGGCAGTTAGTACAAAACTGATCCAATTAATAACCGGTTTGGCAACTACAGCCGCAGCAAAACGATCTGTATGACCCACAATCCAAGCTGTTAATACACCGCCACCAGAGCCACCGGTTACAAACAATTTAGACTCGTCGATAAAGCCTTTCCCTATTAGCGCATCAACGCCCGTCATTAAGTCGTCAAAATCGTTACTTGGGTAATTATGATGAATAGTTTGTGCAAACTCTTTACCGTATGAATCACTACCACGTGGGTTCATGTATAAAACGACATTACCTTTGGCTGCAAACAGTTGAATTTCAGCGCTAAAATGTGGGCCATAATTAGCTACTGGACCGCCGTGTATTTCTAGTATTAGCGGATATTTTTTACTGCTATCAAATTCTGGCGGGTAGGCGATCCACCCCTGAATAGGAAGCTCATCGTGGCTTGATTTAACCCAAATTTCTTCCACTTTAGCCAAAGCTTTGTCACCCAATGCATCTGCATTAAGGGTAGTTAAACGCTGCACTTTACCGCGTTTAATTGTTGCTATATCAGCAGGGCGCTGAGTATCTGCAAGGGTAAAGGCTACCTCGCCATCTTCGCTTACATCAAAGTCGCCACCAGAATAAGGGCGTCCAAAGGCAACGCTGCCAATTTGAGTTGTTATTATTTTACGCTTGCCACTGCGTGGTTGGTAGGCGAGGGCGGTTTGACCTTTATCGGCGTAACTAAAGTACACACCTTTTGAATTGGCACTCCATTTTATTTGACCTACGCTACGGTCAAAATTTGGCGTTAAGCTAGTTGTGTTACCTGTTTTTAAATCACGAATATAAAGTTGAGCATTTTCGTAATTAGTGCGTTTATCGTCATAACCTGTGTACGCTAAGTAACGACCATCGGGCGATACTTTAGGTTGTTCATCAGGGCCATCTCGTTTAGTAATTTCGGTTATAGTTTGCGAGGCCAAATCAAGTTTATAAATTTCATTATTTGTGAATTTTAGCTGGTTGTTAGTGTGCCTGTTCGCAGAAAAATAAAGTGATTTACCATCGTTACTAAAGCTTACATCGCCCGCGTTATCAAACTCATCATGAGTGAGTTGTTTAGCATTACCACCGTTAGCATCTATGGAAAATAATTGGCTAAAACCTTTTTGTGTGTAACCGCCACCATCTGAACGGTAATACACATCATCAATAAATTTGGCGGGCTCTGCCCAGGTTGCGCCTTTTGGTTTACCTGGTAAGCTCACTGGCGCTGAATTAGCGCTTGGAACAAACATGCTAAATATTAATTGGTTAGAATCAGGGCTCCATGTAATCGAACGTGGACTACTCGTTAAGTTACTAATTTTTGCCATAGCACCTGTTTTAAGCCATTTAATATATATTTGGCTGCTGCCATCGCGGGTTGATATAAACGCAAGGCGTTGACCATCAGGAGAGAGTACTGGCGAGTAATCCATGTGCACGCCAGAGGTTAATGGCTGCATTTGTTTGGTTTTGTAATCAACAGACCAAATATTCCCCACTTTACGATCTGTTTTTATATCCATGCGATTACGCACAAAATAAACAGTTTTACGGTCTTCGGTTATATCTATTTGATTGGCATATTCTAAATTAAACACGTCTTGCAGTTGTAGTGTATTTGTTTCAGCGTAGGCTAAATTACTACAGCCTAAAATGAGGCTAAGTGTTAAAAGCTTTTTCATTTTTATCCCTGTTGTTACTTTTTTTAATTTGCTAAGTAGTTATATGTTAGGGATTATTAAATTAACAGTAGGATGCGATAAAGCTCTTATTTAAATCTATGAGTTAAAGCTGTAAAGGGGGTTTACAGCTTCTATTTGTGGTTGTGTAAAAGTTTAGTTAGCTGAGTTACACAGGGCTTTTATGTCTTTTATAAGCGCTATGCCATCAGCGTTGTCGCCATGTACGCATAAGCTATGGGCGTTGAGCGTTAGTTTTTTTCCAGTTTGTGTTGTCACGCTGCCATCGGATAAAAGCTGAGTTACTTGTTTTAGTAATGCAGCTTTGTTGTGAACGCTACCCTCAAGTGTTCGTGACACTAAATGCCCGTCGTCGGTATACTGTCTGTCGGCGAATGCCTCAAGTATTAGATCAACTCCTGAGCTTTTGGCTATTTGAATGTGCTTATTGGCATTTTTAGTCGCTAAAATCATTAGCTTTAAATCTATTGGGTAGCTGGCAATTGCATTTATAACGGTTTGTAATATTTGATCATTTGCCATCATGTCGTTATACAGTGCGCCGTGGGGTTTTACATAGCTAAGTGTTAAACCTTGTACTTTTGCCATACCCTCAATAGCGGCTATTTGATAGTGCAGGCAATTTGTAAGCTCTTTTTCGCTAAGTACCATTGAGCGTCTACCAAAGCCCTGCTTGTCTGGGTAGCTTGGGTGAGCACCAATTTGTACGTTATGTTGCTTGGCAAGTACAAGAGTGTTTGCCATTACATCGGCGTCACCTGCATGAAACCCACACGCAATATTCGCCATATCAATATGTGGCATAACGTCATCGTCTAGCCCCATTTTCCACGCGCCAAAGCTTTCGCCTAAATCACAATTGAGCTTCATATTAATGCGCCTTTTGCGGTTTTATTGTGACAGGTAATACGCCGTTAGCAGTTGCTTCGCCTAGTAACACTTTTGCAAGTGCGGTAAAAGCAGGACCAGATACAATATCGTTTTTATCTACATCAATATTATATGCGTAGGATGCAAGTACAGCATTTGCATAATTGCCAAATTTAGCAATGTCGTAAGGGGCTCTTAGGCTTATAAAAACAGTGCTTTTGTTTTTCTCTTTTGCCATATTTAATAATGACTCAAGTGCTTTTGGCTGCTCTGCATTATTAAGTGCAAAATTTGAATCATCTTTTAAATCATCCATACCGCCAATTTCGACCGCACTTTGATTAGGCGTTGCATTACCGGCGATAACTACATCAGCAGCCTGTATTTGTGCTTTTGCATGTGCTGGATTAAACCCTTGTAAACTACTACAGCTATAGTTAAGTTTCTGCTGGCTGATAGCTTCAATTGCTTGCTGCATTGCCATACATTTACGCGTGTCGGGCATAATAATATGAATATTACTTCCTGCTTTTAAATTAAGCGGCAAAGTACTGTTATTATTTTTAACCTGCGTTATTGCCTCTACAGCAAGCTGCGCTTCTATTTCGCGATGTGCTGCACTGCCAATTGTTTGCTTTGCATTTATGAGCGCGGTAATAGGGTCAAAATTAGTGCTTAATCTAAATTTATTTTTAAGTGTAATTATACGCTGTGCCGATTGTGCTATTTCTTGCTCATCAAGTTGGTTTGATTTAATCGCTGCAACAAGATCTTTAATAAGATCATCGAGTTTATTTAAATCATCTGGTGTTCTAATTTCAATAGGCATTAGGGCAATGTCAGCTCCAGCGGCAAATGTATTTATTACCGCTTGAGTTGGTGTGAAGAAGTTACTAATACCAGCCATATCAAGCGCATCAGTTACTACAACTCCTTGGTAATTAAGCTCGCCACGTAAAATATCAGTAATGATTGCGCGCGACATTGTTGCTGGTTTTACCATAGTTTTGCCATTAACACTTATAAACGTTGTGCTATCAAGCGCTGGGTATTGAATATGCGCCGTCATTATCATACCTGGGTTTTGCTTGGCGATAATGTGTTTAAACGGTGCTAGGTCTTGCTCGTAAATAACTTCTTTTGCATGGTTTACTTTAGGCAAGCCTGTATGGCTATCTACGTTTGTATCGCCGTGACCCGGAAAGTGCTTTAACGAGGTAATCACGCCATTGCTTTCAAATCCTGCAACCTGTGCGGCGCCCAATTTACTCACTAATGCTGGGTTTTCACCAAACGAACGAACGTTAATAACAGGGTTATCGGGGTTCATGTTTACATCAACCGTGGGCGCGTAGTTTACATTTATACCCAGCGAATTTAGCTCTTTAGCTATTACTGTTGCTGTTTTTGTCGCAAAGCTTGTACCGTGTTTTTTGTAGGTTGCGCCAATCGACATATTACCGGTAAATGAGGTGGCAACATCGCGTGGTAAACGCGCTACACGTCCGCCTTCTTGATCTATTGATATAAATAGCGGCAGCTTACTACTGGATTTACTTGCAGCTGTTTGCAATTGGCTATTAAGCGCAATTGTTTGCTCTATCGATTGAGTGTTTTCAGAAAATAAAATTACCCCACCAATATCGTATTTTGCAATAGCGGTAGCGAGTTCATTAGGTAACTCGGTCATTGGAGTTCGGCATTTATTACTAACTCCTTGCTGGCAGAAGTAACGAAAGTCGAGTATTAGCTTTTGCCCAAGTTGTTGTTCAAGAGAAAGCACGGGTTTAGCAAGCGAGGATTGTAATGGCATTAAGCACCCAGATAAAAAAACGATAGACGATACAATACACTTATTTAGCAAAACACACTCCAAAGCTAAAAAGTAGATAAGTGTAAGCAGCTTAACTACTTTTTGAGGTAACTGCAAAAGAAGGATTTTTGCAGAGGAACCAATAACGTATTGTAAAAGTTAAAGAAAATTCATAATCTTGCAACTAGCGAAAAGTTATATTTAGTTATATTTTTTGTGGCTTTGTTAATATTAGATAATAAATTTTCAAGAGGGTATAATTGCGGGCTTTATATACAATTATAGGCTCGGGTACTGAATACCTGTACTTAGGATGGCATACGTTTGCGAAAAAAATTATTAACGGCCTTAAATCTTCGATTTCTTATTTTGCTTTTAGCGATTACGGCTTCTATTAGTACTTTAGTAAGTAGCTTTTATTCTACCTACCAAGTACAAAAAGAGCAGTTAACAGCTTACACGCTAAAAAGTAACTATGCTTATGCCAATAAACTGGCATCCGCAACAGATAATTTTTTAGAATCCGCAATGCAACAACTGGCCTATTCAGCTAAAAAAATAGAGCAAAGAGTTGATGATGAAGATTTATTAAACCAAGAAGCGACCCGCTTACACTTACAAACGAATAGCTTTAACTCGGTTGTAATTAATAAGCATAGTGTTGTTGTCGCAACCTCTCCTAAATTTCCGCAACTTATTGGTGAATCAATCCACTCACCTGGCGCTGTACAAGCGCTACAAGAAAAAAGACCATTAATCAGCGCGCCTTATATGTCGGCTGCTGGGAACTTTATTGTTTTTATTTCTCATCCTTTGTTTGATCAAAGTGGAGATTACCTTGGTTATATTGGTGGCTCTCTTTATCTAAAGGAGCGTAATATTTTAAATAGCTTATTAGAGCAGCATTATTATGAGGGTGGAACATATATTTATGTGGTCGACGCCAGTAGGCGAATTCTCTATCACCCAGATCAGGCACTAATAGGGACAGTCGTCACAAATAATTCCATCACTAATAATATGATTACAGGCCAAAGCGGTACTTCTATTGTTAAAAATAGCCAAGAGATAGAAATGCTAGCAGGCTTTTCCTCCGTGCCTAAAGCAAAATGGGTAATTGTCGCTCAGCGCCCTGTAAGAGCAACGCTTTCGTCACTTGATTTACTCATAACTGAAGTAATAAAACGTACATTACCGATGGCTGTTATTACGTTTCTTTCAATAGGTTTTTTTGCTCACTTAATTTCTAGACCTTTAAAACAACTAGCAGACAAAGCAAATACACTTGACGATCCAACAAGTATTGAAGAGCTAAAAAGTGTTAAATCTTGGTACTTTGAAAGCCAAAGACTAAAAATTGCAATGCTCAATGGAGTTAATACTTTGCAAATGCAGATAGGTCAGCTTCGTCATGATGCGCAAACAGATCCCCTAACTGATACTCATAACCGTAGGAGTTTAAACGGTTTATTAAACCAGTTGATGTTTAAGCAAACTCCATTTGCTATTTTAGAGATAGACATCGATTTCTTTAAGCGAGTTAACGATACCTTTGGCCATGATAAAGGAGATGAAGCTCTTAAATCGCTTACTGATATTATCAAAAAATTATCTCGAAAAGACGATATCGTAGCACGTATAGGTGGTGAAGAATTTGTACTTGTCTTGCCTAATGAAAACAGCCAAAGTGCGCTCAAAATAGCAGAGCGACTACGTAAAACTGTTGAGTCTACAAATATGGAAACTATCGGCTTTATAACAATTTCTATTGGGATTGCAACTTGGCCTGAGCACAGTAACGACATAGACCAAGTTTACAAATGTGCTGACAAAGCACTTTACCATGCAAAAGAACATGGCCGTAATCAGTGCATTGTTGCTGATTAAAAGTGTGTTTCGATAGGTGAATAGTTAATTGCAATTTCTACATTGCTCACTGATCTATAGCTGTTTAGAGCACTAGACAATCCTGCAATATCAACATCCTTTTCAACAAGTAATGTGTAATTGTGAGCTGTTGACTTGACTAATTCATAATTATTTTTTAACTCATCAGGCACAGAATCGGTATTTAGTGTAATGGTAAGAGTACCTGTTACTACACCTTTTTGTTTTAAGTTCTGATTATAAATAACGTCGCCTTTAAATAACTGCTCAGAGTTAAAGATAAGTTTATCACCAGATGAATTTATGCTTTTAGATGCATTTTTAACAACACCTTGACTACTTTCTTTTTTAGGGAAAATAATGTCACTTTTCTGGTTCTTAGATGGTTCTTTTATAATGATCTCTGCTGTTTTAGGTTGTACCTGAGAGTTGTTAACCTCTGTTTTTTCACTGTTATTACATGCAGATAGTAATAAAGCTGCGATTATTGGCACTGCACTTGTAAAAATTATTTTTTGCATTCGTTTACCTTTGTTTACTTTTCTTTAAATTTAAAGCTATTCAGCCTTATTCAAGTCTGTATATTAACAACTTAACTAGATGTTTACATAAAACAATCAATTTAAAAACATTAAGTATTTAAACATAATAAATACAAACAGGTGGATACATGTCTCAATTCAAATTAACAACTATTGCCATGGTTGTAACATCTACATTAGCAGCAGGTGAACTAACGGCCGCTGAACAAACTCGATTTTATGATGTAAGTGCAACAAATTCAGTTACTCAGGGCGCTTCTTTAGCTGCCGTTCAGCAGAAAACCTTAGCCGAACGCGCCACTGTGTCGGGTCAAAAATCTATTTACGATGCACAAATGGGTAAAGCAACGTTTTTATGGCAAGCAATAGGTCAGCGTAAGCCTGACATGGCTTTAATCGCAGCTGATAACCGTAACCAATATGCTGCTGACTTTTATATTGAGGCTTTAACAGGTATTAGTAATCGTAAAGCAACAGCATCTTCTGCTGTTATGGTTGATTTATCAGAACAAAAACGTGGCTCTATTAGTGCAAAATACAAGCAACAAGTAAACGGTGTTGAAGTTTTTAACCGCGAATACAACTTGTTAATGGATAAAGAGTACAACTTAGTAGCAAGCTCGGGTTATTTTGCTGATACGTCGTCATCTAAAAATAAACTTGCTGCATTAACTGGTTTTGTAAGCTCAGAGCAAAGTATAAAAAAAGCATTTAGTGAATTAGCTAATATTGATGTCTCACTTCGTAAAATTGGTAATGAAGGTGGCTATGCAAAATATGAGGCTAAATCATTAGATGACTCTAAGATTGTTTTAGGTACACCACGTGCAAAAGAAGTGTTTTTTGAAGTGGCAGGCGAGCTTAAATCTGCTTACTACATTGAAGTAGAAGTAGCAGAAGTTGGCTCTTTAGAAAGTGACTACTTTAGTTACGTAGTAGATTCGAATAACAGCAAAGTATATTTTGCGAAAGATTTGAAATCTCATGCAGCTGACTTTAATTACCGTGTTTACGCTAACCAAGATGGCTACCCAATGGAAAGCCCGCACGGTGACGTAATTCCTGCTGATGGCCCAGGACAAGTAGACGAGACTGAGATTTTAGACGCGCCAATGGTTTCTCTATCTTACTACAGCAAACTAAGCACAATGGACCCATGGTTAGCTGATGATGCAACGACAACTTCGGGTAATAACGTATTCGCATACGCCGATGTGATTGCACCTCAAGACTTTAGTGAAGGTGACTTTACCGCTGAAACAACTGCAGACTTCACATTTGACTACCCTTATCAAGTAGATGAAGTTGCAAATAGCTACGCAAACCGTAAAGCAGCTATTGTTAACTTGTTTTATATGAATAACTTTTTACATGATTTTTTCTATGATCATGGTTTTGATGAAACATCAAATGTAGCGCAGGTATCTAACTTTGGTCGTGGCGGCATAGAAGGCGACCCGATTGAAGCACAGGCTCAAGATAACTCAGGTCGTAATAATGCAAATATGTCTACACCAGCTGATGGTGCTAGCCCACGTATGCAAATGTACTTGTACAACAGTAAAGATGCCACTGTTGGTGTAGATTTTGGTATTACAGTAACTTCACATGACTCTTTAGGCCTTTTAGCTTCAACAAAAGAATCTGGCTTTGGTAAATACCAATTCAGTGATGTGGCTGCAGAAGTTGTTCGTTTAGATGATGGAAATACCGTAGATTCAACAAGTATTAATGATGGTTGTGAGCCTGCTATAAATGCTGCTGAACTAGCAGGGAAAATTGCAATTGTAGATCGTGGCTCATGTGCTTTTACGATTAAAGTAAAAAATGCACAAGATGCAGGTGCAATAGCAACTATCGTTGTTAATAATGACCCAGATACGGCAGAACCGGCACCAATGGGCGGTGAAGACGATACTGTAACCATTCCAAATATGGGTTTAAATTACGCTGATGGTCATGCAATGTATGACCTAATTGATGCTGGTGAAGTTGTTACTGTAGACATGTTTACCAAAGCAACATTAAAAGATGGTACGTTTGATAATGGTATTATTGCTCATGAATGGGGTCACTACATTAGTAACCGCTTAGTCGGTAATTCATCAGGCCTTATTAACTTCCAAGGCCGCGCAATGGGCGAAGGCTGGGGCGATTTCCACTCATTAATGTTTATCGCTAAAGAAAGCGATATAAATATTACAGGTAACGATAAGTTCCAAAAAGCATATGGTAGCGGCACATTTGTAGAAGACTTCTACTTCGGTATTCGTCGTCTTCCTTATTCAACTGATACAGATGTAAATGCATTGTCGTTCCGCCATATTACTGAAAATGCTGGTGCTGATATTGGTATATCACCAACAAGCGTGGCTTCTCCTCATGCTGCCGGCGAAATTTGGGCAACTGTATTATGGGAAAACTACGTAGCGCTTATCAACGAGCATGGCTTTAATGAAGCACAAACTCGAATGGCAGATTACTTAGTTGCAGGTTACAAATTAACACCTATAGCACCAACCTACACTGAAGCACGTGATGCTATTTTAGCTGCTGCCTATGCAGTAGACCCTGCTGATTACAAGTTAATGGTAGGTGCATTTGCTAAACGTGGTATGGGTCTTGGCGCAGTATCGCCAGATCGTTTCAGTAATGACCTTACTGGTGTGGTTGAATCAGATAAAACACAGCTTTCTAGCTATGCATTTGCAAGTGCTGACTTAAACAACATGTACAATGGTACAGAGCTTGGTTTTTGTACTAACGACAATATTTTAGATAAAGGCGAAACGAGTACGGTTAGCGTAACAATTACTAACCGTGGTAGTGAAGTACTTAGTGGTACAACAGCGCAACTGACAGTTATAAGCGATCATGATGTAACATTTGAAAATGATGGTTTACTTACTTTTGGTGAAGTTCAACCGTACGAAGCAATAACTAGTAACGATATTAAAGTTACTTTGAACGAAGCGGGTACAGCTGAAACACTAGAAATTGAAGTCACATTCCCTGAAATTGAAACGGACGATGATATCGTTGAAGCACTTGATCAAACACTTACGTTTGAAGTAAATATGGGCTTTAAGTCAGAAATACCTGTTGGAGCTGTAGTTTCAGATGATATGGAAGTAGCAAGTTCATCACTATTAGATTTAAAAGAAAACGTAATGTTTGGCGGTGACTTAGCTGTTGGCACTCAGGTTATGGATAATAGTGGTAATATTGCCTTCTTTGAACAAGGTGGGTTTGAGCTAGGCACACAGGCAATGCGCCTTGTAAATAATGGCTTCCAATCAGATGTAGCAATAGAGAGTAAGCCATTCGAAGTTGGTTACTCAGGCGACTTTGAAATCTCGTTTTGGCATTTCTATAGTATTGAGCAAAACTGGGATGGTGGTGTTGTAGAAGTTAGTGTTAATGGCGGTGACTGGGTTGATGCCACTGAAATTGGCGGCACATTTGATGTTGGCTATGACGCTGTTCTAATCGAAAACGATTCTCAAGAGCTTCAAGAACGTGAAACATACACAGGTAATAACGTACAAGATAGTGGCGCGTATGGTAATTATGAAACTATCAACTTTGGTGATGCCCTAAACGGCAACTTAGTAAAAGTACGCTTTAGAATTTCATCAGATGGCGCAGTAAGTGATTTAGGTTGGTGGATTGATAACCTAACTATGTCTAACGTTTTATCTCCTGTATTTTCTGAGCTTGTAGCGGGTGATTCGCTAGCATGTGATAACGCAGCCCCACTTGTTTTAGTCGAAAGTGCATCAGCGGAAATTACTGAATCTGCTACAGGAACTATTACAGCAACAGCGTCAGATCGCAATGGTCAAACACTAACTTATGCTTGGACTCAGGTTAGCGGTAGTGCTGCTACGCTCACAGGTACCGACACTGCAACTTTGAGCTTCACACCTGCAGCTATTACTGCAGATGAAGAGCTTGTTTTTGAAGTTGCCGTAAGTGATGGTGTAACAACTGTGACTCAACAAAGTACTGTAATGGTAAAAAATGAAGCGGTAGCAACTGTGCCTGTAACAGAATCAAAATCTAGCGGTGGTGGTAGTTTTGGCTTTATAGCTTTATTACTTACTCCATTAGTATGGTTTAATAGACGTCGCAAAAACGTTAGTAAATAAGTTTAAATAACATCCGTCAACTCTAAGCACATGACGGTTTTAATGAAAGGCCAGTAGCGTTTGCATCTGGCCTTTTTTATACACTTAGTTTGATGTTTTTAGTCCTGAGCACAGTAAATACATAGACCAAGTTTAAAAATGTGCTGGTAAAGCACTTTACCATGCAAAAGAGCATGGCCGTAATCAGTGCATTGTTGCTGATATTAGCTAACCACTGCTTAGCTAACCACTGCTTAGCTAAGTAATACTTTACATTGAACTTAAATTGATAAATTCTCTACAAAGAGTGCATGAGTTTATTAAGCCAGCCATCAGCTTTTGATGGTTTGTAAATCATTACTATGTCTTCGCTGTAGCGACTGTTAACCCCCTTTACAGTTAATTTTTTAAGCCCTAAATCATCAATCACGAAATTTGGTAAATATGCCAACGCCAAGCCACTTTGTATCACCTCTATTAATGCACTGTAATCGCTACATCTAAATACAATATTGCGCGGGGCTATTTCATCTTGCCAACCGTCGGAGCCAATACCTTGTTCAAGGCCGCACAGTGGTGAAAACAACGGGCATGCAAAAGACAACTGTAGTAATTGGTTTTTATTGAGTGTTAAAAAGCCTTTTTGTACTAGCTGATGTGAAGGAGACGCAGCTACACTAAACTCAGTATTAAATACGTCAACCGCCACTAAATTAGTATGTGAGCTGTTGTTTAATGCCTCGCGAGTAACTAGCGCAATATGCGCCGAACCTGATGCAACTTGGCTTATGGCTTCACCTTCAAATACATTATTAATACGTACCGAGCAGGGCAGGTGGCTAAGTGGTGTAAGCAGCCTCTTTAAACCACTTTTAAGTAAAATAGCAGGGCCTGCAATTACTGCATTAAATTTATGATTATCGCTTTTAAAGCGGCTAGTGAGCTGTTGGTAGTTATGAACTAAATCGCTACTGTGCTTAACAAACTCTTTGCCTTTATCATTAAGTACTAAGGTTTTACCCACACGATTGAATAGTTTAGTGGCTAAGCTTGCCTCAACTTTTTTTAGGGTTTTAGAAAGCGCACCAGCGGTAACATTAAAATGCTTAGCGGTTGTGTGCAGGTTTTGCGAACCCGCCACGTGAATTACTTTTTCAATGTCATCTAAATGCATAGCGCCAAACCGTATTGATTAAAAGGAAACAACTAACAACTTATTATCGATTATTTATACATAAAAATCAGCTTATAGTAGCGCTATATTAATTTGGAGCATAAACATGAAACACATACTGTTATTTTTTATTTTGTTTTCAACAACAGTTTTAGCAAACACTCCCCTACACAATTCACAAAATACGCATAAGAGCCACAGCTATGTAGGGCTTCATGGCATGGCGCTTATATTAGCAAACGATAAAGTGCTTGCCAGTCACATGCCTTTATATGCCACTCCCCACGACTACCAAATAGTGTATGAAGTAACTACAAGTGATACCCACTTAAAAATAATCAAAGATGCTTTAAGAAAAGCAGCAAACGAGCAAAGCCAGATCACTATTTTACCAAGTAAGTTTAACCTAAACTTATTAATAAATAAGAAGACACCCATTTTAAATACCACTGTGTTTAATGGTCATTTTGAACGCGGAGGTACGGCCCTGTTTTCGACAAAGCTGACTTTTAAAAACCCGTTATATGTAAAAAAACTCGCTATTACACAACCCGTAAAAGCAGAGTTTGATTTAATAAAGGTATCAGCAGGGCAGGGGGTGGTAATTCATAAAATACAAAGTAAACCAAGCTATGACTCGTTAAGCTTAGTGTCGCTTATTAAGGGGAAGTATAACGGGGAATTAGAGTGCGACAGCGCAATAAATACAACGCTTGCAAGTAAGCTAACGGCGTGCTTTAAAAACGCCCCCAGCTATTTAGAAACAAAAGATTTTGCGATTAATTAATTCATAAATAACGGCGATTTTAGCTTTAAAAGTGCTGTTTATATAAAGTGTTAATGGGCATTAAGTATGTAGAGGTGTACCTGAATATACTCACCATTAAGTAATTTGACTTGAGTAAATATGTGGCAGGCAAACGCTGCATACCCATGCAGCGTTTACTGCCATTTGTTTAGCCCTAATTAAAACTGATAGCTTACCCTTGCTGAAAAGTTACGCCCAGGTTGGGTGTATTGGCTAAAATCAACACTTTGCGATTGACCTGCAATCAACTCAAAAGGTACATATTCTTTATCGAGCAAGTTAAGTACACCTACATTTAGCTGCCACGCTTGCCATTCGTAGTTTGCGTATAAATCAACAACCACGTAACCATGCCCTTGCGTAGTTTTATCATCGTTTGCATCAAGTACTACATCCGATTGCGATTTAGCTAAACGCAACGCAGCGGTCCAGTTAATATTACCCAGCTCTGTACTTAACAATATTGAGCCATTTAACGGGCTAATGCTGGTAAGTGGCTGATCGGTTTCTTTGTTTTCACCATCAACGTAAGCTACGTTTGCCTCAAGTAGTATATTTTCAGCGACATACATGGCAATTCCGGCTTCTACACCGCTTATTTGTGTTTCGCTAATATTTTGATATTGATACAGCGTTTTGTTTACGCCAGGAATGTACGTTGGCTCAACACCCACTACGGCGGTTTCAATAAAATCATCGAATGCTGCATAAAAAGCACTTAAGTTTACGCTAATATCGCTGCTGGCGTATCTTAGTCCAAGCTCAAACGAGTCACTGCTTTCTGGGTCTAAATCGGCGTTTGGTAATATTTGATAAAACGGCTCAACGCCGTGGCTTTGATAGGCTTGGTCGTGTGGTGGTATTTTAAAGCCTCGTACGTATTGCCCGTACCACGATAAGTTATCATCCACTTGGTATATAACACCTAGCTTAGGCGAGAAAGCAGATTCGGTAATATCATCAAGCTGCGCATCAGCGTAAAGCTCATCACTTTTAGCTTCTAGGATGTAGTAATCATATCGCACGCCTGCAATAACCGACCAGGCACTGTTTTTAAACGAAATACTGTCTTGTACATAAGCGCCAATTAAAGAGGTGTCAGCCCCCGGGAATGCTTTTTGTTTTTGGTCTGTAAAATCAACCGTGCCATCAGCTAAAACACGTGTTTTTAAACGTGGGCGAGTGGTGTCGTATAAGTCGATATCAACTCCGTATACCACTTCGTGATCGGTGGTTTCTCCTTTAAGCTCTTTATTAAATATCGCTTTTACACCTAAAATATTTTGCTCAAAGCGATAGTCGTTATAATCGGTGTAGGTGCTTGCGCCACTAATTTGATCGCTTTGCTGCTCGTAACTACTATAAGACACTTGCCCATACCACTTATCGAACGCGGCTGTTGCTACCTCAGAATGGTAATCTAGCGCCAGTGACCAACTCGTGTCGTCTTCTTCGGTTTCTTGAATGGCGGGAGTTATTTCTTGCTCAATTGTTTGATTAAAGTAATCAAGGGTGTATTTAAGTGTGCGTTTTTCATCAAGCTGTTGCTCAAATTTAACTAATAAAGCATCCGACTTAGCATCATAACCGGGTAAGTTTTCGTCATAGTTTTGTACTTCTTCGCTGTCGCGGTGGCTATACACGGCGCTTACTGCAAAGTCGCCTAAGTCTTTTGCAGCAGTAATATCGGCGGCTACTTGATTACTTTGACCTTGATACCCAAGCGCCATTTTTACAAAGCTGCTGTTATTTTTTAAATAATCACTAGGATCTTTAGTGGTTATAACCACAATGCCACCAAGTGCATCAGAGCCATATAATGACGATGCAGCACCTTTGGCTACTTCTACTTGTTTTACACCTGCTACGTCAAAATAATTACGGCCAACTAAATAGCCCCCTCCACCTGCATAACCATCGTTGGTGCGTCGGCCATCTTTTATAAATACAACCCGGTTACCACCAACACCACGTACTGTAAGTGTTTGCGCGCCTGCGCCACTGCCTGTCGTTGCAATGCTTGGGTCGTACTTAAACATGGTTTGTAAATCTACAGCTAGCTGACGCTCTATGTCTTGCTCGGTAATAACAGTAACTGAGCCTGTAACATCTTTAAGCTTTTGCTCAAAGCGCGAGCCACTTACAACAATATGATCGTCAATTATGTTTTCGGCAATGGCAGTGCCCGAGCCAAGTAGTAAGGTTGCTATAGCAGTAAATCTAAACGCAGAGGGATTCATTTTAACTCCAAATGATAATAGTTATTATTTATGGCGGAGATGTTACAACTAAGTCAAATTAAGATCAATTAATTATGATAATCATTTTCATTTATATTTAACTGGTTATAATAGCCAAAAAATAAAACCGGAGTGTGTAATGAAATACCTATTTATATTGTTTGCTTTAATGGCCCAATCTGCACTTGCACAAGAGCGCGTTATTAGCGCTGGCGGCACCCTTACTGAAATAATTTATGCGCTAGGCAAACAAAATACCCTTGTAGCTGTTGATCAATCGAGCATGTACCCGCACCAAGCCACGCAATTACCGCAAGTGGGCTATTATCGCGATTTAGCTGCAGAAGGCGTACTTTCAATGCGTCCAACCACCTTGTTAGCGCTTGAAGGCGCAGGGCGAAGCCAAGCACTTAAGCAAATTGAGGCAACAGGGGTTAAGCTAATTCATTATAAAAAGCCGACCTCAGTTAACGAGCTACTTGAGCTTATAAAACGCCTTGGTACCGACTTAAACGCCAAGCAAAAAGCACAAACACTTATTACACACATTACAAAATCGTTACCTGAAAAAGCAAAAGCGCAAACACACAGCGCGCTATTTTTACTCTCAGCTAATGAGCGCGGGCTTATTGCAGCCGGGCAAGAAACCGTCCCTAATTTATTATTTAGCTATGCAGGCATTACCAATATAGGCGCTACGCATTCAGGCTTTAAAGCAATTAACACCGAAGTACTTGCTATAAATCAGCCCGACTTTTTAGTAGCCCCAGCCCATGTTGTACACAGCCTTGGCGGTAAGCAGGCTTTTTGTGAGCAACCTACACTACGCTTATTAAAAGCGGCGCAAACCTGTAACTTACTTGTAATGGATAGCCTACTTTCGCTTGGCATGTCGCCACGTATTGCCACAGCAATTAATGAGCTTAACGAGTACAAAGCCCACTTATGAACACCCTAACATTGAGCCGTTTTAACCCTGTAACACTTAGCCAAACCCATAAATGGATGCTATTAGCCTCTGTGTGTATTTTTGCTTTGGCGCTACTTAGCATAGGGTATGGGCCAGCAGGGTGGGATTGGCGTTTAGCCATTGCTTGGCTTGCACCCGAGCGCTTTAATCAGTTTGATGCGCTGCAAATAAATGTCGTAATGCAAATACGTTTGCCACGCTTTGTGCTTGCAGTGCTTGTAGGGTTGGTGCTTGCCCAAACAGGCGCGTCAACGCAAGCGCTGTGCCGCAACCCATTGGCCGATCCATCTATTATTGGCATTAGTGCGGGTGCGGCTATGGTTGCTGTGGCGTTTATAGCACTTAGCGCGCAGTTTAATTTTAACGCGCAGTTGTATTTACCTTATGCCTCTTTTTTAGGGGCGCTTGGTGTTACCTCGCTGGTATATTTTATTGCCAAGCAGCAAGGGCAAATTAATATCACCACACTTATATTAGTGGGGGTGGCTATTAACGCGTTAGCATTTGCGGTTATTGGGCTACTGAGCTTTTTTGCCGACGATAGCGCGCTACGATTAATAAATTACTGGACCATGGGCTCATTAGGCGGAGCAAGCTGGAGCACGATTATTCAAGCTGCGCCGTTACTGTTTATCAGCCTAATTGGCCTGTGGCGGTTAAAAGAGCCCATGAACTTACTCCTTATTGGCGAGTCACAAGCTCAGTACCTAGGGGTAGACACCAACAAGCTCAAACTATATGTAATTATACTTGTTGCACTAGGAGTAGGGGCGGTTGTGGCACTTACCGGCTTAATAGGGTTTGTTGGATTGGTAGTCCCGCATATTGCCCGATTAATGGTGGGGCCGCATTTACGTAATATGCTGCCGCTTTGTATGCTAATTGGCGTAGTGGTATTGCTACTTTCTGACTGGCTAGCACGCATTGCCATAATGCCATCAGAGCTACCCATTGGAATTATTACTGCATTATTGGGTGCGCCATTGTTTATTTATTTAATAGTGAAAAATAAGCGAGGTTGGTCATGATCACGTTTAACAATCTAAGCGTTGGCTTTGATAATCACAGCGTTTTAAACGCTATTAATGGCAGCGCTAAACAAGGGCAACTTGTAGCACTACTTGGTGAAAATGGCGCAGGTAAATCTACCTTGCTGCATACCTTAGCAGGTATGCACTCCTTTACAGGCAGTGTACTTTTTAATGCTAAGCCGCTGGCTGCTCACGCTAAAAAAAGCCTAGCCACACAGCGTGCAGTAATGATGCAAGCTAACCACGTCGGGTTTGATTTTACAGTATTTGAGCTTATTGCCATGGGCCGCTACCCGTATGTAGAGTCATTAAAAATGCAAAGCGAAAAAGTACATAAATACGCCGCTATTATGGATTTAAGTAATTACTTAACTCGCCGCGTAAGTGCGCTTTCGGGCGGGGAGCAACAACGCGTACATATGGCGCGTACTTTAGCGCAACTAAACGCCTTTACACAATCGGCCAAGCCAAAACTAATGCTGCTCGACGAGCCTACATCAGCACTTGATATGCGCCACCAACATGCTTTGCTCAGCTGCGTTAAAACCTTTGTAGAGCAGGGTAACAGCGCCATTATTGCAATACACGATCTAAATTTGGCCAGCCTTTATGCAACCGATGCTATTTTACTGCACAACAAAAAAGTGCTGCAAAGTGGGCCTATAAACACCGTATTAACTGAACAAAACTTACAACAAATGTACGCCATGAAACTGCACGTAAACCCTCATCCTTATAACGATGCACCCATGGTTTTTTCTCAACGTCAGGAGTTTTTATGAGAGAGCAAGCGTTAAACGATGCACGCACCTTGGTTTACAAAACCAATGCTGGTGTCATGTCGACCATTTCTAATAATTTACGCGGCTACCCGTTTGGCTCAGTAACCCCCTATATGTGCGACGAACAAGGCCGTGTTTACTTTTTTATTAGCGATATAGCCCAGCACACTAAAAACTTAAAGCACGACTCTCGTATGAGCCTTACCATATTTGACGCCGCCGACTACGGCGATCAAAACGAGCACGGCCGCGTAACGCTCGTAGGCGATGGCTCTATTGTGCCAAGTGAGCAAGCACACACTTTACTTAATAACTATATTGCCCTATACCCCGAAGCCGCTAGCTATCGCAATGCGCACGACTTTCAGTTATGGCAATTAGACGTAGTGCGAGTGCGTTACATTGCCGGCTTTGGCAAAATATTTTGGCTTGAACAAATCGAGTGGCAGGGCGAGGCAAAAAACTGGGATGAAAGCCAACAGCAAAGCATGATTAACCATATGAATGAAGATCACCAAGATGCTATGTCGCTCATATTAATGCAGCACTACGGCGTAGCCGATAACACCCCAATAATGAGCGGCCTATTACCCACTGGTTTTTATATACAAAGCCAAAAGCGTAATTACTTTATTAATTTTAAAACCCAGTGCAACAGCCCGTTAGAGGTACGTAAAGCGCTGGTTACGTTAACCAATCAAGCACGCAACAACTTAGCTAATACAGAGGAAACAGTATGAAAAAATTAATTGCTTTACTAAGTACTGCACTACTACTTAGTGTCAATGCAGCACATGCGGACGAATGCACACTTAGCCTTGATGCAAACGACATGATGCAGTTTTCAACTAAAACGCTAAGCGCTCCTAAAAGCTGTAAAAAAGTAACCGTAAAGCTTTGGGCGTGTTGAGCTTTGCGGATTGAAATTTGTTCAATCTAGGGGCTATTAAATCGCGGCGCGAGGTTTGTAACCTAGTGGGCTAAGTAAAAATCGAGCAACAAAGAGTTTATCGCCCCTAGGCAGAACCCGAAGGGCAGCGCATGTTTGGCATTTATGCTGCGTTATCGCCTATTTATGTGGAATAACCACACTTCATAGGCTCTGCCTTGCCTAAAAACCAAACACACTGCTGCAAATTCAACCATCAAAGAACAACACGCCCTATCCACGTAGGTAAATTACCCGCCAATGTTATGGGCCATAACTGGGTGCTTGCTAGCGAGAAAAACATGCAAGCTATAATAACCGATGGCAACGCAGCAGGGCTTAGTAACCACTACTTAAAGCCTAACGATACTCGCGTACTTGCCGCTACCGACATTATTGGCGGTGGCAAATCAGCGCAAGTTACTTTTAATATTAGCGCCTTAACAGCAGGGACTAACTACACGTATTTTTGCTCTTTTCCTGGGCATTACGCCATGATGAAAGGCACATTTACGCTTAAATAAATATCAAAGGGTGTATTGCACTAACACTGTGTAATACACCCTATTTTATTATTGGCAATGCGTTTGCTCGCCTCGTTTGGCTAAAGCTTTAAAAGCCGCTTGTTGATGTTCTTTTTGTACATAACGGGGTGGCAAAGGATTAACCTGCAACTGATACCCTGTTTGATTAGCTTGCACGCTTGTTACCGGCGATATCCAAACAACATTTAACTCTGGCGCTAAACGCTTAATAACACGCGCTATACCTTCGCCATTTTTTACATGAAAATCGCCCGAAATATGCATTACCTGCGTATTTTTATGCGCTGTTACATAGTTAACAATAGACTCCCCCATAGTTTCATCCCATGTAACTTGTGCTGCAAAATAGTTTTCGTTTTGACTCGGTGAGCCGTGGTGCATTGACGCCATAAAACGTTGTTTATAATCACTGGGGGATGTATCAATAGCGGCTGCAATGAAGCTCTGCTGTGTTTCATCAAGTTTATTTAGGTAACTTATGCCTTGCCTGCCAATACAGGTGACTATATTTTTTGGCGCATTTGCAGCTATTACATCGCTATTGTTCGCTTTAGCCAGCTCTACCAACGCACGGTAATCACTTTTGTAATTAGGCCACGCTTGGGTGTTATCAATTAAATATTGCTCACCAATTTCACTCTTAACATACTGGTTTAAAATAGGCTGATCCGCGCGGCTAAATTGTTCAAGCGACAGTGCTGTGCGTTTATTACTTTTGCTTAATTGCTCAAATAACTCCGCCTGAAATAAATGCACACCCGGGTGCGTATGCCATTCACCCACTAAAACCACATCGGCATTTAATAGCTTGGGCTCTAATAATACAGAGCTAACAGGCTTTGCTTGTGCATTATAAAGCGCAGTGTAATAAAGCGATGAGCTTTTATCAGGCGGCACAGTTGTTGTGCTACAACCACTCAAACCCGTAACTAACGCCAGAGTTAACATAGACTTTTTCATACACACCTTTCAAAACCTTTTAATGCAAATAATTATCAATATCATATACTTGTAATACCTATTAAGCCAGCCAAACTGCTGCTTACTTACATAATCAAGGAAATGAGCGAAATGCGCATTTATATGCCTTAACTTTGCTTATAGATATTAAATAGCTTTTGATAGCAATATCTTAGGTAATTTGTTAAAACTGTGTAAAGTATAAAATGAGCGTGACATCGGCAGAAGTATGCTCGATTCGAGGCCTATAAAATCGTTCGATGTTAAATGGAGTTCTAAGAAGCATCCAATTTTTAGTGAAAACATGGAAGATGGTTTTAGCCTATTCTTACTAAAATTTTCAGAATCAAGAAGCTGTCTCTTATTTGGTACCTCAGCTCTTTTGTTATTTATATTTGCAAGTCAAAACACCAGTTTTATGAGTTTTCTTAATGAACACTGGTTTGGTAACATTCTTCAGATTTTATGTGTAATTGGAGCTTTATTAAGTTGGTTTTCAGCACAAGCACATTCATATAAAAATGGACACTTTAAACTAGTAGCTTCCATATTCTTACTTTGGCCCATTATCTATATATAATTGTTTTATATACATTTAACTGAAAAAACCTAACGTAAATATCAAATGAAATTATAGTTGGCTGTTTTTTGTTCCTAAAACCATTTTAGTCAACTATATTATTCCGCTTATGTAAGCGCTAGGCCCTGGAGAAGGTTTTATAGATGGAACCAAATTATTCAGAATATTCTATTACTGAATTGCAAGAAGCTATCACGTCTATTGATAGGGCTTTGTACCCTGAACGCTTTGAGCTATTAAAAGCCGAACTATTAAATAGAGAAGAGGAAGAGCATGATGCTTCTCAATTAGTAAGTCTTTCATCAAAGGACTTACTTATTAAGCTCAGCAATGCATTTTTTGTAATTCCGTTGATGATCTATATAGGAATAGATGCACTTAATAGCGGTGAAATACTCCTTAAAGGAGGAGCTATATCAAAAAATGAAAACTTTATATTATTTACATTAAGCGTAATATTTTGTTTTTTAATCTCAGCGGTACTGACATATAGCCTGTTTATGGATAAGAGAAAAAGTTCCTGACATATGTGTTATGTCGTTCATAAATTCACTAGGACACAGTTCGATTGGTAGTGCTTTTCTGGAGGTTGATAATATTTTCAACTCAGGGCAAAACATGCTGCACAAGCTAAGCAAAAACAAGTTATAGAGAATAAGAAGACGGTGAAGTGTATTTAAAAACTCTTTAACTGAAACAAAAAGGCCGCAGTAATAAATACTGCGGCCTTTGTTTTTAGCTAAGCGCTTTAAACTAGGTACGTTTAGTAAGCGCCTGCGCTATATATAAGCTCGTAGCTGTGGCTGTAAATCTCAAGGATGTTACCAAACGGGTCTTCCATGTAGATCATGCGGTACGGCTTTTCACCCGGGTAGTAATAACGAGGGGCTTCCATACGTTTTTTACCGCCAGCTTCTACAATACGCTCGGCTAAACCTTCTACATCAGGGTCTTGAACACAAAAATGAAAGATGCCTGTTTTCCAGTATTCAAAATTGTCTTTTGGGTTTTCTTGGTTTTTAAATTCGAAAATTTCGACACCAATACGATCCCCTGTAGATAGGTGCGCTATTTTGAATTTTTCCCACTTTTCGCCAAATACTTCTGTACACATTTCGCCAATTGGGCTTTTGTCTTCGGTAATTAAAGTCGGTTCCATTATTGTGTACCAACCCATAACCTTAGTGTAAAACTCGACTGCTTTTTCAACGTCGGGAACCGAAATACCAATGTGCGAAAAACTACGTGGATATGTATGACTCATAATGCTTCCTCTTTAACTTGTGACTTATCTTGTGGCTAGTTGATGGAGTTAGTTTACGAATCGACCAACATTAAGTAAAATTATCATTAGTCATCGTTTTGAGTACGTTTTGTAATGATAAATCCAACATGGTTAAATACGTTTTGTACTTTGGTTGAGGTAAATCATTTTACCCAAACCGCCGAGCGTCTTTTTATGACCCAATCGGGCGTAAGTCAGCACATTAAAAAGCTAGAGCAGCAAGTAAACTGCGCGCTATTAGAGCGCCACGGCAAACAATTTACCCTTACCGTACATGGGCAAAACTTGTATCAACAAGGCAGCTTGTTATTAAAGGAATGGCAATTTTTAGAACAACAATTAAAAGATGATTCGCCTTACAGCGGCTTGGTAAAAATACAATCGCCTGGTAGTTGTGGGCTACAATTTTATAGCCAATTATTAGCGCTGCAGGCAAAGCATACCGAGCTTAATATTGATTATCGCTTTGCACCCAATACAAGTGTAGAGCAAGCTGTGGCAAACCACAGTGCCGACATCGGGTTTTTAACTCAAGCTCCAACATTTAGCGAACTAACCAGCCATAAAATAAGCCAAGAGCCACTACTACTTGTAACGCCTGCAGGTATAAACATGCCTAATTGGCAAACCCTGTGTGAGCTAGGGTTTATTGCTCATCCTGATGCAAGCCATCATGCGCAGCTACTACTAAGCGAAAACTACAGTGAGTTTGAGCATATTGACCAAATAACACGTACGGGATTTTCTAACCAAATTAGTTTAATACTAGAACCTGTAAGCTTAGGGCTGGGTTTTACGGTATTACCTGCTCATGCTGTAGGTGCATTCAATAAACCACAACTTATAAAAACACATCATTTAGAATGTCCGGTTAGTGAATCTATTTATGTGTGCCATCACCGAAATAGGCCGTTGGCAAAACGTATGAATACAGTAATTGAGCTAATAAAGGCGGGAGTAAATAGTTAAAACGTAAACCCCCTTTACACCCACGGCACTTAATACCATAAGCAAAAGGGGGAATAGAAAATTAATTAACGCTTTCTAATTTTGCTTTTAAATCAAGTAAGTCGGTTGCGATAGTATTTGGCTGTATTTCCCACGGATCGAAAATAGATTCTTTAGATCGTTGAATCCACGCCGCGCGCATACCATGCGATATGGCACCGGTTACATCAAACGGATTACTTGATACAAGCCACGTGTTTGCGCCTGTTGAATTAGTTTCGCGTAAAAAGTGGCTATAAACCCCTGGGTTTGGTTTAAAGGTTTTAACGTCGTCGGCACTTACTACCCCTTCAAAAAGCTCACTAATGCCAGCGGTTTCTAATAAGGTATGAACTGCGTCGGCAGCGCCGTTTGAAAATGCAAACAAACGGTAATCCTTCGCTTTTAATTGCTCAAGGCCTGCTTTTACATCATCGAACGCAGGAAGCGTTTTATAAAGCTCTAGCAGTTGCCCCTTTTGATCTTCACTTAGCTCGGTTTTGTGCGCTAAGCAGGCGTAATCGAGTGCGTGTTTTGTACATAGCGAGAAAGGAATATAATTTTGCATTAATCCACGTCTAAATGAATACTCTAATTGCTTTTCGCGCCATGTATTTGAAAATGCTTGGGCGTTATCGCCAATCATGTCGTCGAGTAAGGACAGTACGCCGTGAGTGTTTATTAGCGTACCGTATACGTCAAATGCAAGTGTAGTTGCCATGTTTGCTCCGCAATAAAATAAATTAAGTTGGTTTAGAGTACTTGCTTACAGCTTAACTTACTTTGAACGAACGCTCAATTTAATAAAACTTATACGCATCAAGCGCTAAAATATCCATTTCTATACCTTCATGTATTTTTTCGGCTTTACCGTCACTACTTCCAAGCGCTGCAAAAAGAGGTAAAAAGTGCTCCTGGGTAGGGTGATTAAATAAAGCATGAGGTGCTTCATTTAAATAGTTAAGTAACGCTTGGGTGTTTTGCGCTATTAATTTTTGCTCAACCCAATGGGTAAACTCATTAACCATTTGAACACGATTAGGTGTAGCAGGGTTTTTAAATATTTCACGTAGATTGTGACTAATCCCGCCGGAGCCAATAATTAATACGTTATCGTAACGCAGTGGTGCAAGTAACTGCCCGTATTTATACATAGCCTGAGCGCCCAAACGCGTGTTAATAGACACCTGAACAATGGGAATATTAGCTGCTGGGTACATTAAGCGCAGCGGGATCCACACACCATGATCCCACCCTTGATCTGCATTTTGCACCGTTTTAATACCCGCTTTGTAAAAGTACTCACTAATAGTATTAGCAAGCTTAGGGTCTCCTAGTGCTGGGTATTGAATTTCATACAGGGGCTTGGGGAAGTTATAAAAGTCGTGAATAGTATGCGGCGCATCTCCGGATGTAATAACTATATCGTGCGCTTCATCAAAGTGGGCAGAAAACACCACAATAGCTCGTGGTTTACTAAGCGTTTGACCTAATGATGCAAAAAAATCTGACGTAGCCGATTGCTGTACAGCCATCATTGGCGAGCCGTGAGATATAAATAAAGCAGGCTGAGTCATACTAAAACCTTAAACAAATAGACGTGTTATAAACACTATATAAGTTTCTAATTTGACGATAAATATGATACTTATTTATACATTATCAACAAAGTATTGTTAAATATGGATAAGCTCACCACCATGAAGACCTTTTTAGCCGTTGTGCAAGAAGGATCATTTTCAAAAGCGGCCGATAAGCTCGATATTTCCCCGCAGTTAGTCAGCAAATATATTTCTGCGCTGGAAGATAATCTACGCACGCGTTTATTACACCGTACAACGCGAAAAGTAAGTGTTACAGAGGCTGGAAATCAATATTATCAGCGTTGTCAGCAAGTGATTATTGATATTGAAGACATGGAAAACTCACTAAACAACTTAAGCGAAAGTGTATCGGGTGTGCTTAGTATTAGTGCACCTATGTCGTTTGGTACTAAGCATTTAGCAGGTTTGTTGGTTGATTTTCAAAATCAGTATCCAAATTTAAAGTTAGATTTACGGCTCACCGACCAATATGTAGATATAGTAGAGCAGGGTATTGATATTGCTCTGCGCATTGGTGTATTAAAAAACTCAACGTTGATAGCTAAAAAAATTGCACCTATACACCTAGCGGTGTTTGCATCACCCGACTATTTAGAACGCCATGGCACGCCACAAACACTGCTAGATTTACAGTCACATAATTATTTACGCTATTCCCACAGCGAACCCACAAAGCGATTATTTGGGGTTAATGAGTTAAAAAGCGAGCTAAAGCTTGAAAGTAACTTTGTGGCTAACAATGGTGATTTGCTACTAAATACAGCCATTGCGGGTGGTGGTATTGCTATGCAGCCAACATTTATAGCAGGGGAAGCACTGGCTCAAGGTAAAGTAGTGCGCATTTTAAATGACTACGAACCCGAGCCAATGGGGCTTTACATGGTGTATGCAAACAGACAGTTTTTACCCAGTAAAGTACGTGCGTTTGTTGATTTTGCAAGTGGCTATTATGGCGATACACCTTACTGGGATTTAGGACAGTGATATATCGATAAGTAATCAATTAACATTATTTGTAGATGTAGTGCAACAAGGCTCATTTGCCAAAGCCGCAGCACTGCATGATATGGATAATTCGTCACTATCTAAGCAAATTAAAAAAGGGACAAAACACCCAATTATTATGGAAGTAAAAATCCATAATAAAATAGGAATATAATTAAAAAACAGATTCATATTACTGTGAGCGCGTTAAATTAATAACGCCCATTTTACTGTAATGGGGGTTTACAGTAATTTTTTGCGTTATACATTTAGCTCTTTTAATTTATTCCAGACGCTCTCGCCGCCAGGGTGAAGCGCTGCATGGTACCGATACGCATAATATGTAATAGGTACGCAATGATGCTTTTGGCCAACCACAACTAAACTTTTCTCTTTTAGTTCTTTAGTAATGACATAGTTTGGTAACCAAGCAATGCCATTACCCTCTAAAGCCTGTATTTTTAAAAGCTCTGTCATCGACGATACAAATACTTTTTTAAGTTTAGAGCCCGATATTATCGGCTCTAACTGCCTACCCATATAAGAATCTAAACTGTAAGCTAAGTGAGGTACAAACCCATCACTTTCTAAATTGTATATTGCCTTACCGTTTGCATTGCAGGCACTCACTGGCAATAACTCTGCACTGCCTATTTTTTGATGACTAAACGGAGGTAACTTTAATCGTTCGTTATCAAAAGCAATAAGTAGGTCACATGCGCCCTGTTCGAGCGTAGCTGTGGCTTTATCAACATCAATGGCTTCTATATTGAGGACTACTTTGCGATCACTTTTACTATGAAAGTTCGACAGCTTTAGCGCTAAAAACGTAGCTAATGAGTGCGCTGCAGCAACCTTTACTGAGTGAATTTCTTCAGAGGAGAGTTCTTCTAACATACTCACTGAGTTATTAATTTGGTTTATTAGATTACGCGCTGTTATATGAAATATTTTACCGCTTGAGGTAAGTGTAATTGGTAAGTTCTCTCTATCTATTAGCTCTGCACCTACGGCTTCTTCTAATGCTTTAATTCGTCGACTAAAAGCAGGTTGCGTTATATGCCTAAGCCTTGCGGCCTGCGAAAAGCTTTTTGTATTAGATAAGGCCAAAAAATCTTCTAACCATTTACTCTCTATATTCATAATACTCACTCAAGATATGCAATTTAAGCATGGGCAGTAAAATAATAGCATTATTCAAAACAAAAAAAACACGATAAATTTAACCCATACAGTAACAGCTTATCGGAATATAACAATGCTTAGAACACTAGGAGTATTGGGAGGAATGGGGCCTTTGGCTACCGCCTCATTTATGAATCAAGTAATTGCGTTATCACCTGCTAAGAATGATCAAGAGCACATACCTATGTTTATAAGGAATATCCCGCAAATTCCTGACAGAACAAATTTTTTAATGGGTATAGAAGATGAAAATCCATTTTTTGAGCTTAAAAAGGGTTTTAACCAACTTACTAGCTTAGGTGTAAGTTGCATTGTTATACCGTGTAATACCGCGCATTATTGGTACAACGCACTAACGCAAAATGCTGATGTGCATACCATTAGTATTGTACAAAGCGTTATTAAGCGCGCAAAGGCAACGGGCAAACGTAAGGTAGGGATATTAGCGACCACAGCCACGCTCAATATGCGGATATATCAGACGGCATTTAGTAAGCACAATATTGAATTTATTGAGCCTAACGAGCAACAGCAAACATTTATAATGCAAGGTATAACGGCGGTTAAGTCAGGAGATTTAACCTCAGGACATAATCTTTTAAAACAAAGTTATGAGCTAATGCTAGCCCACGGTGCCGATACAGTACTATTTGGTTGCACCGAAATACCGCTAGTTTTAAATGAACAAGTATTTAATTCACCCGATACATGTTTAGATACCATCGCGATTTTAGCGCAAGAGTGTGTTAATTGGGCTTATACAAGCACTCAACAATCAACCCTCTCAAGTGTGGCTTAATTAAACATTAGTTATAAATAGGTGTGCTTACACTGGTGCATTTAAGTAGCACACCTAAATAGCCAACTTACACTGGCGCGTTTTGTTCAATCAAGTTTTTAGCTTTTAACTCACTCCAAAACGCATCCGGAATAGTAACCTTCATTGAGGCTACATTAGCTTTAATTTGCTCCTCCGTGCGTGCCCCAGGAATAATTGAGGATACCGTTGAAGGCGCCTCTGCAAACTGCAGTGCAGCTGTTTTAATATCAATCCCATGTTTAGATGCAATGTCGCTTATTGCATTAAACTTTTGCTGCATAGGCCCTGGAATTTTAGGCGAGTAATTAAAGCGGTTACGACCGGCTAAAAAACCACCATTAAGCGGCGCACCAATGACTGCTGAAATACCTCGTTTATCAAGCATAGGAAAGGTTTTATCAAGTGCCTGCTTGTGATCTAAAATTGAATACTGCAGCGCTAGTAAGCAAATATCTGGGTCTGACATATCAAGCGCTTTATAAACAGCATGAGGTGTATTTACTCCAAAACCCCAGCCTTTAATTATTCCTTCATCACGCATTTTAGTCAGCTCAGGAATAGCACCTTTAGCCGCTTGATCAAAATACTTAAGCCAGTCATCTCCCATATCGCTGTTTTGTGGTGATAAATCGTGAATATAGACAATATCGAGTGAGGCGACACCAATACGATGCAAAGTATCTTCTATTGAACGGCGCGTGCCTGAGGCTGAATAATCATACTTATAATGAAACGGTGAGTGATCAGCCCAATGCCAACTATTTTCTAAAGGCTCTGCTGAAGGGGTAAGAAGGCGACCTACTTTTGAGGATAAAACATAATCTTCACGCTTTTTGTTTCGAAGTAAATCACCGAAGCGCCTTTCGCTTAAACTCAAACCGTAAAAAGGTGATGTATCAAAATGACGAATACCAGAATCCCATGCTGCATTTAGCATTGTTAAAATTTCTGTATCGCTTGATATAGTATTAAAGCCATTCCCGGCGGCAAGGCCGCCCAAGCCCATTCTTGATTCCGGCCGGTAATGCTTAGCGTTAGTAACATCGTTTGTGGGTAGAGCAGCGCTTTTATCTATTGAGCCTTTAGTTTGCATAACACTGCCGTTAGACATTTTTACCTTTAGTTGCTCAGCCAAAGCTGAAGCACTAAAAATAGAGCCTAAACTTAAAGCAGCCCCTGCTTTAATAAAATTTCTGCGAGATACCATGTGACTATTCTCCTTGAGTAGGTTAAATATCTACGCTATAAGCTAGTATAAACAACAACCAAACTCAAGCAAGAAAAAGACAATAAAAACCAATACTATCAATAAGATAGTTAAATTAACAAACACTGAACAGACGTTTGAATTTACATTTAAAACTGATTATTTTCTTTACTCGTATAGTCCTTTTAAATGCACAAAACAGTGCTCTTTAATAGCTTGATAAAAAAGCATACTTCCAAATTGGTGCACGCTTTAATACTCATTTATGCAACATAAAATGGTTAAATTTATTAAATGTGTACAAATTAGTAGACAAAACCGTAATAAATTTAAGATGCACAAATAATCTCACTAGCAAAGCGATTGCAGCAACACTTAGCTAATTTAACCGAGCGTAGTTGAAATAATTAGGGTAAATATTACTGAAGCGTTTATTTTTGAAGGTTTGCCTTGCAATACACGGCGTATTTTACTCTTTCACAATGCTATTGCTAGCAAGCTCTGTGAGTTTTATCTTGCCAAGTAACAATGTGCAGGGCAGCAAATTGCAACTAAATTCAACGTAGTTAGCGCTGAAAATAGCTGCTTAAATAGATCAATTATTCAAGTTCAGGTTACTTGAGCTTTTTAATACCAATTAACACACAGATGGCACCGCCAATAATACCCGCCCATGCTTCTATTGGTGTGTCGCCACTAAATGCACGGCTAAGCTGCGAAGCCGCCGCATCATACACGTCGTATCCCCACATAATTAAAGCGATACCTATAACGATTAAAACAATTCCTACAATCTTATTATTCATAAATACCCTTAAGGTTTAACTTACATAAACTAAATAAAAAATAAATCAGGGTTAATCTAATTCTAATTGAGCACGTTCTACGCTCTCACTAGGTAACTCTTTTTGTACCGATACACCAAGCTCTTTAAACTCTGATGCTTGTTTAATTAAATTACCTTTACCACGGTATAGCTGCGAAAATGCTTTATCATAACTTTCTTTCGCTTTATCAAGCTGCTTACCTACGCCTTCCATACTCAATAAAAAACCATTGAGCTTGTTATAAAAACGCTCCGCTCGACTTGCCAGCTCTTTTGAGTATTTGGTTTGCTCTTCAAAACGCCAAAGCTGTTTAACAATATTAAGGCTAGTAAGCAGGGTAGTGGGTGTAGCTACCAGTATATTTTTTTCTATTGCTTGTTGGTAAATATCGCTTTGATATTTGAGTGCTTCTACAAAAGCTGATTCTATTGGTACAAACATAACAACTACTTCTGGCGAGTTAATACCTGGTAAGCGGTCGTACGATTTACTCGCAAGTTCATTAATACGCGCTGTAACGGCGTTTACATGCTCTTTAATTGCTTGATTAGCATCTAGATCATTTTCAGCGTTCACGTAGCGTGTATAGGCATTTAATGAAGTTTTAGCATCAATAACTAAGTGGCGACCCTGTGGTAAGTACACAACTACATCAGGGCGCAAGCGGCCATCTTCAGTGTTAAACGACACTTCGCGCTTATAATCAACGCCTGCACGTAAGCCAGCACTATCTAATACGTTTTCGAGCATAAGCTCGCCCCAATTACCTTGGGTTTTCTTTTGCCCTTGTAGGGCGTTACTGAGCTTGTCGGCTTGATCTGTTATAGCTTGGCTTTTAGCTTGCAAATGCAGTAGCTCGGTTTTAAGTGCAGTCCGTTGTTTTATGTCTTCAACGTGCATTGATTCCATTTTTTCTCTAAAGCCTTTTAGCTCGCCTTGAACTGGTTTTAATAATTGCTCAATGCTTTCTTGATTTAAGGTTTTAAAGCTTTGTGATTTTTCTTCTAAAATTTTATTGGCTAGGTTTTCAAACTCTTTTTTGAGCGTATTTTTACTTTGCTCAATTTGCGCGAGTTGCTCGCTAAAGTTTTGCTGTTTTTGCTCAAGGGTAGTGCGCATATTATTATATTCAACATCGCGCTGATTGTATTGTTCACGAAGCGCTGCCAGCTCGCCTTCGGCTTTACGCCAAAAGTGATTGTATTGAATGCTTTGTTTTTCTTGTTCGCTAAAACGCGTTTTAAAATGCTGCGCTTCATCGCGCTGCTCTTGGTGAGTATGTTCTAGCAGTTCATGATCTTCTAGCAAGGCGCTGTATTGCAGCTCTTTATTATCAAATTGGTTTTGTAACAGGGAAAGCTGTTGCTGCTGTTCGCTTATTTGTAGATGTAGCTTTTTGCGAAGCCGTGTTGATACAGCGCCGTAAAATAGGGCGCCTAAAGCAACACCAGCACCAGCGCTTAGCCAATCAATATTAGTGAGTACTTGAGTGAGCATAAAATAAACTTATAAAATTTAGAGACATGCCATCATAACCAATAACCAACAACAGAAGTAGGGGAGTTAAGAAATTACAGACATAAAAAAACCAGCTTAAAATAAGCTGGTCAAATATTACTAAGTTAAGTAATCAAAGGGATAATCAACATGTGCCCGAGCAAGCTGCAACTTAAATACATAATCACCAAAATAACTAATATTATTGGGTGAGGCTATATAACAACAGGCATTAGAGTAGACCGGATAACAAAATAATTAATTCAAATTAATTTGCGGAAGATCATTTATTTTTATTCGGGTTGATTTAAACAAATCAAATTATGGGCATAAAAAAAGCCAGTTCAAAATGAACTGGCTCAATCATTACTAAAATTAGTAACTAAATAGGGGGAATCAACATGAAAACTTGTATTAACTGCAATTAATCAACAAGCATAATAGTAGACGCGTCTTTTTTAATTAAGTTCAAAAAAAATAAAAAACTTTTAAAATAAGTGCTGAACGCTAGATTTTAGACATAAAAAAAGCCAACTCAAAATGGGCTGGCTCAATCATTACTAAAATTAGTAACTAAATAGGGAATCAACATGAAAACTTGTATTAACTGCAATTAATCAACAAGCATAATAGTAGACGCGTCTTTTTGAATTAAGTTCATAAAAATAAAAGCTTTTAAAATAAGTGCTGCGCGCTAAATTTTAGGCATAAAAAAAGCCAACTCAAAATGGGCTGGCTCAATCATTACTAAAATTAGTAACTAAATGGGAAATCAACATGATGCTTGTGTTAACTGCAATTAATCAACAAGCATAATGATAGACGTCCGCTTTTTAATTAAGTTCATAAAAAGATCAAAAATTTTTAGATCTTTTTTAGTTTTTAATTAATGACAACATTTGCTGCTCATCAAACTTTGTAAAGCTCATTGATTTATCAGTAAATAATGCATCAACAAGGGCTTGCTTGTCTTGCTGCATTTTAAATACTTTTTGCTCTATTGAGTTACTCATTATGAGCTTATAAACAAATACAGGATTAGTTTGACCAATACGGTAGGCTCTATCAGTCGCTTGCTTTTCTACTGCGGGATTCCACCATGGATCAAAATGAATAACAGTATCTGCTTGTGTTAAGTTAAGGCCTGTTCCACCGGCTTTTAAGCTAATTAAAAACACGGATGTTTTACCACTGGTAAACTCGTCGATTACTTTATCTCGTTGACGCGTTTGCCCTGTAAGCATACTAAAGTTAATGTTTATTTCTTCAAGGCGTTGGGCTATTAAATCGAGTGCCGATGTAAACTGACTAAATATAATAATCTTACGACCCAGACTTAGCATAAGCGGCAAGTGTGTTGTTAACCATTCAAGCTTAGCGGAGCCTGCTTGAGTATCTGGATCTATTAATTTGGGGTGGCAACAAATTTGCCTTAACTTTAAAAGTGCCTCTAAAAATGCAAGCTTACTTTTTTGTGCGCCTTGTTCGGCAAATAAGTCTATTAGCTTCTCTTCTAATGAACGTGTAATGCCTTGGTACATTTCTTTTTGCTTAGACTCAAACTCAAACTCTTTTGTAAGCTCTGTTTTTTCAGGTAACTCTTGCGCTACTTGTGCTTTAGTGCGGCGCATTATAAAGGGCATAATTAACGCTTTTAACTGCTCAGCCCTCTGCATATCAGCTTCACGCTCAATAGGTGTTTGAAAGTGCTGCTTAAAGTGGGCTTGAGAACCAAGTAACGATGGCATAGCAAAATCGAGTAACGATTTAAGCTCAAGTAAATTATTCTCGATTGGAGTACCACTTAAACAAAGTTTAAAGTCGGCATTTAAGCGTTTAACTAATCGTGAGACCTGTGCGGTATCGTTTTTAATGTATTGTGCTTCATCGAGGATTATATTTTCAAAATATAATGGCGAATAATATGCAATATCACGCTTTAAAAGCGGGTATGTAGTAAGAATGCATTGCGCTTGTGCTAAGTGTTGTAAAGGATCGTTACGGTTTGATCCAAAAATAGTGGTAACTTTTAAACTTTTAGCAAACTTAGTAATTTCGTTTTTCCAATTACTCACCAAGCTAGTTGGGCACACTATAAGTGTAGGGCCTGCTTGAGGGCGGTTAAATGTACTCGCTAAAAATGCAATAACTTGGAGTGTTTTACCCAACCCCATGTCGTCAGCTAAAATACCACCTAATTGATGACGTTTTAAAAAGCTAAGCCAATCAACGCCTTGCTGTTGGTACTCACGAAGTGTTACTGAGTCATTTAAGCCATGTAATGAAACCTTAGGCATTGCCTTATCGGTATTATTTAACTCTTGTAAATATAGCTCAAGTGAATCGTCGTGAAGCTCTACGTTAATAGCTGTGTGCTTTACTAGTTCAGGTAAATACGAAAGCGGAATATTAAATTCGTCACGTGTTTTTACAAATTCAAAACGTTCTTTAAATTCGTTTAATAAGTTAATGGCAGACTTATTAATAACCCCAAATTGACGGCCAAGCGGGTAGTAATAAAACAGTTCACTTTGGCGATTCAATGACTGATAAAGCGAATCAGCATTAGTAAACAACAGCGATGCTTTTGCGTCACACAACAATACTTTGCAGTGCATTTGATGCCCTGCCGCACGGTGTACATGTAAACTCACTTCACATTGTGGATTAGGGCTCGTTACTTTACTTACACTTACTTGCCAACCGCGTTGCTTAAAGCCAGGGAATACTTCGTACATTAGCCAATGCAAATGGATTGAAGACTGCTTTGTAAATACCAGTTCACTTTGTAAACCCCCTTTACAAAATTCAAATCCTAAGTTAATTAGTTCGTTAGTTACAGTATTTTCAAATGCACTATTAATCGTACTTGCAGGTGCAGCACCTGCTAAATAGTTTTTATTTTTATACTTAAATAACAACGAAAGAGATAAACCTTGATCACCCATAGTTACTTTTAAAACAGCATTACTAGAGATTTTAGGCAATGTTGGCTGTAAATTAGTAGGGTGGGGTATTACACCTGCACCAAAGTTATCGGCAAGCTGCTTGTATATTCTATCAAAATTAGCGTCATGCAAAGCAGGCATAGTTTGTAAATGCGCTATTTCGTCTGCACTCAATGGGGTACGAAGACGACCCGCTTTTAAATGATCTAAATCGAGATAAGTAGGCGGTGTTGTTTTTAATAAAGCCCAGTTTTGGGTTTGCTCAAGCTTAATAACTAATTGTGATAGATCTTTATCTTGCTCCCAACTAAAACTCAATGCTTGGCCAGATTGCGCTTTAATTGGCACGCGAGAGCGCTGAAAAAACAAGCGCTCAGTAGCTATCAATTGTTGTAGGGCACTAAAGCCCCATTGGCCTTTTAGCTCAATACTTCCTACTGCATTTTGTGAACGTATCCAACTAAATAATCTAAAATCACTTTCGAGTAAATCATTTGGCGTTACGAAACTATTTAACTGTTGCTCTGTGAGGTTTCGGCCTAACGTGTAATTCTTTTTAGTCTCAAAATTAGCTATTTTAGGTGTTAAAAATACTTTGTTATTTTCAATATCTAATACAAATAATAATACTTGCGACGGTGTATGTTGATCACCACTTTTAAGAGCGCTTAATTCACTAAACCAATCATTAATGAAGTAATCTTCACCGTATTCACCAGAGTGCTCTATTTTAAGCTTAAACAAAATAGCAGCTAAATGTCGGCATTTGGTTTTTGCATTACACGTACAGTGTGTATCAACAGAATAACCAGTTGGTACTTTACTGATCTCAATACGTTGGTTAAATGATGATCCGTTATCCACTTGCACGGTAGAGTCTACAACAGAAAAATTAGGGGTATGCTCTAGCCAGGTGATTTGACCTTTCTTGTAGTACTCTTTGCCTTTATCTAAGACATTTTCGCGAAAAAGTTTTTTAATAAAACGTTCAGAAAGAGGAAACTGGGTAGCCTGCTCATTTTTAATTTCTTCAAAAATAGCCATTAAATCATTTTTTGATAAGTTAGCAGACATGTCACTCTAAGCATTAAATTTTAAAAATAATTCTGCCAGTATATGCCTTATGTGCTCTGAGCTAAAGCACTATTAACAAGATATAAACTGGTTGGAGCTGATAGCTTAGTAAAAAATCGGTTTATAGGTAAAAATGAGTATAAAATTTCGTAAAATATTAGGCACTACATACAAATATAAAGATTAAACGACACGTTATAGATCACAATTTTACTAACAATAATAATAAATCAAGAGCGAATAGCTAAAAGGGGGCGATTAGTTAGTAAAAAAGTGATCTTGAAGAGGAAGTATGATTATTTAAGGTAGGATTAGGCTAGTAAAGATCAGATTTTTACTAACAAAACAATCTGTCAGATCAGTATTTAACTAAGTACATATGTCTGACAGATCATTATTTAACTAACTAATTAAAGACACTTAATAGCTTAGTTAATTGTTCTAAGCGTTTGTCTGTCATCACTTTATTGTCGATTTTGATAGACACATCACCACTTTTTAAATTACGTTGTACCGATACAAACTTATTTTCAAGCACAGCTTCACGTTTAACAGCAACTTGAGGCTCAGCAGTTAGGCATTTGGTGATTGCCATTGCACGCTTGTCGTCACTTGTAATGGCGTTTAGCTCTTCATCACTAGCTAGGTCACTAACAAGTTGATTAAACGTCTCTTGGTCTCTCTCCTTGGCGTTCATGAGCTTTTTAGCCACTTCGCGACCCACGTGATTCGCAGTAGGGTAGAGTGCAATAACTTCAGCAGGTATTTGTTCATACGCTTTAATAGCATCTGCAATGGCGGTGTGTGATACACCTTCAATTGCAGCAATCTCTCTGTAAGATCCTTTTTTACCTTGTTCAATAAGCTCATTTTTAGTTTGCTGGTAAGCTTGTCCCAGCTCCCATAAACTTGGAGCGATATATTGATCTGAAGATACAGCTAAAATTTTAGCGTCTTGCTCAGTAAAGTCACTTGAACTAAGTACTAAATAATCGGCGTTACCTAAAATACAGGCCATACGACGGCGAGAACCCGCTAAGACTAAGCTTTTATCACCCTGATCCCAAAGCAGTGCAGGGTGCTGATTACGGCCATCATCGCTAATGGCAGGTAAAATATCCGATACTGACTTTTCGTTAAGAAGTGCTTGTACACGGCGGTTTTTACCGTATACACCAGTTGTAGATTCAATGTCAGCGTGTGCGATCACTTTGCAAACAAGTGTAATTTGGCGCTCAGGATCGCTCGGTGCTGGCATGCGAATTACATCACCAGCATTTGCTTGTTCAAGTAATGCGTCAAGGCTACTACTTCCTACAGCTGTTGCAAAAGGATCTAAGCGGGTGTCATTTTTACGTTTTTTAGCCATTTTTATTTAACATCCTTACTTAGGGGTATTGAGTGTTGATTGAGTTGACTGCCAATTTGAACGAATAAGCATTTCTAGCTCATCGACCACATCTTTAATATTTTCTTGAGCGCGCATTAGTGATTCACGGCTTGCTAAGCTGTCTGACGCTTTTTGATCAAAAATAGTATTGAAAGACGAAGAGCTAGCAGTAATCGCCGAGCTGTGGTTGATTGGGTAACTCATAACTTGGCGACCGAATGCACTACGAACATCTTTAACAATATCGCGCTGTGAGTGATTACCTTTTACATAGTTGGTTACTAAAAACTGCATAAAGTCCCATCCCTCATGGCCAAGTGCCGCAACGGTATGGTAAATCTCGCCTAATCGTTTTAAATATTTATTATTAGCATCAAAGTCTACAGCTTCTGGATGAACAGGGATAAGCATCGCAGTAGAAGCCATTAATGCATTATAAAACATAAAGTTAAGAGTTGGAGCTGTATCTATTAATATAATATCAAACTCGTCTTTAACAGGGTTAATTACTTTTTCAAGTAACTTATGGTAATGACGAGTTTGCTCATAATTTGAGGTGTCTTTGAGTAATGTTGCAGTTTCGTGCTCAAAATAAAAATCGTCCATACCTGATGGTAGTACACGAATATTTGGGATATGCGTTGGTAAAAATGAGTTTGAAACAAATTCAGGCCATGTTTCGCCCTCATCCAAATCTATACAATCACGCATTAAATCACCAACAGTAATTGGGTCATGTTCGCTTGAAGGAAAAAAGCTTGAAGAAGAGCCTTGAGGATCTAAATCAATTATTCCAATGCGATAGCGCTTAATATTTGTAGTTGCCAGCGCTGCTGCAATATTAACCATGCTGGTTGTTTTGCCACAACCACCTTTGAGAGAATTAATGACAATAACTTGCAGTTTGTCATCACCAGTACGATGATCTGGTTTAATATCCATAATATCAGCCATAGCAAAAATATTTACTAATGTGTAAGCATAATGACCATTGGCGCCGCGTTTTATGTTTAAATCATCAAAGTCACCGTTGTCATGACGTCTTTTTAAAGTACGATTATTACAACCTAATAAATCGGCAGCTGCTTTTTGCGTATAAGTTCTTAATTCTTTTTCTTCTGATTTAAGATGAGCACGATAGTGCTGAATACGACCTTCTAATGATTTTTCAGCTACTTCGGCAGTTGCTTTTAAAAGCCGGTAGGTACTTAACGCGTTATTATTGATAGACATACTTTCTTCCTCAAAGTTAGGCAGTTAGTATAATGTCCATTCAAATTGCTGTAAACAACTATTTAAGACGACATGCATTTTAAAAAGAAGACATTTAAAAATACTTTTACACTTTTAATATTGCTTAGTATAAATAAAGAAGTTTAAAGGTGGTTAAATATATAAGGTAATAAAGGTTAAGGACCTTAAATTAACACATAACATTATGATTAATATAAACAATATAAAAAAAAGCAGATCAGCGTTATACTTGGTTAAGATCAGATCTTTATCTACCTGCAGATCACCTTTTTACTAAGCCTTATTTTTTAAATCAAGTTATACACAGGTTGCGCATAAGGTTATGAACAAAAAGAGCCCTTGAGATCAATTTTTTACTAAGTAAATTATAAAGTTATGCACTAACCTTAGCGTCAATAGGTTCGTTTAATTAGTATAGATCTGATCTGTACTTGGTACAGATCAGATCTATGCTAACTCGATAAGCCTTTATCCACAGGGATATTAATTTTCATATGAATTTGTCGTGCTAAATTTTAAAATAAAGCCATTGTGATGGACAAAATAACAGCTGAGTTAGTAAAAAACCGATTTGAGATGACCTAGTTAGTAAAAATATGATCTGAAATCGCAAGTTATGTACATTACTTAGTATAATAGTGATCTAAACGTTTTATTTAAAGTCAGATCACTTTTATACTAACTTAAACATTTAACTTTTGTTGTTTAATGTGTTGTTATTAGATGTCGCAATAAAAATGGAAATAAGAACAATGAGCCGAAAGGTCAACATCTCGGTAGATAATTTGCCCGATACACTCAGGGGCCAAATCCACGGGGTGGAAAGTGCAATTGATAACGAAAGTTTAGCACTATTTACAGACAACAAAGACGTGCGAATTTCTATTGAAAATGCAGCTCATGGTTTACGTGCATATTCAAACACGTTTAATCATTATGATTTGTGGGGCCGTTTTGTTCGCTCTGGCTATAAAAAATTGCCACTTGAAGAAGCGCCTAAAAAAACAATCATTACGCGTAAAATATCAGAGAAAGTAGATGGTATTTTATACGATGGTGAGATAAAAATTACCCCTGCTGTTGTCAGTACTCGTAAAGATGGTGAAGATATTGAGTATCTTGTTTGGCCATCGGACAGGGAAGAAAAAGTAGAACGAGCACTTATTCGTTTAGCTTCTAAAGGCAAAATAGTTAAAATTAATTTTAAGTCCGGTATTCAATACGCGGTTGTTTTTTCTATGAACGAATTAGCGCAAGAGCTCAAAGCGGTAGGGCAGTCAATGCCCTATCCTGCAATTAAAGAGTCACTTGAAGCATTGCAAGGTTCTAAACTTTCATTTAAATATTCAGCAACCGATACTAAAAACTCCGATATAGATGATTCGTTTTACGAGTCAAATATGAACTTTTTATCGTCACTTCACTTTAGTGGTAAAAAAGGTCAAGGTGGCAATGTAAAGTGTGTGGCCTGCTTAAATGCGTTTGTTCATAACATGATTGATAACCTTGAATACAAAGGGTATTACTTTAATAGTGCACAAGAACTAAAACGGGGATTATCGCGTTGGATGATGCTTCGTTTGTATCACCTTTGGCGTTATGCAGCTCCAGGTAAAACGTATCATTTTAGATTACTTTCTATTATGGAAAAATATGGATCTATTTATTCAACTGATGATATTACGGAAAATAAATTAAAAGCGCTTCGTCGTGATATGACCACCACAATGAAAGATTTGATTGAAAAAGGTGCTATATCAGAATACAGCATTACAAACGTCAAAGATGACAAAACTGGTAACATTATTGATTACACATACGAAATGCACCCCTCTGATCAGTTTTGCGATGAAATACTTACATTGAACAAACACAACAAGCGCATTGAGATTCAAGGCGGTAAACGTATTGTTGAAAATGCAGTGTTAATTGATGAAGATAAAATAGAAGAGATAGTAGAAAAATAATAAACGTTATTTTAAATACTGTACATATCTACTAAAAAGGCCACATATTGTGGCCTTTTTAACATAATAGCTATCGGTCAACTTGTTCTAAATATAGCCTATCAACTAAAAAATCATACTCACGTTTTCGAGGATGAGCTTCGGGTTTTTTATAATCAGGTAAGATACCTAGTTTAACGTCTGGTTCTGGATTAATCAGAATAAATGGTAATGCGGCGCTCACATGATAGCGGTTTTGTGCTGTGTATCTCACATTAACTTGAGGGCTTACACGAGTAGGGCGACGAATTCTTAATTTTTCCTTTTCACCTAAACTAGCAACCCGTAATTGTTCTTGAGCTACAAGTGATTGCCATTTTTGCTGATCTATCATTCTTGGATTTCGATAACTGGCCGATTTGTCGAGCATTTCGAGGGCCATTTTTTTAGTCAACGTTTTAGTTGCGTGCTTGTGCATCCAAGTAAACCTAACAGAAAATGGTGATTCACTCTCACTGTGAATCTTACGATAAGCAGCAAGTGTTATTAAATTTGGTATTGCATTATGAACAGCCTCAAATCGGGCATCGTTATTATCAATTGCCAATATACACTCTTTGAAACTAGCTTTAGCTTTGTTAACCTGTGCTATACGATTATTTAAAGCTTGCTTATCTGCATTTTTAATAACAAGTAAACCAGGGTGCCTTTTTAACACGCGACTGCTTAAGCCCGATTTTTTATAAATGTCAGAAAAGGAGTTTAAAATTGCCTTTTGAGCCGGCGCTCCAGTTATTTTAGAGACAAGTATGGACTCAGGAACCTTATTTTCATCTAAATTACTTACATCAGGTAACTGATAGTACTCTGCTCTGGAAAACTCACATTCGTTTAATTCCTCAATTAACCTTAAAGTTAATTCGTTCATTAAATCAAACTGACTCCTAATTTGCACTTTAGTAACCACGGCACACCTCAAAGAACACATCTTACAAATTCCATATTATTGCATGCACTTTGCATTGAGTAAATATTTAATAAAATAATACTCGGCGCTCAGATAAGATCAAAAGGGAATAGAGTATGATGTGTTCTTTCTGAAGTAAATGGTTCTACTTCTTCCTGTAATTTAGTACTGTTTTATTGATTAAAGAGTTAGTCCGCTTAGAGCTTAATTGCCCATGTAGTGTAATAAATGAGGGATGTAAAATGAAAATGGTGCGGTTAAGTTCTAAATAATAGGTTGGTTTTGGTTGTTTCTCTAATTAGTGATTAATATTATAACGTGTTTTAACTATGGGTTTATCATCCAAAAGCGTAGAATGTCATACATGATTTTTGTTGCATGAGAGCCATTTAAGGCATCACTGGCAGTTAAGTTTTTAGTTATCACAACTTGCTAAATAACGTTGGCGGCAGGGTGGGAAGGTGAGTGGTGAATCAGCAGATTACCTTGTGTCAGTTGTAAGTATATTCTGGCATCAGAATAATCAACAGCGCTATTCTACTAGGCTTAAAGTACATATAAATGAGCAACACAAAATCTCATATCATATATTTAGGCCTGCACATAGTCCCTGTTAGTTAATAATTAATTTAGCGTGTAAAGTTAAAATTACATTTGATGCAATTTAAGTATGATGTGTTCTTAAGTAAAATACATATAATATACCCTTGTGCTTTATTTATTCTCAATGTGTTAAAATTGAAACTAATTAACTCTAATTGTATGTTTTTAATCACTTTATTTTATTTAAAATAAAACTAAAGTGATTGTTATATAACCGCCTAAGTTAAGTAAAATTACTTTTATACTTAACTCATAACTAAATAATTGGAAAATAGTGAATTTAGTCCTTGAACATAGGGGTCTGCATACGTTAATTTCTTCTTATCAGGTAATGTAGGAATGAGGAAAAATTATGTCATCGTGGAACCCAAATAGCTGGAGAGAGCTGCCAATACTGCAGCAGCCACAGTACCCAGATCAAGAAATACTTAAATCAGTAGAAGGCCAATTAAAAACGGCTCCGCCTCTAGTTTTTGCAGAAGAAACAAGAAGCCTATTTAAACAACTTGAAGACGTGTGCGAAGGTCGTGCATTTTTACTTCAAGGTGGTGACTGTGCCGAGTCGTTTAGCGATTTTAATGCCGCTAATATTCGCGATACATTCAAAACAATTTTACAAATGGCTGTTGTATTAACTTATGGCGGTAAATGCCCAGTAGTTAAAATAGCGCGTATGGCTGGTCAATACGCTAAACCTCGTTCAGCAGACTTAGAAACAATTAATGGCGTGTCTTTACCATCTTACCGTGGCGACATTATTAATAATATTGAGTTTACAGAAGAAGCGCGCATTCCAGACCCACAACGTTTAATGACTGCATACCATCACAGTGCCGCTACGTTGAACTTATTACGTGCATTTGCACAAGGTGGCCTAGCCGATCTTCATCAGGTTAACCGCTGGAACATGGGCTTTGTTGCTGCAAATCCACTTAAAGAAAAATACCAACAACTTGCAGATAAAATTCAAGACGCACTAGAGTTTATGGAAGTGTGCGGAATTAACTCTACAATTGCGCCAAGCTTAAAAGAAACCGATTTATACACTTCTCACGAAGCTTTACTACTTGGTTACGAAGAGGCACTAACACGTCGCGACCATTTATCGGGTGATTGGTACGATTGTTCTGCTCACTTTGTTTGGATTGGTGAACGTACACGCCAACTAGACCACGCACATATTGAGTTCTTTAAAGGCATTAAAAACCCAATTGGTGTTAAAGTTGGCCCAGGTATGGACCCAGACGACCTAATTCGTTTAATTGACGCATTAAACCCAGATAACATTCCTGGTCGTTTAACGCTAATTACACGTATGGGTGCAGACGTACTGCCAGAAAAACTCCCAGCACTAGTACGAAGAGTTCAACAAGAAGGCCGTAAAGTAATTTGGAGTTCTGATCCAATGCACGGTAATACTGAAAAAGCGACTTCAGGTTACAAAACGCGTAACTTCGATAATATCATGCGCGAGATCAGTCAATTCTTCGCTGTACACAAAGCTGAAGGTTCATACGCAGGTGGTGTTCACCTAGAAATGACAGGTCAGCACGTAACAGAATGTACAGGCGGTGCTTACGGTTTATCTGACGATGACTTAGCACAGCGTTACAAAACACAGTGTGATCCACGCCTTAACGCCGACCAAGTATTAGAGTTAGGCTTTTTAGTAGCTGATTTACTAAAAGACGCACGTAAATAATATTTATTGATACAAAAAAAACCGCTTAGTTGCGGTTTTTTTATTTCAAATTTGATGAGTAAGTCAGTACTTACGTCGCTCCAAGTCTGTTTCTATCAGTATTTTTGCAGAAATTTCTTCAACAGAATGATGCGTAGAATTAAAGTAAGCTATTTTGTGACGCTTATACAACATTTCCACTTCGCGCACCTCAATACGGCACTGTTTAATTGAAGCATACTTAGAGTTAGCCATACGTCGATGCCTTATAGCCGCAAGCCTCTCAGGGTCAATCGTCAGTCCAAATAACTTATGTTTATAAGGGACTAAACACTTAGGCAAACCTTCATTATCTAAATCTTCTTCTGTAATAGGATAGTTAGCTGCTTTAATGCCGTACTGAAGTGCTAAGTATAAGCTTGTCGGTGTTTTACCACTTCTGCTAACGCCAATTAAAATGATGTCTGCCTCGGAAAAGTTTTTAATATTTCCGCCATCATCATTCATAAGAGCATAGTTAACCGCATCAATTCTAAAATCATAACTTTTTTCGTGGATAGAATGCGTACGATGCATTTTTGGAACAGGAGCTACGTTGAGTTCTTTTTCTATTTTTTCGCTATACGTAGTTAAAAAATCATATGTAACTGCATCAGCCGATTTTATAATTTCACTTAAATTGTGATTCACAAAAGTAAAAAACACGAAAGGCTTTTCACCTGTTTTTGCAGCGGTTGCATTAATTAAAGCTTTAATTTCGTGCGCTTTTTCTTCAGTTTCTACAAATGGAATTGTTTTATGATTAAAATCGATAGGAAACAACGACAAAGTCGCATGCCCAAACACCTCTGAAGTAATTGCTGTTCCATCTGATATATAAAAAGCAGTTCTCATAATTAACCTTTTTATTGCGTTTAAATCCCTAAAATGGGTTTCCCACGGTTTACGTGAGGACTGTTGCCAGTGTAGAATGATGACGACCTTTATAAAAGGTTTTCTTTCTTAACTCTCACAGTTAGACCTACAATTTGTTTTTTTTGGAGAAAGATCCGTGCAAGAATACGTTCTCTGGTATCAAGAGCTTGGTATGCAAGATGTTCCTCGAGTTGGCGGTAAAAACGCGTCACTTGGCGAAATGATTTCAAACCTCGCAAACGCTGGTGTACAAGTACCGGGTGGTTTTGCAACTACCGCAGATGCTTTTAATGAGTTTCTAGATCAATCAGGACTCACCGCCAAAATTCATGACATCCTAGATACACTTGATGTTGATGATGTAAATACACTCGCTAAAGTCGGTGCCGATATCCGCCAATGGATAATCGACACACCATTCCAACCAAACCTAGATCAAGCCATTCGCGAAGCATATAGCCAACTCCATGGCGATACTGCAGCAGATGTTTCATTTGCAGTACGTTCATCAGCTACCGCTGAAGATATGCCAGATGCATCATTCGCAGGCCAACAAGAAACTTTCCTTAACGTTGTCGGTATCGATTCAGTCATGGTCGCTATTAAACACGTATTTGCTTCATTATTTAATGACCGCGCAATCTCATATCGTGTTCACCAAGGTTACGATCACCGTGGTGTAGCGTTATCAGCAGGTATACAGCGCATGGTACGTTCAGATAAATCAGCATCTGGCGTAATGTTTAGTATTGATACAGAGTCTGGTTTTGAAGACGTTGTATTTATTACATCAAGCTATGGCTTAGGTGAAATGGTTGTACAGGGCGCGGTTAACCCTGATGAATTTTATGTTCATAAACCAACACTCCTTAAAAACAAACCTTCAGTAGTACGTCGTAATATTGGTTCTAAAGCCATACAAATGATTTACTCAGAAGATAAAGCACATGGTAAGCAAGTAGACATCGTTGATGTTGACCCTGAGCTTTCTAATAAATTTTCGATTACAGATGAAGAAGTGCAAGATCTTGCCAAACAAGCTGTAATCATTGAAAAACATTACGGTCGTCCTATGGACATCGAATGGGCAAAAGACGGAAACGACGGCAAACTATATATAGTTCAAGCACGTCCAGAAACTGTCCGCTCAAACGAAGACTCAAACGTAATGGAACGTTTTCAATTAAATGGCACAAGTAATGTACTTGTTGAAGGCCGTGCAATTGGTCACAAAATTGGTAGCGGTGTTGTACGTGTTCTTGATTCAATCAAAGAAATGGACCAGGTACAAGTAGGCGACATTTTAGTTACCGATATGACCGACCCTGATTGGGAACCAATCATGAAACGTGCAGCAGCGATAGTTACAAATCGTGGTGGCCGTACGTGTCACGCGGCAATAATTGCACGCGAACTTGGTATTCCGGCAGTTGTTGGTTGTGGTAATGCAACTGATTTAATTAAAGCGGGCCAAGAAGTAACAGTATCGTGCGCCGAAGGCGATACCGGCTTTATTTACGAAGGTATTTTAGATTTTGAAATACTAACGTCACGCGTTGATAAAATGCCAGAACTACCAATGAAAGTAATGATGAACGTGGGTAACCCCGATCGCGCCTTTGACTTTGCACGCTTACCGCATGCAGGTGTTGGCCTTGCGCGAGTTGAATTTATTATTAACCGTATGATTGGCGTTCACCCTAAAGCGTTATTAAATTTTGATGCGCAAACCGATGCATTAAAAGCAGAAATTACTGACATGATTGCCGGTTACGAATCACCAGTAGAGTTTTACATAACAAAACTGGTTGAAGGTATTTCAACGCTTGGTTGTGCTTTTGCACCGGAGCGTGTAATTGTGCGTATGTCTGATTTTAAATCAAACGAATACGCAAACCTAGTTGGTGGCCAGCAATACGAGCCAGAAGAAGAAAACCCAATGATTGGTTTTCGTGGCGCCGCACGTTATATCTCTGAAGACTTCCGCGATTGTTTTGCATTAGAATGTGAAGCTATAAAACGCGTAAGAAACGACATGGATATGGCAAACATAGAAATCATGATCCCATTCGTACGTACCCTTGAAGAAGGTAAACGCGTAATTGAACTACTAGAAGAGCATGGCCTTAAACGTGGTGAAAATGGTCTTAAAGTAATCATGATGTGTGAGCTGCCTTCAAATGCATTACTTGCTGATGAATTTTTAGAAATGTTTGATGGTTTTTCTATCGGCTCTAACGATTTAACACAGTTAACGCTTGGTCTTGACCGTGATTCTGGTTTAATCGCACATTTATTTGATGAGCGTAACCCAGCAATTAAAAAACTACTTTCTATGGCAATTAAAACAGCTAAAGAAAAAGGCAAGTACGTAGGTATTTGTGGTCAAGGTCCTTCAGATCACGAAGACTTTGCAGCATGGTTAGTAGAGCAGGGCATTGACTCTGTTTCACTCAATCCAGACACAGTAATAGAAACATGGTTATACCTAGCTAAAAAATTAGCAAAGTAATAAATAGGTAAGCTATAAAAAATGCCAGCAATGTATTGCTGGCATTTTTTTATAACCAATTAAAAGTTAAATTAACGGGCTAATTTTTTATCTAAATAAGCACATGATTTAGTTAACGCCTTTTGACAAAGTGATAAGTAATGTCGCGCTTTAGGGTAGTAAAACGAAAAACACAATAAACCCGCCATAAAAAATATAATCGATGGGCCAGGGACGATCGCAAAAAATAATCCTAGCAAAATAAATAGCACGCCACTGATCTGTAATAGTAATTTTTTCATATAACACACCTCATTACTCGTTAACTTGAGTATAATTTAAGCTGCATTAAAATCGACTAAAAGAGTGTTACAAACTGTAAAATCTTCAATTTCTATTCGCCATCACCATGATATAATTAGTCAAATGCCCTAAAATATCGCCGTCATGATAGCAACAATTACACAGCAAGATGCCGCGACAGTACTTGTCGCAAATTACCTAAATACCATTGCAAGCCAAGGTTTTAGTGGAGATACCGATGCCAGTTATGCAACGCGTATTACTGCTTCAACCGATAACAGTGTGTATCAGGAAATACCCCAAGGTGTTATTTTTCCAAAAAATGAAAAAGATATTCAACTCGCACTGCAAACTGCATCTCGCGACCCATTTTTATCATTAACTTTTGGCCCTCGTGGTGGCGGAACAGGTACTAACGGTCAATCGTTAACACCAGGTATTGTTGTAGATTTGTCTCGCTATATGCGCGAAATCCTCGAAATAAATGTAGAAGAAGGCTGGGTACGCGTTCAAACTGGCGTAATAAAAGATCAACTTAATGACTTTTTAAAACCTTATGGTTTTTTCTTCTCACCCGATTTATCTACTAGTAACAGGGCAACTATTGGTGGCATGATAAGTACTGACGCATCTGGGCAAGGTTCGTTAGTTTACGGAAAAACAAGCGATCATGTTTTAGGGCTTACAACTTATTTAGTCGATGGTACACCTATGTGTACCTCACCAATAAACATCGACAAAGCAAAAATTATAGCCGAGCAAGACTCTTTAATTGGTAGTTTATATAAAACAGTTTTAGATATTTCAGTTAATGAACGCGCAGCTATTTTAGCTAAGTTTCCACGATTAAATAGGTTTTTAACCGGTTACGACCTAGAGCATGTGCTAAGTGATGACTTACTTACTTTTGACATGAGCCGACTAATAACAGGTTCAGAAGGCTCATTAGGTATAGTAACTGAAGCTAAATTAAACCTAACACCGATTGCCGAATTTAAAACCCTTATAAATATCAAGTACGATAGTTTTGACTCAGCACTTCGTCATTCACCGTTTTTAGTTGATGCACGCGCAACATCGGTAGAAACCGTAGATAGCAAAGTTTTAAACTTAGCGCGTGAAGACATCATTTGGAATTTAGTATCGGACTTAATAACTGACGTACCAAATAAAGATATGCAAGGCCTTAACATGGTCGAGTTTAATGCAGTATCAAACGATGATATAAAAGACAAAGTAGACACACTTTGTAAGCTTCTAGATGAATGCGTAGCAAATCAAACTAATGGCGTTATTGGATATCAGTTAACCAGTGATAAAAGCGATATACTAAAAATTTACGCAATGCGTAAAAAATCAGTAGGTTTATTAGGTAATGTAAAAGGCAGTCAAAAACCACTCGCCTTTGCAGAAGACACTGCAGTACCCCCTGAAAATTTAGCAGATTATATTGTCGAATTTAGAGCATTACTCGACAGCCATAATTTACAATATGGTATGTTTGGCCATGTTGATGCTGGGGTTTTACACGTACGCCCAGCACTTGATATGTGCGACCCAGAACAAGAAAAACTACTTAGAACTATTTCAGATCAAGTAGTAAAACTAACCGCTAAGTACGGTGGTTTAATGTGGGGCGAACACGGCAAAGGTTACCGAAGTGAATACAGCCCTGAATTTTTTGGTGAGCATTTATATACGCAACTTCGTAAAATAAAAACAGCTTTCGATCCTAACAACCGCATTAACCCCGGTAAAATATGTACTCCTATCGATAGTGAAAACTCACTAGTTAGTGTTGATGGACAAAAGAGATCGCACTTCGATAAGCAAATATCAATAGAAGTTAAAACCAGTTTTAACAATGCAATGACCTGTAATGGTAATGGCATATGCTTTAATTACGATGAAAATTCACCTATGTGTCCATCGTATAAAGTAACCGGCGATCGTCGTAATTCACCAAAAGGTCGCGCAAGTTTAATGCGCGAATGGCTTCGTTTACAAGAGTCAAAAAATGTAGATTTACTCGAAGTAGAAAAGCAGCTTAACAAAGGTGAAGTAATCACCTGGTGGGAACGTTTCGTTCACAGCCGCGAAAAACGAAAAGGTATTTACGATTTTTCTCACGAAGTAAAAGCGTCAATGGATGAATGTTTAGCGTGTAAAGCATGTACAACTGCCTGCCCAATTAAAGTAGATGTTCCTACTTTTCGTTCGCGCTTTTTAAATTATTATCATAGTTATTATGCACGTCCGCTAAAAGATTACCTTGTTGGTAACATAGAAAATAGCGCGCCATTAATGGCAAAGTTCGCTAAAGTTATAAATCCAATTGTTAAAACATCATTAGTTAGTAATGTTATTAAAAAAACGGTTGGCTATGTTGATACACCACAGTTGAGTATTCCTGCACTTTCAAAGCGTGTTACTAAAACACAAAAATTTGATTTTGATTTATTAAATAAATTAAATGCAGAGCAACAAAGTGAGTATGTATTAATAGTACAAGACCCATTTACGAGCTTTTACGAAGCGGAATTAGTAGAAAGTTTTATTACTTTAATAACCCAACTTGGCAAAAAACCAATGCTATTACCTTTTAAACCAAATGGTAAACCGCAACACGTAAAAGGTTTTTTGCATGAATTTAAAGTTACAGCTAAAAATGCAGCTGAGTTTTTAAATAAATTAAATGATATTAATGCACCGTTAGTCGGTTTAGATGCTTCACTCGTTATGTGCTACCGCGATGAATATAATACAATTTTAGAAAATAACCGTGGTGAATTTAATGTGCAACTTGCCCATGAATGGTTAGAAACACAATCGTTTAAATCACTAAACGCAAAGCAAAATACTGATACCGAATTTACATTACTGAGTCACTGTACTGAAACAACTGCACTGCCAAAAGCAGCAAATGTTTGGCAAACAATTTTCAGTGATATTGGTTTAACATTAAAAACAACAAATACAGGTTGCTGTGGAATGGCGGGGACTTATGGCCACGAAGCACAAAATCAAGATAACTCACGTGCACTTTACGAAATGAGTTGGAAACCAATTGTAGATAAAAATAAACCAGAGCAACTTTTATCTACGGGCTTTTCTTGTCGTAGCCAAGTTAAACGTTTTGAGAAATTTAAACCCAAACACCCAATTGAATTACTCGCACAGGTACTTAGATAATAAAAGTTAAAAAAAGGCGTAACTTAAAAATAAGTTACGCTTTTTTTATTAATACCCATTCGCTTAATTAAATGATCGTTTTTGAGGCTGGAAAAACGCCTTGATACCACGTCAATAAATTCACTAATTTTTATAAAAGCTATTTAGATTTTTTAGCGAAACTGTCTGCAATTGGCTTTGTACTTATACCGTGAATAAATACACTAAACAAAATAGTCGTCATTGCTATTGTCGCTATTTGATATTTGTTTTCTATTTGCGTATCAATCACCATCAATGTAAAAACAATTGATGCTAATCCTCTTGGTCCAAACCACGCAAATGTAAAACGCTCTTTAATATTCAATGCCGTAAACTGCAGTGACAACATAACAGGAATTATTCTAATTAATGTTGTACTTAATAAAGCGTAAATTATAATTTCAGTATTTAATTTCGGGATAACTAAGTAAGCACAAACAAACCCAAACAAACACCAAATCATTAGCGATGTAAAATCTGCGATGTGCTCTGAGTCTTCAATTAATTCTGTTCTAACTTCTTCAGTCGAAAATTTGTCAAATAGTAAACCTGCAATAAACACCGCAATAAATCCACTGCCATGAAAATACTGAGTGACAGAAAACACAGCCATAGCAAAACCAAGTAATAAAAATGGACTGGTATTTTGTGCAAAGTAATGACGTTTCATTGCAAAGTTTAAACTCGGTATAAAAACAGCGATACTTGTAATAGCTATTAATAGAGCCAGGCCAAGCTCTCGGCCAAACACACTTAATGTTTGTGTTGCAGTAATAGCTGAGTCAGGATTTTTAGCGAGTAATATAAATATTAAAAATATGGGCACACATAATCCATCGTTCAAACCACTTTCAGTATTTATTCCTTCGCGTATTTTTTCAGGCACTTGTGTACTTGCTAGTAACCCTTTACTTAATGCCGCATCAGTAGGTGTTAAAATAATAGCGAGAAACGCCGCTTGAATAAGTGAAAGCTCAGCAAAGAAAAATAAAGCAACAGCAATACCGAGTAATAAAGTTAAGGGTAGGGCAACAAACAACAGTAAACTAGGATACTGAAAACTATGCCTTAATACACTTAACTTTGATTTAGCTGCATCAGAAAATAAAAATATACTTAGCGTAAGCTCTATAAATGGTAATAAAAGATCAACGCCTTCTTTTATTTTATCCCCTTCGTTGGGTAGCATTAAAGCTAAACATATTCCCCCAACAACAAAAAACATTGGGCCTGTTACTTCTGTTTTTTCTAACTGGCGAAGTGTTAAAGAATAAATTAAAAATAGTCCGCCTATAAATGATATTACTAAATACTCCATTAAATTTTCCTTTTAAGTCCTGATTTTGCTCGCTCTTTAATATTTGTTTGAATATAAATTTGATCGGTAGTCGCAATTTTAGAATGGCCTAAATCTTCTGATAAATGTTTGAGCGGTCTGGTTTGCGCATCATGTGTAGCACCAGTATGACGAAGCCAATGTGCAGTTGCAGCGCCAAGTTGTTCAGCGTCATCTTTAAAACCATCATTAAGTAATGATTGCTGAGCATAATCAAAACTTTGTTGAACTAAACGCCTAATTTGCCTTACGGTCATACCACCTTGACCGCGAATTTTATGAACTAACGGCTCAGATTCATCAACCCGAGGAAGGGCAGGTAGACCTCGATATAATCTGTATCGTTTTAAATATTCAACAAAATCATCACTCAAGGTTACATCTCGTAATTTATTACCTTTACCCATTATACGTAAAAACCAAAATCCATCATTATCTTGCCAAAAATGAGACATCACCGGCGACCATTGTGGGCGCTCAGATAATTCTGAAATTCGTAAATAAAGACCTTTTAAGCAGGCAAGCGTAAACAAATTTCGCTCTAAATCAGGGTTATGTTCGCATAAATCACGCGTTACACCAAAAACGTATTCCCATTGAATATCACTTAATGTATCAGGAATTTGAATTTGTGATTGAACAACTAAATACGGGCTATTTTTTTTAACAACAGGGACAAAGTTCGCGAATGTTTTTTCTTCGAGTAGGGCAAACTTATAAAATACATTTAAGGCAGTAAACATGGCCGATAAAGTTTGTTGGCTGGCAGTCGATTCTTTTAGCATAAAAGGGCGCCAATTTTGATTTAATCTACGAATTCCTTGCTCATCTTTATAACGCCATTGCACTGAAGTTGCAGCCCATTCTTTATCAGGTTCAACCATAAAATCAACGTAAGCTTCAATATCTTCACGTTTTAAATCGAATACTGATTTTTCTGCTATTAACCACGACCATAAATAAAAGCGTTCAAGTTCATTTCGAAAACGGCTATAAGTCGCTTCTGATTTTCTGCCATAAACATATAAAAACTGATATAAGAATGTCAGATCGGCTTTTGATTCAGTTACAGTCAAGCCAACTTCCTGTATAAAGGATGCAAGTTCTGGGTATTCTGAATTTAGAGTACCGTCATCTAGATGGGCAATTTGATATCTTAATTGTTTTAACGTATCAACCAAAGCAACAAGCATAATGTATAAATATTCAATTAAATAATAGGTTTACAGAATAACGTTAAAGTCCGATACTGTCTAGTATTGGACATAGTAAAGCTCTAATTATTTTAATACCGTGATTATTCTATGGTTGTTGGTTGCTATATCTTATTAAGGAAAACATTATGAAAAAACTAATTATACTAAGCGTACTTGCTTTAACTGTTGCGTTAACTGGGTGTGCTACTACAGGTAGTGCATCACCAAGCGAAAAACGTTCACTTGTACAAAGTATGAAAACAAATACATTAGATAAACTATACGCTGAAAAACCTGATGTTAAAAAACAAATTGCTAATTCGGCTGGTTACGCTGTTTTTGATAACGCGAACGTAAATGTTGTTTTAGCCAGTTTTGGTGGCGGTTACGGCGTAGTTAAAAATAACCTTACTGGTAAATCGACTTACATGAATATGGGTGAAGCCGGTTTAGGGCTTGGTTTAGGTGTAAAAGATTTTAACGTTGTAATGGTTTTTCATAACCAAGCTGCACTAAATAGATTTATTGAACATGGTTGGGCATTTGGCGGAAACGCTGATGCAGCAGCAAAATATGAAGATAAAGGCGGTGCACTGGTTGCCGAAGCAATTGCAGATCAAGTTACTGTATATTCTGTAACCGAAAATGGCCTTGCACTACAAGCTGTATTAAAAGGTACCAAGTTTTGGGTTGATTCAGAGCTTAATTAACCTCCAAATTACTCTCCTAAAAGCGAGCTGGTTTGTATAATCACGCTCGCTTTATTAAAACCCATGTAATTTAACATAACATAATTTATGGGTTGTTAGTGGTGGTAGATATTAAATGTTTATTTAAAAGCCCTTACAGGCAGTCAGAGGCTCGGAGCTCGCCTTTCTGGC
>NZ_WTKX01000013.1:0-118842 GCF_011378755.1 Pseudoalteromonas sp. Z1A2 | reverse complement strand
ACTTGAGGATATCGTGCAGGATTATTACTAAAACAACTCGGTACTAACAAATAAAACAAAACTTCTTTCAAACTAGTATTCAAAATGGGCTATTGCTAACCCATTTAACGAAAGCAATTAGATGCTAACGATGTTTTCAGCTTGTGGGCCTTTTTGACCTTGAGTAACAGTAAACTGTACACGTTGGCCTTCAGCTAAAGTTTTGAAACCGTCGCCAGAGATTGCGCTGAAATGTGCGAAAACATCAGGACCAGATTCTTGCTCGATGAAACCAAAACCTTTTGCTTCGTTGAAAAATTTAACTGTACCAGTTGTAGTTGTAGACATAATAGTATCCTAAGGATTAATAAAAGTGCGCCTTAAATTAGGCAATTTAACAGGAAGAAAACATACATTTAACTGAGGATAACGCGAAGGATTATTACTAAAACAACGTGGTACTTACAAATAAATAGGGTTTTCTGTCAACCCGATGCGAGGCAGGATAACAGTAAATTAAAGTATATACCAAGCCCTATTGTAAATTTATTTTAGAGTAAGTACTTTATTTGTTTGTTGTTTTTTTAACTAATTAGTTATGATTAAGATGATATTTTATACTTTTAAAATAAAGGTAAGCTTTGTTTAATCAATACGTTAAGCCTGTTTTTGTGCGTAGTTTTAAAGTAGGCAAAATACAGCTTTTAATTGGTTAAAACATGACCTAATTACCTACTAATTTTTTTGAGATATACCCTAAATAATGTAATTCTTTAGCTCCAAATTACAAATCCAAGTATTAATAACGCAATCCAAAGTGTTTCAGCCACAATTAAAATAATGGGTTTCATACCTACTTCGGTTAGTTTTCCTAAATTAGTTTTCATACCTATGGCTGAAATAGCAGCAATTAAAAAGAACTGCGAAAGTTCGTTAGCGGTTTCAAGTACTATTGTAGGAACTGAAAAGCAGCTATTTATTACCATAAGTATTACAAAGCCAATTAAAAACCCAGGTACTTTAGGTAACTCTCCGTGTTTTTCTTTATTTGAGTGATTAATAACAACCATCATAATAAGTACAACGGGTAGTAGCATTGCAACACGTACTAGCTTAGTTAGAGTTGCTATATCGCCTGTCTCGGGTGATACCGAATAACCTGCACCCACTACCTGGGCTACATCATGTATTGTGCCACCTAAAAATACGCCTGCATTATGGGCGTCAAACTCAAGATAATTAACCACGATAGGGTAGAGGATCATAGCTAGAGTCGACATGGCTGTTACGCCAATAACGGTTAATAAGGTGTCGCGTTCTTTATGTTCGCTGTTTGGCATAATAGACGAGATAGCCAGCGCAGCAGACGCTCCACAAATAGCAACCGAACCACCTGTAAGTGCACCAAAGCGCTTTTGCAAGCCAAATGCGCGTGCTAGTACTACGCCTAAAATAATAGTAGTAAATATAGCGCCCGCTAGCATAAGTGCTGTTTGCCAACCCAGTGTTACTAAATCTCCCAGCGCTATGCGTGTGCCTAGCAGTACTATACCTACACGCAAAACCGTGGTGCCGGTAAAATCGATACCTTTGGCGCAAGGGCTATCGCTTTGATACAAAAATGAGACTGCCATACCCAGTAACAAAGCAAACAACATGGCTGGCGCGCCGTAATGCTCACTCAAAAATAAGGCGGCAAGGCCAGTCATTGCAGCAATGCTGGCACCTTGCCATAAAGGTGATATTTTACAGCTTAATTTACTGCTTAAGCGCTGCATTACGCTTTAGCTGCGGTAAGTGCTACTAATACTTGGCGCTTACGTTCACCTGTAAAAGGGCGACGACCATGCATAGCCATTTCGTTATCAACTAAAGCAACGTCACCGTCTTGCCATGCAAGATCAAAGGTAAATACTTTAGAAAGCTCAACAATTTTATCAAGTCCTGCTTTGGGTATTGCACTACCATCGCCAAAAGTAATGGCGATTGATGGGTTTTCGCGTACACCTTTCCAGCCCATGTAAGCGGCAATCAGTTGGTTATAAAAAACCTGTACGTTATTTTCAAGAGTTACTACCGCAGGCAGTACCGGTGTAACGGCTTTTAGTGAGCCGTCTTCAAGCCATTCCCACTCGTAACCAAGTTCGGTTAATTTATTATGTGCTTCGTCTTTGGTTTCTACACTTAGCGTACTTTTCCAGCTTCGGCCTTGGCCTGATGTTGCGTCGTCAGCGGCTGGCATATAGGTGGTATATTTTAGGCCTTTGTGTTCAAAATCATGGGCAAGTTTACTGTCGTATTCTTTTAATGCGCTAAATAACTTATCTGATCGGCAAAGAGGTGTTGCACCACCTTCTTCTGCGGCCGATTTACAAAAGAAGAATAACTTACTTGGCGAAATAGGCGTTTGCGCCATTTCGTGATGTAAGTATATTTCTACATCTTTTGGCGCTTCGTTGGCTGTAAATACACGCTCGGTAAAATTAATACGTACCGCGTTAGACAGTGACTCTTTATAAGTAAAATTGTCGTAATCAAACCCTGCTGAAAAAGTATCAAAGGTTTCGGCGCTATTTACCGGGAAGCCACGAAACAGCACAGCACCTGAGCTGCGAAGCTTTGTAGCCAGTTCACTTTTATTCGCGCGAATGAAAGCTACCGCTTCTTCAACGGTGCTGGCGTTATTGTTATTAACCACAATGCACGGAAAAACCGAATCATCGAATGTTAATTGAGTTGGCACTGAGGCGTAGTTAATTTCGGTAGCTGACATTGTATGTTCCTAATCGTAAATTGGGTGAAAACGGTTAAAGGCAGCTTCACAAAAGTGCCCAGGGTCGTTAAATCGGCGATTACTGTTAAGCGCAGAAATTTGCGCCATTTCTTGCTCTGTTAATTCAAAATCAAACAGTGCGAGGTTTTCTTTCATGCGTGCAAGTTTTGAAGTTTTTGGAATAATGGCTGTGCCGCGTTGCACGCCCCAGCGAAGAACTACTTGTGCTGGCGTTTTGCCATGATTGTGTGCAGCCGCTTTAACAACGCTTTGCTCAAGAACTGATTCAGTTTTATCAGCCATTTCTAGCTCAAGGTATGAAAGCGCACCCAGTGGTGAAAACGCAGTAACCGGAATATCGTACTGCTTAGCTAATCTTACTAATCGCTCTTGCGTTAAATAAGGGTGCGACTCAATTTGCAACATAGCGGGTTTGATATTTGCGTAGGTCATTAAATCGTGAAGCAGCGCGCTTGAGTAATTACATACTCCAATGCGTTTAGCTTTGTTGTTATGTACTTGCTCTTCCATTGCTTGCCACGTTAAATATAGCGGCACTTTTGCCAGCTCCATTTGTGGATTTTGCGCGTCTGGGTCAACAAACCACTCTGGTGGATAGCGGGTTTCTATTGGCACAAATGTTTGCGCAATCGGAAAATGAATTAGGTATAAGTCTAGGTAATCTAGCTTTAAATCACTCAGTGTTTTATCAATCGCGAGGCCAACATGCTCTGGTGCATGAAAGGTATTCCACAGTTTTGATGTTACCCATAATTCTTCGCGAGTACATAAACCATCGTTTATTGCTTGGGCTATGCCATCGCCTACTTGTTCTTCGTTACCGTAGTCTGATGCGCAATCAAGATGGCGGTAACCTGCCTTAATGGCTTGGTATACCGTTTGCGCACAATCTTCTTGTGCTACTTTCCATAAACCGAACCCTACTGGAGGGATATTATTTAATGAACTCATTGGGAATTCCTGTTAAAAATGCATAATGACTTGGGTCTTGTATAAGACATAAGTTATTATACGAATCAAACAGTGTCAATACTGTGTTAACAGCAAAGTAGTAAATGGGTGGGTTAAAAAACCTACAGGCAGCAAAAAGGCAGCGTTTGCTGCCTTTAAAAAATATTTAATTATTATGCGCTAAAGTGAGTTTTTAGCACTAAACACGCTTTTAATTAATCAAGTTCAATTTGATAGTGGTAATGATCGCTACGGCATTTGCTTTGGCGGTATTCAATTAGCTTACCTTCGATTGATTCGGTAATTCGTGATACCAACAGCAGTGGGTCGCCAGCTTTAATAGCAAGCATTTTGGCATCATCAGCTGTAGCAAGTACAGCTTTAATACTGTCTTGGGTTTTGTGTACAGTTTGGTTAAATTTGGTTTGATAGTAATGGTACAATGTATGCGGAATATCACTACTTTGATGTATATCAGGAAAGTAGCTTTGTGGTAGGTATATAGTTTCGCTCATGCAAAATTCGTTATTAAGAATGCGCCTACGAACAAGCTTGGTAACTTTGTCTTTTTTATTGAGTTGTAACGCTTCTATTACTTCAACTGGCGCTGCACAAAGCTCAACCGATAGCAGTTCAGCCTTTGGCAAATCGGCACCTTTACCGTCTGCTTGTAACGGAAAAAACCTAAATAAGGCATCTTGCGCGGTATGCTCTGATACAAACGTACCAACGCCTTGGCGACGAGTCACTATTTTATTGTCGGTTAATAAATTAAGTGCTTTACGAACCGTACCTTGGCTTACGTTAAATTCTTCAGCAAGGCGAAATTCGCTTGGTAGTGCTTCGCCAGGTACCCAGCGTCTTTCAACAATGAGCTGTTTAATATAATCAGCCACTTGTAAGTAAAGCGGTTGAAAAGCCAAGCTTGGGCCACTTAATTTGTGATCAAACATAGAGTTACTCATTATTATTTACCATTAAATTTAATCCACCTGTAGTTATATCATAGGTGAAACCTTTTACGCATATTTGCGCTAGCTCAATTAAACGTGAACTACTGCTGTAATGTTTTATAGGCGCAGAATATACATTATGCCTAAAAACAAATCGTTACACTACAATAGCTCACCCTTAGGAAATTAAAAGTGCTCAGTATTTCTTTTGAACTCATTTTGCTTATGGCGTTGTGCCTAAGCCTTGCCACTGTAATGCAAACTCTTAGCGGGTTTGGCTTTGGGTTGCTGGTGGTTGCAAGCTTTACGTTGCTTGATGTATTGCCACTTACGGCAACTACATTTTTAGTGAGTTTGCTAGGGTTAGTTAATTCAACAACCGTGGTCGTTAAGAACCGCAGTTCGGTAAAAGTACCCGAGCTAAAACTTATGTTGTATACCGGTATACCGTTAATGCTGATAGGTTTTGTGCTACTTGAGTTTATGTCGTCGCATTTAACGCACTATTTAAACTTTATTTTAGGTGTAAGTATTCTGCTGTGCTGCGCTTTAATGCTGATTGGCCGCGATCGTGCTAATAAACAAAGCCGCCCTCGTTCGTTTTTAATAGCTGGAGGGGTGAGTGGATTACTTGGTGGGTTGTTTTCAACCTCAGGGCCGCCGCTTGTGTTTCAGTGTTATAAACAAAGTTGGTCTATTGAAGCTATTCGCAGTACGTTATTAGCGGTATTTACTATTGGCGGGTTAGTACGTGTAGGTATCGCTTTATTTGGTACTTTGCCGGGGCTCGACATTATGTTTTTAATTGCAGCGGCTATTCCCTTAGTGTTGTTAGTTACGCATTTTGCTCGTAAATTAACGCCTTACGTTGACGCTAAATGGATACGCATTATAGCTATTACGTTACTAGGACTGAGCGGCGTATCGCTGGTGGCTACATCGGCACCTGGCATTTTTTAAAAAATGCGATGTAAATAATTCATCTTGAGTTTATTTACGTTGACATGGGGATTACAATTATTTAACTTGTGTCTTATACAAGACTAATAATTGGTTAAGGAACTCCCATGAATGCATTTGAATTACGTGAGCCAGACTGGAACGCAATAGAACCAGCACGCTTAACCGCACAGCCAAAGTTACAAGGTAATGTGTTGGTTTTGCCCACTCAGTTTGGTGATATTAGCGTAACGATAAGCCAGTTTGGTTTACGTTTAAATGCAGGCACCACGCATGACGAGCAGTTTAAAATATTAACCACAACCCCATCAGAATACCCCCTCACACTTAGCAAAAACAATAATGATTACAGTGTAAGTGGTGGCGAATACCGGCTAGAGTTTTACTGCGACCCTTTTCATTTCAAACTTTATAAAAACGATGAGCTAGTGCAGCAATCAGCAACCGATGGCCACTTTGTACGCCAGCATCGTTTACCGCCACTGGCTAAAACTGATAACGGCTGGATATTAAGCTTAGAGCTTAACTACGATGAGGCCGTGTATGGTCTTGGCGAAAAATGGGGAAAGCTTGATAAACGCGGCCAACTTATTCGTTCATACAACCACGATGCGCTAGGCGTTAACGCCGAAAAGTCTTATAAAAACACACCGTATGCATGGAGCCCAGAAGGCTGGAACTTATTTGTACATACACCTGCGCCGGTAACTCATGGCGTAGGTTACGCACTGTGGTCGCAACGCGCATATGTATGTTTAGTTGAAGATGACGCGCTAGATGTATTTTTATATCAAGAACAAACACCTGCCCAAAGCATTAACCGTTACTGTGAGCTAACAGGTTTTGCACCGGTGCCACCGCAGTGGAGCTTTGGTGTTATTTTATCAAAAGCGTATTACAAAGATGCTGACGAATTACTGAGTGTTGCCCGCGAAGTGCGTGCTAAAAATATGCCGTGCGACGTAATTACTCTTGATGGCCGCGCATGGCAAGACACCGACACCCGCTTTGCATTTGAATGGGATCCAACACGTTACGCCGACCCAAAACCAGTGCTTGATGAACTAAAAGCGATGGATTTTAAAATTTGCGTATGGGAATACCCGATGATCTCGGTAAATAACCCATTATTTGCTAAAGCGGCCGAAAATGGCTGGCTTATAAAAGATAAACGCACCGGTAAAGCGTATCAATACGAGTGGGATTTAAGCCCATTTGGCGAAGTACTTACACCACTACCAGAGTCGGGTATTTTAGATTTTACTCACCCCGACGCTTACGAATACTGGCTCGAATCGCACAAGCCATTGTTTGAGCTTGGCGTAGATATGATAAAAGCAGACTTTGGCGAACAGCTAGAAGACGAAAACATGGTATCGCACAGTGGCGACAGCGGCATAAGATTACACAACGTTTACAGCATGTTGTATAACCGCTGCGTTTTTGAGGCCGCCGAAAAATACTGTAAAACAGGGCCATTTTTGTTTAGCCGTTCAGCATGGACTGGCAGCCAACGTTTTCCTGCACAATGGGGCGGCGACCCACAGGCCGATTGGCAGGGTTTAGCGGCAAGCATTCGTGGCAGTTTAGCGTGGGGCATGTCGGGCGGGCCATTTTTTGCAACCGACATTGGTGGTTTTTACAAAGACACCCGCGACGCAGAACTTTACGTGCGCTGGGCACAAGCGTCGGTATTTAGCGCACATATGCGCTTACACGGTATTGGTCCTCGCGAACCTTGGTCTTACACAGAGCAAGCAAGTGATGCGGTATTTGCAGCGCTTAAACTGCGCTACCAACTTATTCCTTATTTAGAGCAAAGTGCCATACAAGCACAGCAAACTGGCTTACCAATTCAGCGTGCAATGGTTTTAGCATTTCCTGATGATGTGCTAGCGCATAGTTTTGATCAGCAATTTATGTGCGGTGAAAAATTGTTAGTAGTGCCGTGTGTCGTGCCAAACGGTAAAGTGAAGTTTTATTTACCACAAGGCAACTGGATTCGCTTTCCTGATAAACAATCTTACGAAGGTGGTAAGTACTACGAACACACACTTGCACTTGAAGAAATGGCAGTATTTGTACGCGAAGGCGACAGCCTAATGCTTGGCCCAGAGGTTCAACACACAGAACAAGACATGAGCCAATTAACAGCATGGCCTAAATAAAACTCGGCTTAATAAAAAACACACACAACACACATACAACACACAATAATAAAGATATTAGCTTACTTTTTACCGAGTAAAGTAAGCTAAAGGGGGCGCAAGATGGAAGGTATGAACATTACCATGACACTGCTATCGTGCTTGGCGTTTATGGCGCTGGTGGGATATATCTCGTACCAAAAAACCAAAGGGGAAGTTAACACCCAAGATGGCTACTTTTTAGCGGGTCGTGGGTTAACAGGTACATTTATAGCAGGGTCAATGATCCTCACTAACTTATCGGCCGAGCAACTAATTGGCCTTAATGGCTCAGCCTATGGTTACAACCTAAGCTCAATGGCGTGGGAAGTAACCGCAGGAGTATCAACCATCATTATGGCGTTGATCTTTTTGCCTCGTTATCTAGCGGGCGCGTTTTCTACCTTACCTGAATTTTTACGGGATCGTTTTGACGATACCGTACGACGCATGACGGTGATCTTATTTATGGTAGGGTATTGTTTTATAACGATCCCTTCTGTTTTGTACTCAGGATCAATTGCCGTACTTAGACTTTTTGATGTACCCACCTTATTAAATATGAGCTACCAATCAAGCCTAATTGTGACCATTATTACAGTGGGCTCAGTTGGGGCTATTTATGCTGTATTTGGTGGTTTAAAGGCGGTTGCGGTCTCAGATACCATTAATGGTGTTGGGTTACTTATCATTGGTATTTTAGTACCAACACTGGGCTTAATTGCATTGGGTGATGGTAGTTTTTCAGAAGGGTTAAGCACCCTAGTAAACACCGACACAGAAAAGCTCAATGCTATTGGTAGTAGCGATGATCCCGTGCCATTTGGCACTATTTTTACAGGGATGATCTTAGCTAATTTGTTTTATTGGGGCACTAATCAGTATGTGATCCAGCGTACATTGGGCGCTAAAAACTTAGTTGAAGGTCAAAAAGGGGTGTTGTTTTCAGGGTACTTTAAAGTGCTAGTACCGTTTATGATGATGATCCCTGGCGTTATTGCTTACCATCTTTATAAACACGAAAGCCTGCCAACTATCGATTTAGCTTACCCACATTTGGTAAAAGAAGTGCTTCCACAGTATTTATCTGGCTTCTTTTTGGCCGTATTGCTAGGTGCTGTATTTAGCTCATTTAATTCATTGCTCAACAGCGCGGCGACCTTATTTTGCTTAGATGTTTATAAGCCAATGAAAAAAAATAAGGTAACAGACAGCCAACTTATAAAAGTAGCCAAAATTACTAGTATTGTTATTGCCATATTGTCGTTTATAACTGCGCCATTATTGATGTTCGCACCTGAAGGTTTATGGCACATAATTCGTGTGTTTACAGGCTTTTACAACATTCCGGTCATCACAATTGTATTGGTAGGTTTGTTTACTCGAAAAGTACCTGCACTGGGCGCTAAAGTCGCGATTATATTCCATATTATTGCCTACACCTTGCTTAAATTTGTATGGGATGTAGACATTAACTTTATTCATATTTACGCCATTTTGTTCTTAATTGAATTGGTGATAATGCTGGGTATTGGTTACTACAAACCACTTAAAACACCATGGCAATTTACACGCAAAGCTGAGGTAGACCTTAACCCTTGGAAATACGCATTACCTTGCGCAATTGTATTAGTAAGCTTGATTGTTAGCTTATATATATTATTTTCGCCACTCGGATTGGTTGGTGGAACCAGTGTGTACTTTGTACCAAGTTTAGCTGCTGTATGGTCTACAGCCTTAGTGCTTAGCTGGTGGAGTGTACGTCGTTGGCAGGTTAGTTACGAAAATAGCTTAGCGCGTATTGGTGCTAAAAACGCCGCATAACCTGCGGCTATATTCTGTATACCAAACTTAAATCACATTTAATTCACATAATGTTTGCATTAGTAAGATAGTTTGTTTAAATTTAAAGCTCTTATATAAGATATAAGAGCTTTAAGGAAAGTATCACACACTGACACCGCTTTATTAGCAACACACACAATTGCTAGCGCGGTACCACACAGCACACACGCACAATATGGAGAATGACATGAGAGCTAAAAAGTCCGTCTTAAGCTTGGCAGTCACGTTAGCAATGACAACCGGTTTAGCGCTTAGCGCGCAGGTACATGCGCAGCAAGAGCAAACCGAACAAGAACAACAAAAAACAGAAACAGCTAAAAACGATACGTTTGAAAAAATAGTCGTTACTTCACAAAAAAGAACGCAAAGTTTAAACGAAGTACCTGTTGCGGTATCGGTACTTAATAGCGATCAAATTAATTCAGCTTTTGCTAATAACATGGAAGGCTTACAGTCACTTGTTCCTTCGGTTAGCTTTAGAAAAGGCACCACAACCCGTAACTCAGCACTAACAGTGCGCGGTATTGGTACTATTTCATTTAGTATTGCTGCCGAGCCAAGTGTAGCAACTGTTGTTGATGGCGTGGTGCTTGGGCGCTCGGGTCAAGCATTTGCCGATTTATACGACGTAGACCGCATTGAAGTATTACGCGGGCCACAAGGTACATTGTTTGGTAAAAACGCCTCAGCAGGTGTGGTAAACATAACAACAAAAGATCCCTCGTACGACACAACAGGCAGCGTAGAAACCTCGTTTTATCAAGATAACGAATACCGTTTTAAAGGCGTTATAAGCGGCGGTTTAACCGACGACCTAGCGGCAAGCCTAACGGTATTTAAAGGTAAATTTGACGGTTACATTGATAACGTTTACAACAACGAAAAAGTAAACGGTTACGACCGTGAAGGTGCACGTGCTGTATTTAAATACGAGCCAGAGGATGACTTAAGCGTAAAATTTATTGCTGAATTTTATAACGCTGACGATGATTGTTGTGCCGACTTAGAAGCACTACCAAGTGGCCGTAATCCAGATTCAAAATCAGTACCAAATAGTAACGGTATTGTTGATGGCGTAGCCGATATTGATTTAGACCAACGCAGCGTTGATCACGACTACGAGTCGCGCACAATTGACGAACATAGCGCGTTTTCGGTACAGGTTGATAAAACAATTGGCGACTATACATATACTTCAATTACTGCACAGCGTTCGTGGGATAACACAGAGTACCGTGAAGGCGACTTTACCTCTATTGCTGGCGACAGCAGCGAGCCGGTATTTGACGCGCCGTTTCAATTACACGATTTAGGTGCACAGCAATGGGATCAGTTTTCGCAAGAATTTAGAGTCACCTCAAACCTAGCTGGGCCATTTAACTATGTGGCTGGCTTATTTTACTGGAACATGGACTCGCAACGTAACTTTACCCGTGACGCAAGTTGTCAAAATAACGGTGGCCAACTAGACGCTGCAATGGCGTATTACGCGCAAAATAACTTATCGGGCGCTGAGCTTGATACAGCGCTTGCTGATTTAGAAGGTTACACACAAGGCCTAGGTGTTAGCTGTAACGCAAACGATATTGTATCGGCCACTGCTTTTATGAGCACAGAATTTAATAACTGGGCCGCTTTTGCCGATGGTACTTACGATTTATCTGAAGATTTACGCGTATTATTTGGTATTCGTTACACCGATGATGAAGTGTCGTACACGCATCGCCGTGTAAGTAATGATGTATATGGCCGCACCGGTGTAGGCGTGCGCCCAGCAACACTTAATACAGATGATGAAGGTAAAGCCGAAGAAACCAACGTATCGGGTCGTTTAGGTATGCAATACGATTTAGGCGATGGTCAAATGGTATACGGTACTTACTCGCAAGGTTACAAAGGCCCTGGTTTTAATATTTATTATAACTTTAACCCAGACACCGATAGTCGCGAAATAGCACCTGAAGAGTCTGACGCTTATGAAATAGGCTACAAATACGCAAGCCGCGAATTTGTATTTAACATGGCGCTTTTCAGAACCGAAATTGAAGGTTTTCAAGCTAACAACTTTGACTGTTCAGACGGCACTTGTATTACGCGCTTAACCAATGCGGGTGATGTAAGTACGCAAGGTGTTGAAGTTGACTTTATGTGGGCTGCAACAGAGTCGCTAACGCTTACCGGTGGTGTTGCTTACATTAAAGCTGAAATTGACGAGTTTAATTGTCCGGCAGAGGTAGCCGCAGGTTCATGTACTGACCGCTCAGGTTTAGATGTACCATTTTCGCCAGATTTAAAATACTCACTAACGGCTGACTACTTTATTGAAACCGACCATGGCTTTAACGTACATATTAACGGCTCTTACATTTACACCGACGAGCAATACTCAGACCTACCAGACAACGTAGGCGAATTTAACCCAGCCGCTTTGTTACCAGATTACGGTATTTTAAACGCAAGTGTGGGTTTATCGTTTAAAGATGACGCGTTTAGAGTGTCGCTTATTGCTAAAAACTTAACAGATGAAAGCTACGCAACTACCTACAGTGGCGATAACTTCCGTTACCAAATACCACGTGATGCTGAGCGCTACTTTGGAGTATCGTTTAAAGCACGTTTTTAATATTTAAATAACTCCCTCAATAATTTCCCTACAAGCGCAACGTTTTACACGTTGCGTTTTTTTTGTGACTTATCTTTGTAATAGTTTAGTCATTTTACTTTCATTAAAATTACCTTTATCAGTCACATCTGTTTTCTATAGTGCAGCGGTTGATCTTTTTTGTGTTTACACATTTCAAAAAAATAACCACTAAACAATGGGAATTACGGATGAAAATTAAAAAAGTCGCTGCGGCAATCGCGCTAACGTTTACGTTTAGCGCAGTGAGCCATGCTGATGTACTACCGCAAAGCCAAACAGACAGCAGCTGGTATAGCGCTGCGCAAACTAAACTAACAACAAAAACAGCACAAGCGCAGGCTACACAAGCCACTAAAGCTAAAAACGTTATTTTATTTGTGGGCGATGGTATGGGTATATCTACTCTTACTGCCGCGCGCATTTTGCAAGGGCAGCGTAATAACCAATCTGGCGAAGAAGGTTATTTAAGCTTTGAAGAGTTCCCATACTCTGCACAAGTTAAAACGTATAACGTAGATGCTCAAACGCCCGATTCAGCAGGCACGATGACGGCTATTATTTCGGGTGTAAAAACCGATGTGGGCGTTATTGGTGTAGATGAAGATATTGAACGCGGCGTGTGTTCAACAGTAGCAGGTAATGAGCTAATTACCGCGACCGAATTAGCTGAAATTAAAGGGCTATCTACCGGTATTATTTCTACAGCACGTATTACTCATGCAACTCCTGCTGCCACGTATGCTAAATCGGCTGACCGTAACTGGGAAGACGTATCAGATATGCCAGAAGATGCCGTAACGGGTGGCTGTGAAGACATTGCATCGCAACTGGTTAACTTTGAAAAAAACCTAGAAGCACGATTTGTAGGGACCGACGTAGACGGTCTTGATTTTGTAATGGGTGGCGGTCGTCGTCACTTTTTACCAAAAGATGAAACAGCTAACTCAACAGACGCAGTAAGCGCTATAGAAGGCGACCGTACTGACGAGCGCAACCTAGTAACTGAGTGGCAAACACAATACCCAGATGCTACGTACGTAATGGATCAAACAGGCTTTGATTCAATTGCAGATGACGCAACTAAAGTATTTGGTTTATTTAACGAATCCCACATGCAGTACGAAGCTGACCGCGCAAATGATGTAGCGGGCGAGCCTTCGCTTACCGATATGACTACTAAAGCAATTGAAGTGCTTGGTAAAAACGATAACGGATTTTTCTTAACGGTTGAGTCGGGTCGAATTGACCACGCGCACCATGCGGGTAATGCATACAACGCACTTAACGACACCATTGAGTTTGCTAAAGCCGTGCAAGCAGCGGTAGATAACACCAATCCAGAAGAAACCCTTATTTTAGTAACCGCCGATCATAGCCATGTATTTACTATTGCAGGCTACCCTAAGCGTGGCAATCCAATTTTGGGTCAAGTAGTTGCAGTAGGCGAAACTACACCAAGCCTAGCTGCCGACGATATGCCGTACACCACAGTAGGTTACGCAAATGGTTTAGGTTTTAGAAACTTGGGCAGTGAGACTGATGCGGATGCAAGTTACACAAGTGCTGCTGTTGCAGGGCGTGTTGAGCTAAATGGCGTTGATACAACGACCCCAGGTTTTCACCAAGAAGCAACTGTACCAATGGGCTCAGAAACACACGCGGGTGAAGATATTTCACTGCATGCAAAAGGCCCCGGTGCTCAGCTAGCACAAGGAGTAATTGAACAAAACGTAGTGTTTCATCTAATTAATCAAGCTCTTGAACTAACTCAGCAATAATGGCGGCTAACATGAACAAATTAACAGTACTTTCTTTAGCAGTAATGGTCGCGCTAGCAGGTTGCTCGAGTGACGATAACAAAAATGAAAATAATATTATTGCAGTAGATAACGCTATTGCAGTGGGCTCTGATCAGTGCATTAATGGCGGTGTAGAGACTCAAGTAGGCGCAGATACCAATAATAACGACGTGCTAGACAGCGACGAAGTTAACTCAACTAATTTAGTGTGTAATGCACCTGCAACGTCGTTAACAAGTGAGCAGTTAGCCTCGCTCACTAGCAATACGTGGTTTAGTGAAGCACAAACAAAATTAGGTGCTGCACAAACAGCCAGCAGCAACATTGTTACTGAATCAGGCAAAGCTAAAAATGTTATTTTATTTGTGGGCGATGGTATGGGTATTTCTACCATAACCGCAGCACGTATTTTAGCGGGTCAGTTAGAGGGCGAAATGGGTGAAGATCACCAGTTAAGCTTTGAAACTATGCCTTTTTCGGGCTTTGTAAAAACATACAACGTAGATGCGCAAACGCCAGATTCGGCAGGCACTATGACCGCAATGGCATCGGGCGTTAAAACCGACGCAGGCGTTATTGGTATTGATGAAGCGGTTGAGCGTGGTAATTGTGCATCAGGCAAAGGGCACGAACTTGTTACCTCGTTAGAGCTTGCTGAAATTGCAGGCAAAGCAACAGGAATTATTTCTACAGCGCGTATTACTCACGCAACACCAGCTGCAACGTATGCTAAATCGGCAGAGCGTAATTGGGAAGATATCTCCGATATGCCAGAAAGTGCCGCAACGTGTGAAGATATTGCATCGCAACTGGTTAACTTTGAAGCCAACCTAGAAGCACGCTTTAGTGGTGTTGATGTAGACGGTATTGACGTAGTAATGGGCGGCGGTCGTCGTCACTTTTTACCAAAAGATGCCACGTTTAATTCAGCCGATGCAGTAAGTGCTGTTGAAGGGGATAGAACTGATAACCGCGACTTAACTGCAGAGTGGAAAACGCAATATCCAAACGGCACTTACGTAATGGATCAAACCGGTTTTGATGCAATAAGTGACGACGCCACTAAAGTGTTTGGCTTATTTAACGAGTCCCACATGCAATACGAAGCTGACCGTGCAAACGATGTTGCAGGCGAACCTTCGCTTTCACAAATGACCGAAAAAGCAATAAACGTGCTTGATAACAACGAGCAAGGTTTTTTCTTAACGGTTGAGTCGGGTCGAATTGACCACGCGCATCATGCGGGTAACGCTTATAACGCGTTAAACGACACTATTGAGCTTGCTAAAGCCGTTAAAGTGGCGATGGAAAACACCAACCCAGAAGAAACATTAATAGTTGTAACAGCCGATCACAGCCATGTATTTACCATTGCCGGTTACCCTAAACGCGGTAACCCAATTTTAGGTAAAGTGGTTGCCGTGGGCGAAACTGAGCCAAGCCTCGCCGCCGATGATATGCCTTATACAACGGTTGGTTACACCAATGGTGGTGGCTTTAGAAACTTAGGTAGCGAGACAGATGCCGATGCAAGTTATGCCTTTGCACCGGTTACAGGGCGTGTTGATTTAACAGATGTTGATACAACAACACCTGGTTTTCATCAAGAAGCACTGGTACCAATGGGCTCAGAAACACATGCCGGTGAAGATGTTGGCGTTTATGCAATGGGCCCAGGTGCACACTTGGTAACAGGCACAAACGAGCAAAGCTTTTTATTCCATGTAATGGACTTTGCAGCTGACTTTGTAAAAACAGCAGACGAAAAACTAGCGCAATAAATACCGGCTAGTTATAAATTTAGTTAAATATATCTAAATAAAAAACCCCGCATACTGTGCGGGGTTTTTGTCATTAAACTGACATTTATAATCGTTATGTTATTGCCATAAACTTGAAATATAAATAAGAGATAGCTAAATGAAAAAAGCGTTATTAATAATTGCCACGCTTGTAAGTACAAGTAGCTTTGCCTCGCAATGTGATATTGATGCCAAGCATTTAAAAGCGGATTATAAAATTACCAACAGCCATAAAGCGCAGCAAAGTAGCGAGTCACTTACCCTTTGGCGAAACAACCAGCAAGTAGCGCATCAAAGTGAAGTAATCACCGAGCTTTGGCAGCACTTAGCTAATAATCAAATACGACCAATACGTTACTTTAATGCCCAGCAACGCGGTATTGAATACCAACCATCTGAGGTACGCGGCGTACAAAACTGGAGTGCTAAAAACCAGCTGGTGGATAACCATCTAATCGAAAAAATGACCCTAGTAAGCACCCAAGGCAGCGGCTGCGATGAAGTAAAAAACTATACACTGAGCGAAAATGGCAACGACTTTAACCTTGCCTTTTTTACGCATTCAAAATTAGTAAAAACATTTAGTATCAGTAACAAAAAAAGCCAAACAACTACCTTACTTAGCCTTAATAATGTAAGCACTGAGATGCCATTAATTACTGCTCAATTTGCACAGTGGGATCGCTTTCAAACCACCGATTACGCCGACATTGGCGATAACGAAGGCGACCCATTTTTGGCTAAAATGATAAACCTTGGTTTTATAGAACACAGCGCAACAGGTTTTTACAACCAGCAGGGCGAGGCTATTCAAGGCGGACATCATCACTAGGTTTTAGCGTTTTTAAATGTAGTAGCTCATAGCTGAAAATGGCAGGTGGTTATGAGCTACAAGTAGATTAATTTAAGCCATTCCTGCCCAAGTAATACTGCAAACACTTTCCCATTTTATAAAACACACCATCAGCTATATAATATTTATAGTTGGTATTAACTTACACTATTTGATACTAATAAAAGTCCATTGAAATGCTTTCTAAAGTGAAATGATAGAATACTTAAATTCATTCATCAGTTTTTTATACAGAGGCAGTAAAGCCTCTTTGAGTAATTTACCATGAAAACATTTAGTCAGAAGACACGAAAAAACATACAGGCTTGTTGTATGGCTCCATTTGTAGTTTTTCCTGCACTATTAGTGGCATTTCTAATTTTATATAGTTATTCGCTTGCTACTGGTTACGTTGTCTCTACAACAGGCTTTGAAACTTGGATTATAATGGCTTTTGTTGGGTGGCTTTTAGCTGCATTTTTAACTCTTTTTTATGGTTTGCCGATAGCTTTGTTGCTTCAACATTTTAATAAATTCAAACTTCGTTTTTTACTCCCTTTAAGTTTAGTACCCACTTTCATAGTATTGTTAGCCACTAAATCAGAGCATGGGGTGTTATTAATCTATGTTTATAGTTCAGCTATTGTGGCTGTGGCCTACTGGTTTATATTCACAAGGAAAAAGTGTGGAGAATAAAATAATGAAAAAAGTGAATGTGCCGGTAGATTGGGTCGAAAATTCAAATCCCGTTCAGCCTGGTTTATATTTTGTTGCGTCTAGTTATAAAACTGGGTTCGGTTCTTACGATTACCTTAACTGGGATGGTGAAAAGTGGCTTAAAGCTGACTCAATAAAGGTTGTTGGTTGGGTTTCCCTTGGATATTTTTTAGGTTTAATAGAGGCTGGTTGGCCTATGAGTGATGAGCGAGATAAAAAGCTTGAAGAGTTGAGCAATATAAATAAAGAAAAATTCAAAGGAGACGAAGGTGGATTCGTTGAAGTTGAGTAACATACAAAGTTAATTATTTAGAAGTTTTGCCTCTAAACGAGGCAAAACCATTATCTCTAATAACTCAAACCCGACTACCTAAATTACTCAAGATGAGCATCATCAGGCTTTTTAGGTTTACTCGCTACTTCTGTTAAGCCGTCTTCGCAATCGCCGCTATCGCAGGTATTTAAATCGCTTTGTGCTTGTTTATCTTGTTGCAGAACTTGTTTTAAATCTTCCATGCGTTGGCGCACGGCTACGCCGTAGCTGGCGTCGTCTCCCCATAACGCAGCAAGTTGCAGTACTGCAGCGCGGTCGTGGTCTCTAAATAGTTTACCAGCACGTTCTGCATCTTGTTTAGTGTTACCTAGTAACTCGAGTGCTTCTACGGCAAGGTTAATAGCAGAGTCGACTGTTTCTCGGTTAAACGCATCTACTTTTAAATTAAGTAACTGATACGCATGGCGGCGGTCGATTGCGCGAGCAACTATTTTAAGCTGCGGGTAGTTTTTATGCGCGAGCTTAATTATCTCAATGGTTTTATCGGGGTTATCAATTGCAATTACCAGCATTTGCGCGGTGTGCGCGCCTGCGGCTTCAAGGAGTTCTTGGCGTGCGGCATCGCCATAAAATACGGTATTGCCAAAACGGCGTAGTAATTCTATTTGGCTAGGGCTGTGATCAAGTACGGTTATTTCGTAGCCTTGCGCGTGCAGTAAACGCCCCATAATTTGGCCAAAACGTCCGTAGCCCGCAATAATTACGTGCTTAGCGGTGCTAATTTGCTCTGGCTTATCAAACTCAGGCAGAGCACTGCTGCTGCGTTTTTGTATTTGCTCATAAACCATAAGTAATAACGGCGCTATTAGCATTGATACCGCCACAACTAAGGTAACAAGGCTGGTTTGCTCGGGCGTTAAAATACTTAAGGTGGTGGTTACGCTTAACAGTACAAAAGCAAACTCACCCCCTTGGGCAAGCGCTAAGGCAAATAATAATTGCTGTTTACTGTTAATTTTAAAGGTAACGGCAAGGGCAAATAAAATGCAGGCTTTAACCACAATGAGTAAAACCACTAAGCCTATAACAGTACTAAACTCGTTAAATAGCAGTTCAAAGTTAATTGATGCGCCAACAGTTATAAAAAACAATCCTAAAAGTAAGCCTTTAAAGGGTTCTATATCGGCTTCTAATTCGTGTCTAAACTCACTCTCGGCAAGTACCACACCCGCTAAAAAAGTACCCAGCGCAGGCGATAAACCAATACTTTGCATAACCAGCGCAATAGCGACCACTAAAAACAGTGCAAAAATAGTAAATATTTCACGCATGTGCGTTTGGGCAATGTATCTAAATAACGGGGCCGATACATATTTACCGCCGGCAATAATAGCGGCAATAACCGCAACCGATACACATACTTGTTGCCATACAGGCCAGCTCGCAATAATCGAATCGCTGATTTCTTTTGTGCTAGTTTGCGGGGCAAATGCAAGCAGTGGCAATAGGGCTAAAATAGGAATAATTGCGATGTCTTGAAACAGCAATACCGAAAACGCGTTTTGTCCGGCTTCTTGCTTTAGCCAGCCTTTTTCTTCAAGGCTCTGCAACACAATAGCAGTAGAGGAGAGCGCCAACATTAAACCAATGGCGAGTGCGGTTTGCCAATGCATGGCAAAAAACCAATAACAAAACGCAAAAATAGCCGCTGCCGATAGCACAACCTGTAAGCCGCCAAGCCCTAAAATAGAGTGGCGCAATGTCCATAAGCGCGAAGGTTGTAGCTCAAGGCCCACTAAAAACAGCATCATTACTACGCCAAATTCAGCGAAGTGCATTACATCGGTTTGATCGCCCACAACACCCAGCGCATAAGGGCCAATGAGTATACCGGCAATTAAATAACCTAATACTGAGCCAAGTCCGACTCGTTTTGCAATAGGGACAGCTACAATGGCTGCTGCTAAGTAAATTAAAGCAATTTCTAACACGCGTTTATCCTAATAACATCAAGGCTTTTAGAATGGCTTAGCTGCTTATAAAATACAATGGATTATATGGCTCAAAGTTGCTTATTTATCAGTAGTTATAACACTAATGGTTATAACTACTGGGCTAAGAATAGCACTTTATGTTGAAGGGCTTATTTGGGGGGCTAAATATTACAAATACTTATAATTGCTGAGCTTGGTTGGCCTGAATCAGAATGGTAAATAGTAATGTTTGAGCTGATTGTATTTTCAACGCTTGTTTCAATTGCTGTTACTTCAAACTCTGCTGATGCAGGTAGGTCGATATCCAATTCGCTATCGAGGTAAGTACTTCCGCTTTTTTGCAAAGTAAGTGGTTTGGTTTGATCAAAGCTAAATTGAAAGCTATCTGACGCTAAAAGTGTATCTACCATGTTAAAGCGTAAGTTAACGGTGTCGGGGCCTGAAAACTCAGCACACACAAATACCGAAACCTCAACAGCTTGTAAAACGGGCATGCTATTTTGGCCTATATCCACAGTAAAGTTGCTTTGCGTAATTGCTACAGAGTTATATACCCCTGTTGCGAGTCTTTCGTCTGCGGTGGTTATCGTTATTTTTTCACCTTGTGCTAAATTAACCTCTTCATCAAAAAAGCCGTTTGTGTTGGTAGTGTACTGCAGTCCATTAATTGTTAGCTGTGCATTACTTATAGCCGCTTTTTGCACATTAGTGAGTAGCCCTTTAATGCGACCGGTAAGTTGTGCAGAGTTGGTTACTGTAATTGAAAATTGCACACTTTTTGAAAATCCATCAGCATCAGTTGCTATAACGGTTAGCGTGTAACTACCTGTCATATCGGCGATAAATTCGGTAATACTTTGGTTTGCATTGCTTAAGCTGGTGCTCGAGCCTGATGGGGCTGATAGTGTCCAAGCGTAATCGAGAGTGGTTCCTTCTGGGTCGTAACTTTGGCTTACATCAAATTTAACTGCATTGCCCACTACATCGTAGCGTGATTGCTCCCCCGTGAAGCTAATTACTGGCAGTGCATTTTGTATTACACCAATTGTTAGGGTTTTTGTGTCGGAGTACTGCACGCCATCGTTAGTGCGTAACAAAATAACCACTTGCCCCTCGACTGATGCGCTAAACGTTGGTTTTGATATTGTATTACTGCTAAGCGTTGCTTGGCCTTGCGACGAAATGATTTCCCATTGGTAGCTTAGTGGTTGGCCTTCTGGATCGTAACTATTGGAAGCATCAAGTAAAACTTGTTCATCAACCGTTATAGAGGTTTCATAAGTTACCAAAGTGATAGGCTTTTTATTGCTACTGGCATGTAGTGCTGAGGTTGCTTGGTTTGAGCTTAATTGCCCATCAGACACTGTGAGTACTACAACGTAGTCGCCTTCTTTATCGGCAACAATAGAGGGTGTTGCTGATGTGCTGTTAGTCAGTTGTGATGCACTCTTTACAGGCTTAGCTTGTAACTGCCAGTTATAGCTCAGTGTATCTCCGTCAGGGTCGCTACATTGTTGGCACTGCAAAGTGGTAGATTCGTTTAACGTAATATCACGTTCGGATTCAAGTGTTGCAACGGGGGCTTTATTACTTGTGGTAACAGTTAAAGTAACTGATGCGGTATCACTTTCGTTTTGTTGATCGGTAACAGTGAGTGAAAGCGTGTAATCTCCAGCTGTTGACGCTGAAAACCCAGCGGTATGATTTTGCATGTTTGAAAGAGCTGGCGTGCTGCCCTCGGGTTTTGATGTAATTGCCCAAGCATAACTAAGCGTATCGTTTTTATCGGGATCAGTACTTTGGTTACCATAAAGCGTAACAACTTCATTTGGGGCAATTGTATTGTTTTCTACGTTAATAACCGCTTGTGGCGATGAGTTAGAATTAAGCGATTCACTTTTTATGAGTACGACAGTGCTTGCTGTATCACCTTGTGAATTAGTAACGGTAAGCTCAACTTTAAACTCGCCTATTTCGTCGGCAACAAACTGGCTTTTAACTTGAGTCGCATTTTCAAGCGTTGCATTACTTGCTACGGGCTTGGTAATAAATTGCCATTTGTATTGATTAATGGCGCCGCTGGTTGTGCTACTTTGCGCGCCATTTAAAAGCACAACATCACCTTGTTTAACGGTTTGTGTGCTACCTGCGTTAGCAATTAGTTGGGTATTTGCAGTAACGGTGAGTTGTTTTTGTGCAGGTGTGCTTGAAAGCTTGCCGTCACTCACGGTTAATACTAATTGGTACTCTTGTGCTTCAGATACTGAAAACTCAACGGTACTTTCATTATTAACCGTAATCGGTATTTCTACTTGTTCGTTTTTGCTGGTTAATTGCCATTGATAGGTGAGTGCATCGCCATCGGGGTCACTACTTTGTGCTGCGCTAAAAACGAGGGTGGTATTTACTTTAAACTCCGATTGCTCGGTAGTAATAACTGCAATAGGCTTTGTGTTAGTGCTGAGCGGTTTAGTTACTGTTTTGGAGTCTGAACCTCCAGAGCCACATGCAACAAGCGTGAATAGAGTAGTGATTAGAATTAAGAGTTTCCATTTCATAGTATTAATATCCTTTTAAAAAGTTGAATATTAATATGTACCGAAATTAGCTATAAAGCAAAAAAATAAATCAAATAAGTAAATTTTCATTATTTTAGGAAATAGTTAACGTGAAACAGTGCTGCTTTTAAATAATTTATACTTTGAGGGAAGTGCCTTATGCCCAGATTGATAGGGCATAAAGTATATTAAATGGCAGTTGAATAACGCTTAAATAAAGTTAGTCAGCTACTTTTACTGAACCGCTAATATTATCGATACTTACATCGCCCGAGCCCGACTCAGTAATAGTCAGCCCCTTTGCATGATTAACGCGAATATCACCCGAACCGTCTTCAATTGTTACGCTTGAACCAATATGCTCAATAAGCAGGTCGCCAGAGTTATCATCAACATTAACAGCACCGCTTATATGGCTTATCACTAAATCACCCGATCCATCTTCAACGTTTAGCGAACCGGTTATGTTGCTCACGAGCATTTCGCCAGAACCATCGTCAATAGTTGCATTGCCGCTTACGTTATTTACATGAATGCTGCCAGAGCCGTCGGTTAATTCTAAATTACCCGCGATGTTTTCAAAGTTTACTTCACCTGATCCATCGTCAACAGTTAGGTTTTTAGCACCGCTTATAGTTAAGTCCCCCGAGCCGTCTTTTACATCAATATTGCTTTGCATAGCATTTATTAAAATGTCGCCTGAGCCATCATCAATATCTAAATTTAGATTACTTGGCACAGTAACCACTAAATTAATACTTGGAGATTGACCACTGTAAAAGCTAATACCATTACGGCTTTTATTTTGGGCAACAAGCTTTGCTTGTTTACCGTCTTGCTCCAGCGTTAGCTCGTATTCGTCTTCAATGTCGGCTGTGTAAATAGTGGCATCAACACTAATGCTGGTGGCCGTTTTTGAGCCTTTTATTTCAAGGCTACCTGCACCGCTTAATACATTTAAATATTCAAGATTATTGCTTGGCAGTGATAGCTGTTGAGTTTGCTTTACTGAGGCAACGCTTGGCGATATGTGAAATACACAGCCACTTAATAATAAAATGCCGCCAATAAGTGAAAGTGGTTTTGTAATGTTAGATACAGTTGATGAGCTCATGTTTAGTCCTTTGTATTTTTGTTTGTATTTATATAAACAATATAGAGCAAAAATGAGGCCGAAATGTAAGCTGTTGTTTTATATATGGTGGTGGTTTTTTATGAAAGTTTAAATACTAATAAGTGGTTAAAATAACTAACTATTAATAAAAAAGGATGCGCGATGCATCCTTTGTTTAATTTAGAAACTTTAACTGTGGTATTAATGTGCTCTGAAGTAGCTTATTTGTTGCTTAATTTTTTCAGCTAATGTCATTAGTTCACTTGCCGAATTTACAGTACTTTGCGTGCGAGACTCACCCTCTTTAGCGAGTTGGCTTATAGAGTGTAGGTTTTGAGTGATTTCTGCAGCAACGGTGCTTTGTTGATCTGTTGCCTCAGCTATATTATTTGATGAGCGAGTTAGATCACCAATACTTTGAGTGATTAAGTTAAGTTGCTCTCCTGTTTTTTCGCCCTCTTCAGCTGATTTAATACCCAACTGACGGCTTTGTTCCATTTGTTTAGTTGCGGCGGTAACTTGTATTTGTAGCTGTTCAATTGTTTGGCTAATTTCTAAAATTGATTTTTGAGTGCGCTGCGCTAATGTTCTAACTTCATCGGCTACAACTGCAAACCCTCTACCTTGTTCGCCAGCTCTTGCCGCTTCTATTGCTGCATTAAGTGCTAGTAAGTTTGTTTGCTCAGCAATCCCATTAATTACTTCGGTTACTTTACTTATTTCGTTACTCGCGGTGTTTACTTTTTCTACAGAGTTATGGCTATCATTTAACTGTTGGCTTAGTTGCATTAAATCATTAACAACTTGGGTTAATTGTGTTCGACCTAATTGAGCTTCTGCATCAACTTGTTGGGTTCGTTGAGCGCCTTCATTTGCGTTATTGGCTACATCTTTAATGGATACTGACATTTCTTCGATGGCGGTGGCTATTAGATCTGTTTGCCCCATCATTGCATGTGCTTCTTTGCCGTTAGTGAGTGCAATTTTTTTGGAGATGCCCGCTTGCTTTTCCAGCTCAACTACAGAGTTTTGTAAGGCGAGTATTAGTTTTTTGAGTTCAACCGACATGCTGCTTACACTCGCGGTAATTTGGTCTATTTCATTTTCACTATTTGTGTTGGTATTTAAAAAATGTTGTGACAAATCACCTTTACCTAATGCATCAACGCTACGTGTTAACTGTCTTAATGGTTTAAGTGTTTTTACTAGCACCCAAAAAAGTAAAATTGAGATAGCAAGGATCCCCCCAACAGACGTTATGCTGTTAACTACCATTAGTTTTATGCTTTCTTCAGTGAGTTCGCTTTCTTTTACACGACCAAGTAAGGTCCAATCCCACCCAGGTACCGTTTTACTGTAAGCAAACATCGGGGTGTTATTTTCACTATTGTATTTTAATGACAGACCTTTTTTAATTGCCTCTAGATTAAGCCCATCAAGTGCTTTGGAGTTCACTTTTGAGTCAACTGCGGCCTCTTTACCCGCTATAACTACATCATTTGTATTTCTGAAAACAAATAAGTTACCGCTTTCTTCAATTACTATTTTATTAACAGACTCTCTCAGCGATGCCAGTGCATCGTTTATATTAAAACCTATGTATAAAATACCAATTACTTGGTTTTGTTTATTTTTAATTGGTTGGTAAACAGTCATATACTCGTTGCCGAATAATTTAGCGTAACCTTCATAGCTTTGACCGTTCATAAGAGGCTGATAGCCTGGGTGTTTTTTTCCTAGGTATGTGCCAATAGCCCGTTGCCCATCACTCTTTTTTAAAGAGGTAGTAATACGAAAAAAATCATCCCCATCTCGCATAAATACCGTGGCGTTACCTCCGGTTAATTTAGCGTAATTTTCAACAATATCGATATTGTTATTAACCTGTGCACCATCATGTAAAAGAATAGGAACCATAGTATCTACGACCATTACTTTTTGATCGCTTTTTTTAAATTCACCAGGGTACATACCTTTAAATACGGTCGCATTGCGTTTTGCTATTGCAAGTAGGCTGTCGTATTGGAGTTCTAAAAGATCTGAAATAGCGGTTATTTCAGACTTAATCGCAGTTTCACTTTTTTCAGAAAGTGTATTAGCCGAGATTAAATAGGTAGATAGTCCCACTAAACTAAAAATACATAACGTTAAAGTGAATGCTAGGGCACCAATTTGTTTTGATATTGACCAGTTTTTATAGCTCATACTTCACTCCAAAGAAAGACGGTATTTATGCGTACTTAGTTTAATTATAGGCGTTTTAAGTTGTTTTTTGATGACTTACTAGCAACTAAATTAACCTAATAATCAATTTATCATATAAAAAAAATTTAATAATAATAAAAAGTTAGCAATTTATGTTGAAGGTGTTATTGCTGAATTTATTTGATTATAGCTAGGATGGTTATTTTTATTACTATTTTTTAAATATAAAAAATCCGATATGGCATGCCATATCGGATTTTAATTTAACTCATTAAATTTAAATTTAAATTAAAAGCTGTAAGTAATATTACCGTATAAGAAACGCCCGTCTAATCCGTAAGGTGCATACGGTGTGTACGGGAATATTTGACCAAAGTCAGAGTAACCAATGTTATCCACGGTGGCTTGTGGGTACTGATCGAACAAGTTGTTTGCACCAACGGCAAATTTCCAATATTCGTCTGGACGGTATGCCACTTCTAGGTCGGTGATCCATTTAGGGTCTAGGTATTCATCGCGATCAGCTGTAGTTGATATATCAGCGACTTCACCATAACGTGTGGCACGAAGCGTTGTTTGCCATTCGTTAAAGTTCCACACTGCTGATAGGTTCCATTTGCTATCTGGCGTGCCTTCTTCAAAGCGACCTACTTCACGACGTGCAAACACTACGTAGTCGTCACCTAGTGAGTTTAGCTCGCTTGGGTTGTCGTTTACGTGCGTTACTTCGGTGTCGTTAAAGTTAGCTGCTACGTTTAAACGTAAATCACCTAAGTTGTCTAAATCTAGGTTATAAGTGGCAACTATATCTACACCTTGCGTGCGTGAGTCGATAGCGTTGGTAAAGTAACGTACGCTTTCGGTATTTAGCTCACCTGCATTTTGTAGTATTTCTACTACGGCATCGCCCTCTAAGTTTTCAGACAATACAATACGGTCATCAATATCAATACGGTACGCATCAACGGTTAAGCTAAAGCTGCCTTGCGTGTACATAAAGCCCGCAGTAACGTTTACTGACTCTTCAGCATCTAACGGCTGAGCACCGAGTGCTTGCGCTGCGGCTGAATCGGTTGGGAATAAACCAACTTCAAATGGTTGGTTGTTCTCAAGTACAGTAGAGATTTGGCGGTACGAGCTTTGCGCTAAAGATGGCGCACGGAAACCGGTGCTAATTGCACCGCGCAGCGATAGGTTTTCAGTAATGCTGTAACGCGAGGCAAGTTTAGAGGTAAATGTGTCGCCAAAGTCGCTGTAATCTTCATAACGACCCGCTAAAACGACGTTCCATTTTTCTGTTAAGTAGGTATCAAACTCAACAAATAAAGCGATGTTATGACGGCTTTCGTCAGTCGCACTTTCTGGTCCAAAACCAGCAAGTACTTGCGCGCCACCGGCTGCAATTGGGTTACCGTCGCTATCAAGTGCGGTGATGTAAGACGCTTCTTCGCCTTCTTCTATTTTGTAGCTTTCGTGGCGGTATTCAGTACCTACGGTAAAAAATACGTCATCAGGTAAGCCTAAATCGAGTGTGGTATTGGCTGTTGCGTTTACTAAAAACTGATCGTAAACCAATGCACCGTTGTCAAATTCGGTTGGGCTGTCGGCACCTAGTGATGTGTTTATACTATTTACAACACCAAAGCCAAAGTCGTTACGGCCGTAGTTGGTACTTACATCCCATGTCCAGTCGTTAGTTTCGCCTTTTAAGCCCAGTGCAAATGAGTAGTCTTGTACGTCTGTTTCAATCTGCGGCAAAAATCCATCTGGGTACACTTCTAAAACGTTACGGCTGTCTTTTGCACGGCGGTAAAAACCACCTGAATTACCTTCACGCTTTGAGTAGCTACCAAATGAATAAAGGTTTAAGCCGTTATCAAAGTCGTAACCCATGTTGTAAAACAACGCGTAATCTTCAAGGTCTGCTTTACCAAAACGGTGGTTGTAACGATCGATAGTAAATTCGCGTGGGTCTAGGCTGCCATCATCAAGACGGCTGTATTGTTCGCGTGGGTCAAAGCCTGAGCGCTGCGTTGAGTCGTTATCGCGGTATTCAATTGATACGTTTACAAAGCCGTTATCAGATAACGCAAAACCAGAGTTTGCGCTAACAGTGCGTGTTGCACCGTCGTTTACTTCTCTGTCGCCACCGGTATTAAAGGCTAAGTCGCCGTTTGCATCTGCGTAGGTGCTTTCTAGCTGAGGTACGCCAGCCATTTGAGTATCGTATTTACCGTACGTTACGCTAACGCTGCCGCCTTCTGAGGCATCTTTAAGTACAATGTTAATTACCCCAGCAATTGCATCAGAACCGTACTGTGCGGCTGCGCCATCACGAAGTACTTCAACACGTTTAATTGCAGAGGTTGGGATCATGTTCAAATCAACAGCGGTAGAGCCTCGACCAACAACACCTGCTAAGTTTAATAGCGCACCGGCATGGCGGCGCTTACCGTTTATAAGTACTAATGTGTGATCGGGTGCTAATCCACGTAAAACAGCTGGTTTTGCATGGTCAGTACCATCACCCATAGTGGCACTTGGGTAGTTAAAGCTAGGTACTTGGTTTGCTAGTATTTGGCTTATTTCTAGCTGACCCGTACTTTGCATATCACCGCTGGTAATAATATCTACAGGTACTGAGCTTTCGGCAATACTGCGTAAGCTACGGCGAGTACCTGTTACTGAAATCACTTCAATGCTTTTTTCGGCTTGAACATCTTGTTCTGCAGCAAATACAGAAGAATAGGGTGCACTAAGTGCAGAAGAAACGGCCAGGCTAAGTGCTACTTTTTTGGCTGATAATGGCTTTAACATGATGTTGATTCCCTTGAGGGCTGCTGACTATTGATTTTAAAAAGGAGCGCATCATATAGAAGCGACTACCCTAGTGCAAAGATAAAAACTATCTAAGATATTCTAAGTTGTTAACAAGTAAGGTCACTGTCTACGCGTGATATAGGCGTTTGGATCGTTGTAGTTGCAATCTTGTGTCGAATGGTTGCGAATTCAAGGGGATTTTAGATAAAAGTTAGTAAGACGTAAAAAGGCCAAGCAAATGCTTGGCCTTTCAATTTTTTAAATTTAGTAATTTAAATTATTCAGGGGCAACTTCAAGCGTTGTAAATAATGCATAACGTCCTGCATCTACGCCTTCTTCATTTACGGTAACCTTGTTAGAGGTTTCGATTAGGTATAGGCCTGGCTCTTTCCACGTAATTGTAAACATACCGTCTTTATCGGTCGTTACTTTTACTTCGCCACGCTCGTTACGGTAGCGTGTGTCGCCTTTTAAAATACTTACTTCAACGCCTTCACCAGCAGATTTACCATCTTGTAGTAACTGAAAACGTGCTTGTTCACCTACAAATAAATCGTTTGGATGCGTTGGACCGCTAAGCTCAAGGCCTAAACCAAGTTGTGCAGGTTTTGAGGTGCCATTTCGGCTTACAAATGTATCTACTGTTGAAACAACCTTCGTTGTGGTTACATCTTTTGCATTGCTAGGTAACTCGGCTTCTGTTTTTTTACCAAATACGCGCTTGCGCTTACCTTCTTCGTTTTTATAGAAGGTCATGTACATTGGCTTTTGGGTCATTGCAATGTGGTAAGTGCCTTGCTCTGTTAAGCTTACCGCAGCTGAGCTTTTACGCTTTAAGTAATAAGCACGAATGGTTTCAGATACTGGCTCACCATTAGGCGCAAGTGCCATTAATAATGTGTCGTCGTACTCGGCGCCTTTTTCTTTAGGTTTAAAGGCTTTGTCTGGTGCAAACATTTCGTTAGAGATACTAGCGTCAATCATTACGTAATGCGCTTTATCGCCTGATAAAGATGTATGCGAAGGTAGTAACCAACGTCCGTGTGCACTTGCTGAAGTTGACACTAAAGCAGATAAGCTCAATGCGCCGATTAATGCCGTTTTTAATAAATTAATTTTCATTGTATTTCCTTAAATTCAAATGATTAAGTAGCAGCTACTTAGTGCTTACAGTGACGAAGCTTTTAGAAAACTCGTTTTTACCATCAATTGTTAGTTTGCCTGATTTAGTTAAATCGAGCTCAACGCGGGTGTAGTCTCTGCCGCCTTCTTCGCGTACAACTTCAATATTTAGTAAGTATTTACCTGGTTTTACTGGGTTACCGTCTAAATCATTACCTTGCCAATTTATGGTGTAAGTACCTGCGCGTTTTGTTGCGCCGCTAATGCCGTCAAAGTTGGCATCGCTTTTACCGGCTTTACGCCACCATTGGCGTAAGTCTTTAAACCATTCTGCTTTTTGCACCCAAAGTGCAAGCGTTGTAACGTGTTTGCGCTCTGGTGTTTCAAGCCAAACTGCAACGTATGGGCGGTGATACGGTTGTACTTCTAAGTCAGGAAGTGTTAATTCAACCTCTAGCTGTGGTGTTTTTGCATGCGCCGTTGTTTGAAAAAACGCAGCTACGAGCAGTAATGCGGCGCTTATAAATAATTTAAATTTAACCATTAAGACACTCCTTTTATTTGTGGAACCCAACATAAATAAATAACCAGTGGAGTTGCCACTCCGAGTACGGTTATCCATATTCCTGCTAAGCGTTTTTTTCTATTTTGAAACAAAATAATCATGCCGGTGATGGCAAATAAAATCATTAGTACGGCAGATATATCAATTACCCAACTCCATACTTCACCGCTGTGGCGGCCTTTATGTAAGTCGCCAATAAGGCTTAAAAAGCCACCTGTTTGGTAATCAAGATTTAGCTCGCCAGTTGTAAAATCAAGCTCTGCGTAGGCAAACCCAGCAGGCAGTGGGTAGTCGAGCATGACAAGCGCGTCTTCTTTTTCCCACTCAATGCTTTTTACTTTTGTAAGTGCATATTGCTCGGCTAGGTAAGCTTCTATTTCAGGGTAAAGCGTTGGCAGCGTATTTAGCTGCTCATTCGCTTTGGTAACTAGCTCTGCTGGAATTACCGCCGTTACTTGGCCATTATTTTTATCGTTTTTAAGCCAATCAATATGGTTGAGCACAATGCCGCTAACGCAAAATAAGATAAGCAAAAAAAACAAAGCTGTAGAAATATAAATATGTAGAGCACGGCTTGTGCTATACAAAGCCCGCTTGTTAATAAACGACATAAAAACAGTAAATAAATTAAATTTACAGCATGATAATGATTTGCATTAGCTATTACAAATTTACTTACTTATCTTTACATAAAAACTTTAAAACAAAGGCGGTAAGCAGGTAAAAAATGAATATTTAACGCTTAGGAGGGCTGGAAGGTCTTAAAATAAGGTAAATCATTACCAATACTTCTATTACTGCAACGAGATAAATAACCCAAATAGGGGCGGCTGAATACAGTAAAAATGTAAATCCAATTAACATGCCAATGGCGGCGTAGCATTTGGCTTTTACAGGCACTACTTTATGGGCTTGCCATTGCTGCAAAGTTACACCGTAACGAGGGTGGTTTAACAGCCATTGTTCAAGCGCGGGTGATGAGCGAGTAAAGCAGGTGAGCGCTAAAATAAAAAATATAGTGGTAGGCATGACCGGCAGCACAATGCCAATAATACCCAAGGCTACAAGTATTAAGCCAAGTGCTTTAAACCATAAGTTTTTATAACAAATAAACACTGCTTTTATATTCACTTAGGCTCTTTTTAGTAATGGCTGATACTTTCGATTGTAGGCCAAATAGTTATAAAATCGAAGTGTAAAAACATAAAAAAGGGCAAACTAAGTTTGCCCTTTTAAATTTATAAAATAGGTTTTACTTATCTAGAAGTAGTAACCTACGTTGATGTTAAAGCGACGCTCTGTATCGCCATCACCAATAATTGTTCCGCCAATAAATGGCTGGTTACGTGCTTGAATAAAGTCAAAGTACGTAAATAACGGGCCTGCTGATACGCTCATACCTGTTACGTTCATCCATGTATCTGCACTGTCGTCAGATTTGTCATAAATGATCCCGTAATCGTTGTAAAACTGTACGCCTGTTATAGGGCCTAAATCAACCGATAGGTCGTAAGCTACGTTAAAGTTAGTCATGGTAGCTTCGCTTGATACGGTGTCGTAGTAGTCAAACGCACCTACAACAAAGCGGTTGCTGTTGTCGTCTAGGTCGTAGTCGTACTCACCGTGCTGAAATTGAATATTCCAGTTATTTATTTGGCTGTTTACGTGGAACGCCCATGCGCCGTAGTTACCTGCACGGTCGTTACCATCATGTAAGCCACCGCTTAATAGTGATACACCCACATCGGTTTTAGCGTTTTCGCCATGCTCAATTTGGTACACTGTACGAGCTGCAAATGTGTTGTATTCACCAAGGCGAGAGCCAGGTGCATCGTATGTGCCTTCGGTTGTTGCACGGCTACCAACTATATCAAAAGAGTAACGCTCGTTAACTTCAGAGCTGCCATCAACGCCGCCTACTTCATCATTTTTGAAAAAGCCTAGGTCTAGTTTCCAGTTATCTTTTAGTTTACGGTTTACTGTTACACCCAAGTCAAAGTCGTCTTCTAGGCCAACATAGTAGTTAGTGCTAAAAAAGTAGCTGTGTGAGTTGTATGGGCCATTACCAAAAGGGACAGGTGCAATACCAGCTTGTGCTTCCCAGCCATCAGTAAATTCGTAACCTAAGTATGCATACTTAACAATGGTCATGTAATCGTAAAAGCGAAAATCACCATTAACAGAAATATCGTTTATTTCGCCAGATAAGTTAATGCGAAATACTTCAAAGTCTAAGTCGCCGCTACGATCTTGAGTGTCTTCATCGTATGAATTAGTGCTGTAATTAAAACGCACTGCGCCACCAATTTTAACGCCTTCGTCTTTTTTCTCAGATTCGGCGGCAGCAACAACAACTTCTTTGTTATCAGCTTTTTTACTAATTTTTGCAACTTCTTGCTTGTGTTGCTCATTAATTTTTTGCTGTTTTGTTTTTTCATCAGCTAACTTATTTTCAAGCAGTTGCATTTGTTGCTTTAACTGCTTAAGTTGGCTTTGTAACGTGTCTAGATCATCAGACGCATAAGAAGTACTTGTAACACCACCTAGAACTAGTGCTAGTGTTAATTTTGAGAGTTTAGTCATAATTGCCGCTCAGATTTTGATTAAAAAATAAAAAATTCAAGACGTAAAAAAACGCCTTACGTTTAGGGTAAGTACAAAAACTATGTATTTTTTTTATTATTTATTCTTTAGGAGCTTGAGTAAGCGCACCAACTTCTAGAAGGGGCGATGCATCTAATTTATCTGCATCCATCATTGCGGCTACACGCTGCATTGATGAGAGTAAAAGGCTCTGTTCCCATTCAGCAAGTGCAGAAAACTTTTCAATAAAGTGTTCTTGCAATGGCTGAGGTGCTTTATCAAGTAACTCTTTTCCTTTATCGGTGAGGTATAAGCTCACTCTGCGTTTATCCATTTGACTGCGTACGCGTGTTACTAAGTTTCTGCTTTCTATTCTGTCGAGAATATTGGTGACCGTTGCTGGGCTTAAATTTACATTTTGAGCAATACGGCTCGCCGTTATTCCATCGGTTTTTTGCACTTCTTGCATTATAAGCAATTGTGGGCCAGTTAAACCCGAAGTTTTATTTAGCTGCTTAGAATGTAAGTCAATCGCGCGGATAACTTTACGTAAAGAAACCAATAACTCGTCATATTTTTGCATTTGCTTATCTCGTCGATGGGGCGGTAGTTTGCCGTAATCGCGAAATGTTACACATCAAATAAATTGAATTCAAATAATATATTGTACTTTAGCCCGCTTTTATTGGTTTTTAATAGTTAGAGCAGTAACTAATGTAAAATTATATTGTTTAAATATTGGTAAATTTTCTTAGCACCTTGTGTGCATTAAGTTGCGCACAGTACGTATGTTGTGAATAATTGGCAAGTCTTATTGTATAGACTTTAGTATTATTCATTTACAGCTGTTAGTACAAAGTAATTGTTTGTGAGTTTACTGTATATGTATTAATCGGCAATGAACAAATTCAGCAATCAATATTTAATATCAATAGCGTATACTTTAAGCATGCATTATTGTTTAGATGTAAACATTAAAAATCTTTAGTATCAGTATTATAGGGGAAGGTATGAAATTATCGCCATCAGTTAGCATTGAGCAAAGCGAATCCGGACTTGAGTTTATTAAAGTAGCTAGTGAAAAGTGCGACGCAAAAATATTTTTGCAAGGTGGGCAAATTACCGAGTTTATCCCTAAAAATAACAAGCCACTTATTTGGGTTTCACAAGAGGAAACCTATCAAGAAGGGGCGAGTATTCGAGGCGGTATTCCTATTTGTTGGCCGTGGTTTGGTACACACGCTAATGATGGGTGGCCTGCCCACGGTTTTGCGCGCACAAGCGTATGGCAAGCCGATGAAGTACACGAATCTGATGAGCAAATTACAGTTAGTTTAAAGCTCCCTATGAAACTTGTTAATACAACGTATTGGCCGCATCAGTCCGCATTAAAAGTTGAGTTTATATTAAGCGATAAATTACAGGTTCGCTTAACGACCACTAACTTAGGAAGTGTGCCATTTAGCTTCACTCAAGCACTGCATACCTATTTTCCAACCTCAGATATTACAAACACCCATGTTGATGGTTTGCAAGGCGCGCAATATATTGAGTTTAGTGAAGGGCCATTTGTACAAAATGATGTTGTAAGCTTTAATCGCGAAACCGACATGGTTTATACACAAGCAAGTACAATGCAAAGCATTAATACGCCAGAAGGTGTTATTAATGTGAGCCGCGAAAACTCAAGTTCGTGTGTGCTGTGGAACCCATGGATAGAAAAGTCAAAACGCTTATCTAACTTTGCTGATGATGAATATAAAACAATGCTGTGTCTAGAGGCCGCTAATGTACTGACAGATAAAGTAACGCTTGAGCCAAAACAAAGCCACACATTAATAACCACCATTAGTTGGTAAGCTAGTCATAATTAAAAGCAGAAATAGGGACAAATAGTGTTTAACAATCAACAAATAATGGATTTGCCAAAGCATAGTGATATTAGCTTTAAGCCATTGGCTGATAAAGCCTTATTACATACACAACTTAGCTCGCTTCTGTTTTATGTACCGCTAATTGGAGCGCTTATTGCTGTTTGTTATTTTAATGAAGCCTTTGCTAATAATGCACAAACGTATTTGCTAATTGGTATGCCAATTTTGGTAGCCGTATCTATGGCGTACAACATAATAAGTGTGAGGTTGCGAGGTTTTGCAGTACGAGAACATGACATTGCTTTTAAAAAAGGCGTTATTTGGCAACAAGTGACGGTATTACCTTTAGCGCGTGTACAGCATATGGAAATACACCAAGGGCCAATAGAGCGAAAACTTAGTCTTGCGAGCATTAAATTATTTAGCGCTGGCGGTGTAAGTGCCGATTTACAAATTAGTGGGCTAACCCATGATGATTGTAAAAATATGCGCCAATTTGTACAAAACTACCGCCAAGACGATGCAACTACTCAGGCAGCTTTAGTCGATGAGTAATACAACTATCGAAGATAAAGCCAGCCCTATTTACTGGCAGAAAGTATCGCCCTGGGCACTTTTATACTTTGTTGTGCACTTTGGTGTGCGCTTTGTAAAAGATGGCCTTTTAAACTTACTGCCCATGCTTGTCGTGTTTGTTACTCAAGTAGAAAATAAGTTGTTTTGGGCGCAGGTTGCAGGCGGTATTGCACTAATTTTGCTACTTGTTTACTCATTTTTATATTATTTAAATTTTAAGTTTAGTATTAGTAGCGACAACGAAATATTGCTTAACAAAGGTGTATTTAAAAAAGAGCGACTTACGCTTAAATTTGGCCGTGTGCAAAACGTTAATATTGCCGAGCCGTTTTATTTTACCCCCGTAAACTTAGTTAATTGTATTTTTGATGCCGCTGGCAGTGTGTCGCAAGAAGTTGTTTTACCTGGTGTTACTAAAGTTTATGCACAGCAAATGCGTAAACAAATATTTGATTTTAAAGCGCAGCAACAGCAAGAAGCACCAAATACTGAACAAAGCGAAACAGACACTATCGAAAACAGCCTAAGCATTAGCAATAAAGAAATAGCCAAATTTGGTTTAATGTCGAATATGGCTATTTTAGCAATCGCTGCTTTTGCCCCTTTTATAAACCTAATTGTTGATTTTTTAGAGAAGCAAATTATTGCGAAAGTAGAAGGCTTTTATCAACAAGAGCTTGGTATGCTGGCAAGTGCTGCTGCTTTTGCGATGATCACCTTAATTGTTTTGCTAGTTTTGGTAGCGGTGATGCTATCGGTGACTATGTCGCTTATTCGCTTTTATAATTTTGAGCTTTATTTTAAAGGTCAAAAATTTAAACGTATTGCTGGCTTGTTAGAGCGCCATCAGCTTTCAATGAGCATGGACAAGGTGCAATCTATTGTTATTAAACAAAACCTAATGGGGCGATTACTAAAGCGATTTACCGTTGAGTGTTTACAAGCAAGTAGCGGCGGAATAGCAGCCGGTGTTGCAGCTAAAAAAAATAAACAAACGTTAGTATTACCTGTATTAAATAGCGAACAAGTTGATAGTGTATGCCAATGGATTTACCCGTGGTTTAATAGTAAAAAACTCGCTTTTAAGCGCGCAGAGCGAGCGCTTTTGTATAAAAATTTAGGTTTTTATTCACTGTTACCCAGTGTATTAGTGTTTGGCTTTTGTTTTATTGCTGATATTAATACTTTGATAAGCCTTGGTGTTTTGGTGGGGTTTTCTGGCTTGGTGACTTTGTCGTATCAGCGTTATGGTTATTACATGCATGAGGATAATGGTCGATTTTACATGGTTGTACGCAAAGGTATGATTGGCGTTCATTACCGTGTTTTTGAGCTTTATAAAGCGCAAAGTGCGCGCAGTATAAGTACGTACCTAATGAGAAAGTCAGGCTTAAAAAGCCTGTATATACAACTTGCTTCAGGCTTTGTATTTATGCCCTACATAAAGCAGCAAGATGCTGACTTTATTATTGATTTTACAATTAAGCAGATTGAGTCAGATACTCGCAGCTGGATGTAAATTCCCCTAATAAAACATGTGGAAATACCCATTTTAACATGTTTTATTACATTTTCTTACTGCCCATGAAAGACATTTAATAATACCCTAGATGGTATTAAGGAATTATTTTAGGGACGCTCATGAAAAAAACACTTATCGCATCAGCTTTATTACTAGCAGCACCGATCTTTGCAGCCGATTGGCAAACTATTCATACCGAACATTTCAACATTCACTACAGTGTTGAGCATGCTGATTTTGCTAAATCAACTGCAGCAGAGCTTGAAATAGTACGCACCAAAGTGCTTGAGCAGCAAAACCGAGCACTTGATAAAACAGTTGATGTAGTGGTGTTTGATCCCCTAAATGCGGCAAATGGCTTTGCGCTACCTACCTCAAATAATCCTGTAATGGCACTTTTTACAACCCCACCACAATCCGACACCGTTATATCAAACAGCTCTGGCTGGCAGCAGTTGCTTGTGTTGCATGAATATATTCACTTAGTGCACTTAGCACAGCCTACACGCAATCACTGGCAGCAGAAAGTACGTGGTATATGGGATTTATACGACTTAACCTACAGTGATACGCCGCGCTGGGTAGCCGAAGGTTATGCCACATTGATTGAGTCTAAAATGACGGGGCGTGGACGTTTGTTTGATAACTACTCAGAGTCAATACTGCGAGAATTTGCTCAGCAAGGTGCTTTGCCAACCTATGGGCAATTAAATGGCGAGCAGGGCTTTATGGGCGGCTCAATGGCGTATTTAATGGGTAGTCGCTTTTTAAATTGGCTAGAGCAAAACTATTCAGAGCAAACACTCGATAGTGTTTGGACGCGAATGCAAGGCGTAAAAACGCGTGATTTTGATGAGGCATTTAGCGGTGTGTTTGGGCAAAGTGCAGCCAAGCTATATCGCCGATTTATAGCTGAATATACCTATAAAGCAATGCAAATAGAGCAAGGGGAGGTGTTACTTAATAGTGAACTTTGGCTTGAGCTTAACTTATATGCAAGTAACCCAGCACTTTCAAAAGATGGTAGTAAGATTGCGATTGTTGAGCGAGATAAAGAGAGTAATACCAAGCTTGTAATTTATAGCACGGACGACAACATAAAGGCGCAAGAAGAGTTTACTAAAGCGCAAAAAGAGCTACTCGAAAACGATGCACAAGACATCCCCGATACAGCGCCAAGTGTGTTTAAGCGCGAACAAAAACAAGTGCTTAATCAAATTAATCGAGCCGGTATTGCAAACCCGCAATGGGTAAATAACACAACGTTGTATTTTAATGCGTACAGCAATGAAGAGTCGGGTATTTATAACAAAGTGTCTGACATATTTAGCTATAACACTGACACTGGATATATCACACAGCTTACCAAACTTGCTGGTATACGACGATTTAGCGTAACCAGTAACGGTGATACCTTGTATGGCGAGCAAATAAGAGATGGCTACTCTGAATTAGTAAAGGTTGATCTCAATACGCAAACCACCACACCATTATTTACAAAAAGCCTTGAGACAACTTACGATTACCCAATACTCAGTCCTGATGAAACTAAATTAGCTTATTTATCAACGTCATTAAATGAAAATTGGCAATTGTATATACAAGGTATAAACGGCGAACAACAGCTGTCAGTACCTATGCCAAACGGGTATCAATATTTAAGTCAGCCTAGCTTTAGCCATAATGGCGAGTCACTTTACTTTGTTGCAGGCTTAAATAGCGCTACTGATATTTATAACTACAACATAGAGAGTAAAAAACTCACCAAGTTAACCCAAGGGCAGGAAGCCGTTGCCCACCCGATTGAAATGGCCGATGGCTCGTTACTCTATTTTTCGATAACCGCAGATGGGCCAAATGTAAAAACATTGCCAAAAGCTATAAACAGCACTGTAGTTACTGAATTTTCGGCTAATAAAAAAGCACCGCTGCTCATTGTAAACGAACATACGCTTCCAAAAGCTAAAATATATACGCATCAAACAACGCAGCAAACAAATTACAACGTGCTCGAGCAGCACGCTACTTTTGCACTAGGGACGCAGTATTATTCGGCTTCTACCAGTTTGTTAGATTTAAGCATTAAAAGTAGCGATTTATTAAAACAGCTCGACTTGCAAGCGGGATATAGCACTGATTTACACGATGGAGCACTGCACGGTGGTTATGTGCAGGCAAAATATAATGCGCTTGATGTAAAACTGAAACTTGCACTGTTTGACTATAATTTAAATACATCGCGCCAGTATGAGCAAAGTCTAAATGCAGATATGGATGCCCGTGGTGGTTTTGCTGCAATAAGTTACCCTGTTAAATTTGGGCAGCTAAGTTTAACGCCGGAGCTTGCCTACAATTACACTGATTATAAACAACACCATAAAAATTGGACGCGCTTAGGCGTTGCCCAAAGTTGGCAATATGATCGTCAAGACTTTGTGATAGGCCAAAGCCTTTATGCAAGTTGGTACGATGGCAGTAGTAAAAGTAATAGTTGGCAAGGTTACGATTTAGTCGCCAAAATTTTTGGTAAAGCGTTTGGTATTCCTCTTTATGCAAATTTTTCTCAAAAACAACGTGATGACAGCAGCCTTGCATTAGGTGGCTTTAGCTCAAATCTTATTAATCAGCAGCAAGATAGTGAATATGTACTTTCATCTGAGCTGCCTTTTTATAGCGCAGCTGCAAAGCGCTATCAAGGTTACGGTGGCGGCTTTAGCTTTAAAGAAGGCATGCCGTGGCTTTATTACAAGCAGCATCAACTCGACGGCACCGTATATGCACAAAGTTACGGGATAAAACACCAAGGTGATTTTAGTTTTGGAATGGGGCCTGCTGGTATAAATGACTTAATATTTAATATGGGACTGTCGCGAGTAGAAGGCGACAGTTTTGAGGATGAAATGCGAGCGTGGCTGAGCTTTTATTATTCGCTATAAATATTAATTGGCTAAGTTACTTATCCATCTGCAAGGATAGTAACTTAGCTTGATATACATCGATTTTTTGGTTATCACGTTCTAGTTCGATAGCTTTCTCAAGCAAGGTTTGTGTTTGTTTAATATTACCTTGTTGATAGCGAACTTTTGCGAGTTCCAAGTATAACTCAGCAATGTAAGGCGCTTTAGTAATAGCTTGCTCAAGGTGTGCTTTAGCCTGATGAGCATGGCCAGCTTGTAAGTTGTTTTTAGCGATTACTAGTAATTCATATGGGTCTTTTTCTTTATTAACTAATTGTGACGTGAGCTCTTTAACAAGCTCTTTGTCGCCTAATTTTTTAGCTAAAAGCTGATAGTTGCTGATTAAATTAATGCTTATTTCATTATTACTAAGTGCTGTTTGATAGATATTTTTAGCGCTTTGTAAATCACCTGCCCGACGATGCAAAACGCCCGCTATATTAAATAATTCAGGATCATTGGGAGTGTATTTGTTTGCTTGTAGAATAAGTGAGTAAGCAATATCCAGCTGTTTGTCTGCTAGCGCTGTTGCAGCTAAATTACTGTAAAACTTAGAAACTAAATCGTTATAATCTGCACTGCTTGAATAAAAGCTGCGACGGGTAGGAAAGTAGTCGATTAATGTGCCAGCTCTGAAAAATTCAACAATATTATCATCTTTTTTCTCTACTTTTGGGGCGTATACTCTTGTTCTAAAGTGGCTTGCTACATAAACAACATTATTTTCTTTTGCGTATACAGGCTGACTTGTTACTTCTTGAAAGCTCGTTTCTAATCCGAGAGCTTGTGCATAGCTTTGTGTTAAAACAGCTAAGCTAATGCAGTTGCCTTGCGAAAGTTTTAAGGCTTGGGCTGAAGTAAGTGTATCGCCGTGGTATTTAAAGTTAGCTAAGTTGCTTTCGAGGTAGTTGTAAATAATGCGGTCATGACGGATTTCAGACTGTTTTTGTTTTTCGGCATAGGCTAAAAATTTTTCTTTTTCAGCATTTGGCAGCTCGAAAATACTGTACTCAGAAGGAGTGTCGAGTTTATTAAACAAAGAATGGTTTAATAGTTGTTCAAGCTCTATTTGTTGTTCTACTTGGTGAACCTTGGTTGTGTTACATCCAACTAAATATAAAAAAGTAATACAGACTGCTATTTTATAAAACATCATAAACCCACTCCATTGTTAAATTTTACATTACAATGTGGTGGGTTTTTAATCAAGCACTTGCTGTACTGCGTTTACTTGAGCGATTTTTTTGTGATTGTTTTTTACGTTTACGGCGGGTAAACCACAAGTAAAAACCAGTACCTGCTAGCCACACTGGGCTCAAACCAATTACGCACCACAGTATTTTACTTATTAGCCCTGCAAAGTAGCCAAAATGAAGTTTTCTAAAGCTATCAATTACTTGCCAGCCAACGCCTACTTCGCGAATATCCCAGTTAGTTAAATGTTCGCCTGTATGCTTATCGTAGCTAACCGTATTAGCGTATTCGCTCGCAAGCGGGTTATTTGTATCGACTTCGCCGAATAAGGTGATATTTTCGTCAGGCTCGAGTGGCATAACTAAAAACGTACCATTAAAAGTGGGTATTTGCTTTTTACTGTCATCGAGTATGTGTTGAAACGAAATATCGCTACTGTGCAAGTTTTTGGTTAGTACAAAGTGCTCTTCCTCAGCGTGTTCAATAACTTCGTGATACCACACCGCCCAGTTAAAGTAGCCACCTGTAATAGCTAAAATAATAATGATGGGCGACCCTATCACCCCAGTCATTTTATGAATGTCGCTAAGTACAATTTGCAGTGTTGCACGCCAGCGCACACTAAATAGGCGCTGCCAAAATTTACGATAAATAATAAGTCCTGTAATACCTAATACCAATAAAAACAGAGCAAAAAAGAAGCCTAGTACTGTGCCTGTTTGCCCTGGCAGGTTTTTAAAGTCGTTAAGTAAAAAGGTGTAATGCAGTTCTAAAAACCAATCAGTAAAATAATGGCTGGTACCAACAGGCTCTGACAAAATGTCACCCGTATACTGGTTTAAATGAAACTTATACCATTGCTCTGTCCCGCGTTTAACTAAGTAAACCCGATCAGCAGTATCATCGTTAAATATCTCCCAACTACCTACTACATACTCAGGGTAAGCAAGCTCTGTTTTTGCGATTAATTTGTCGATTGGCATGCGCTCTGGCAGTGCTTTTACAACATAGTGACTGCTTGGCATAAGTAAGCCATCTATTTCACTTTTAAAAACTAATACGCTCCCTGTAATACTAATAACAACCAAGGGAATGAGAGCTATAAGAGCGATCCAACTGTGAATTTTAAAAAGAGTTTTTCTCATAGATAGTTTTATATATTGCAGTTAATGACTTGCGCATGATAACAACTATCATTTTCATTTAATAGCTTGTGAGTAGGTTTCCTATTAAATAAGTAAACCGTGAACTTAATTCTACGGTTTTTGTATACCTAGCTTGCCAGTACCTAAAATAAGAATGTCTTATTTAGTTGAGTTAAATTTACGCGGCTCTACAATGCCGCGCTCATAGTAAAAGCCTTTTAAAAACAGATGTTTATTAAATGTTTTTATTTCTGTTTTTAATTAACATTTATATAACGAGCGAGGTTGCTTTGGCGCATTATTTGCCTATATTGTCTTCTTTTATTTTGGTTTTTAGTTTTTTACCATTACTAAACAAAATTCGAAAAAATCGTAGTGTCTCTGGTTTGTCACTATTAATGATGACATTTGGATTAGCACAAAGCCTTTATTTTATAACCTACAATATTTTCTTTGAGCGCTATTATATTGCGTTACCATTTATTGTAACCGGTGCGTTAAGCGGGCTTATTTTATATTTTTTTGCACGTTTCAATGCAGCTAAACGAGAACGTGTACAGCTGGTTACTATGCTAGGTTTTTCGTTACTGCCTTTTTCACTGCTTTTAAATTCAAGCCTTGATACTGCAACGGTATTAAGCGCTTTAACGTATGTTGGTCTTGTGATGAGTTCGGTACGTGTTATGCCGCAAACTTATAAAACATTGCGTACGGGTAATGTGAGTAATTTAAGCGCGCGATACTTTAGCTTGCAGTTTATTGCTGGTATTTGCGGCTTAGTTGTTGAGCTTACAACAGTTGCTCCAAGCACGGCGCACTTACTTATGTTTATTATGCTATTGCTTACCAATGCTGTGCAATTTGGTTGTATGCAATATTATAGAATGCGACCTGTAATGGCTTAAAAACAAGCTACTTAAGTTCCTATTTAACCTAATTTATGGCAAATTACTTTATCTAACAAAAGGATAAAGTATGAATTGGAATCAGTTTGGGTATATATGCCGTGTTAATAGCTCTAAAACACTAAGTACAGAGCAAAAAGATGAGCTAAGTACACAGTCCCATTTAAATATGTATGCCAATAGCGGGTCGCATAGTAAATTAGCGCATAATCTGGTGACGCAAATTGCATCTCAAGATGAAGCAACATCGCAAAAGCAAGCTGTGTATTATCAATGTTTACCGGAATTAGTTAACGAATTTAAGTTTGAGCACAAGGGCTGGCTTAGTTACTTAACCATTGTATTTGTTATTTATGTTTTATCCTCTTTGTTGTATCAGTCTTTTGTTGTGCCTACTTTTGTAGAGATATATAGCAAGCATACTATTTCTTTAAATCATGTATTTGATGATTATTTTACGTACTGGTATGTGCCAATTATTTTACTCGTTTTATTGCTGAGTGTTATTTTTACCGTTATTTTAAAGCTAAAAAATGTAAGTGCTCTCACAGAGCTAAAGCCTTTTTCGGGTTTATTTAAATTTCTTATTCCTCGTCAATTAATTAATGAGTATAACTCTTTAATTACCACGCTATTATTTCCAAGTAATCATAAAAAGGGTGTTAAAGCCTCTACACCTCAAACCCAGCACTTAGCTCAATGCGAGCTGCTAGGTTTAGAAACCCAAGAAGAATTTAAAGTGTTATTAAAGCAGCAGCTAAAGTTACTTAATACACATATTAAAAGCTTTATAAGTAAGCTCGTTATTGTTTATGGTTTGGTCATTGTTGTGTCTATTTGCTTATTTGTGAAAGCTGCTTATCAACCACTATTTATGCTAGGAGAAGTGCTATGAGAACAAAAGGATTTACGTTAATAGAGTTGATGGTGGTGGTGTCTATTATTGGTATTTTAGCTGCGGTTGCGCTACCTCAGTACAGTAAGTATATACAACGAGCAGAACTTGTTGACCCACTTGCAATGGCTGCTGCCATTAGAGAAGACGTTACGGTTTATTATCTTGAAAACAGGCGTTTTCCAGCAAGTAATGAACAAGCAGGTGTGCCAGCAAGTAAATTTTTGATTGGCAATCGGGTAACGGGTATTACAGTTGATAATGGTGCTATTCATATTAGCTTGGGTAATAAAGCTTCACAGCTTTTGAAAAATACAGTTTTAACATTCAGACCGGCTGTTGTAACGGGAAGCCCTACAAGCCCAATTGCGTGGTTATGTGGGTTTGACGAGCCGGTGACTGGCATGCAAGCGGTTGGCGAAAATAAAACAACAGTACCAAAAGAAATTTTACCTTCAGCGTGTATATAAAATAGTTTGGGGAATTAAAATGCAATTAGCTATTCATCAAATTGATGCGTTTACGAATGAGTTATTTAAAGGTAACTATGCGGCAGTGATCCCACTAGAATCGTGGTTAAGTGACGATTTAATGCTAAAGATTGGCGCTGAGAATAACGTATCTGAAACTGCTTTTACCTACCAGCAAGACGATGGAAGTTTTGTTATTCGCTGGTTTTCGCCGTTGATGGAAATCGACTTTTGTGGTCACGCCACACTTGCGGCTGCCTATGTTTTATGTGAAGAGCATAACATATCGCAAATTCGCTTTGTTGCTGATGCGGTGGGCGAGCTAATCGTTAATAGAAACGCTGATGGCAGCTTTGCAATGACCTTTCCTAAACAAGCACCGGTTGAAGTGCAAAATGTACCGCAGCAATTGCTTGATGGCTTGTCTATACAACCGATTAAAGTGCTTAAAAATCGCCAAGCTTACTTTGCTATTTATGAAAATGCCGATCAAATACTTGAATTAAAAACTAGCTCAGAGCTTTTAAAAACGCTTTATCCACTTGATGTAGTGGCTACAGCACCTAGTGATGATTACGATTTTATATCTCGTTATTTTTGGCCTGCAAGCGGTGGCGATGAAGATTATGTAACGGGCTCAATTCATACTGGCTTGGCACCTTACTGGGCGCAGCAATTGGATAAAACTACGTTAAGTGCTTATCAGGCTTCAAGCAGAGGCGGGCATTTAATTTGCAAAGTGGATGATACAACCGTCACTTTGACCGGGCATGCTGTAAGGTATTTAAAAGGCACTATTTATATTTGAGCTGTGAATTAAGTTATAAAAAAGGCCACGTAAATCGTGGCCTTGGTTTACTCAATTAGTAGAGGTATTATGCTTCTAGCGCTTTTGCAATTAAGCGATCAATATATTTTTTATGCGCTTTAGTTGCTGTATCTGCACCCCAAGCAACACTGGTATCGGCTATTTGAGTTAGCTGATATAACGCGGCTGTTTTAGCCAAGTTATCGTATTTGCTTGCTTTGCCAAGACCTGCAATTGCAATTAACTGGTTAACATACTCAATTTGTAAGTTGTGACTAATAGAGTTTGCGTCTTTGCTTTTCACGAAAATGCTGGCGGTTAAATCTTCCATAAACTGAGTTAGGCTATATTCGTTACCGTACAGAGCTGTGTCAGAAATACGCAGTAATACCGCTGGGTGTAATAGCTGTGCAAGTACAGACTTTTGCATCCCTAAAATCATTTGGTGTGCTTTAGGGTCTTCATTTTTGCCGTAGTGATTAAAGCCACGACGTTGCAGCTGTAAGTAGCTATAAAGAGGTTGCATATTTTGTAGTACATCTGGCGCAAATACAAACTTGGCAAGTATATCCATTGCTTGTGTTTGACGCTCAAGCGATACCGGTGTAAATGGTTTATCTGCATTTGTATCACCCACTACAGCGCGCTCAACGTATACGCCACCAATCTGGCGAGAAACCACACCTGCTTGAGCTCGGTACTGACCAAATAAGCTATTAGCAGAGGTAACAAGCTGTTGGTAAGACTCACCTTTAACCGTTGCTTTATCTTTTAGCTCAGTAAATAGTTTATTAATTAGTGCCATACGATCTGCGCCATAGGCAGCAGGGTTTGATGACAAATCACCAATCATTACACGTGGATCGATATGGCGACCTGGTGCGCGCATATCGTCTGCATCGTTACCAAAGGCAAGGGCATGTTCACTTGAACGAGCAAGTATTTTTTCAAGTCGAGCTTGCTCAGCAGCTTCATCTGCAAGCGCTACGCTGTACCCATAGTTAATTGCCCAATCATCGTAAGGACCAGGTTTTGTTTGAAAAATATCACCTTGCTGCATACCAATTGGGGCAATGTTAGCGGGTGCATAATCCATAACAGAACCGGTTACTATGCCTTGTGTTTTGTTTTTATCGTGTACTTCTTTTTCATCCCACAAAATTGATGATTTCATATTATGGTTAAGACCTAAAGTATGGCCAACTTCGTGAAGTACCAATTGCGTTAGACCTTGGCGAAGCATTTCTTTATCTTCAATTTTGTCGCCGCTAGCAAGGCCTTTGGCAAGCATTAGATTTTGTTGAATCTCATGCCCAAGAGAGCAATTTAGCTCGCCGGTATTTGTTGTTTCACCGTGGCTCATTGTTCCTTGTGTGAAAAGTGTGTCGTAAATCCAGCGGTTTTTCATAAATACAAACTCAAGCATAATGTCTGAGCCCAGTATTTCGCCTGTTAATGGGTTAGCAAGTGCTGGCCCGTATCCGCCAAATGGAGGCTTAGGTGACGAAGTCCAACGCAGTACGTTGTAATTGATATCGCCCGCATCCCAGTCTGCATCATCTGGTTGTACTTTTACCTCTAAGGCATTTTTAAAGCCGGCTTTTTCAAAAGAGGTATTCCACGTTAAAACAGCGTCACGAATAGTATCGCGCCATTCAATGGGTGTGGTGTTTTCTATCCACCAAGTAATCGGTTTTACTGGCTCTGAAAGCGCTGCACTTGGGTCTTTCTTTTGTAAGTCCCAGCGTTTTATAACATCTTGATAAGGTGCCCAATCGGTAGATGTCATTTGATCAAATTGATTTGTAAAATAACCAATGCGCGCATCATCCATACGTGGTACGTAGTTATTGCTAGGTAGAGCGACAAACGAGTGCTGAACTTTTACCGATACGCTACGCGGGTCGCTTACTGCATTTGAGCCACGTACCGTTGGGCTTGGGTTAGTAAATACGTAATCAACAACTACGTCTAAGTTATTAGGATATGGACGTTGTTTAATAATGCGTGATTTTTTATCGTCTAGTTTACCTACTTTAAAGCGTTTTTTAGCGTTTTTATCTGCTGGATTTGGCGTAGGTGATACTTTATGAAGTGCTTCGCTTAAAAATAACTTATTTACATTAAATGCTATTTTACCGTCTTCTTCTTTTTCTATTTTAATGCTCGCAAGTACCGCTTCACTAATATTGGCATCACTCGCTTTTGAAATTGCACTGCTTTCGTCAAATTTGTAGCGAGGTGTTTTGCTAATAATATCGATACGGTCAAAGTATTTTCTAAATTCAATTAATTTAGTTTCGCGGTACGAACCACGATAATGGCCTGCATCTGTAACGCCATCGACAGTGTGCGCAAAATACACAAACGGCGTATTGAGTTGGGATTCGTTAATCACCATAAGGTGCTTACCGGTTTTTTCGTCTTGATAAAGGCTAAATATACCGGCAAATTCGGTTTGTCCTTTGATCATTTCGCTAAGTGTTTTTGACTCTTTTTCGTCTTTTTTATCGGCTGCAAATGCATGGCTGCCAAACGCTAAGCTAAGCGCAAGGGTGATGGTCGTTAATTTCATTTTGAGACTTTTAATATTTGTTAATTTAATTGGACTGTACGTAAATTAATTTAATTTCGCACATCTTCGCGATGAAATTTAAGTGTTTAACGCTAATAAACTGATATTAATGAATAAAAGTTTGTAACAAAATATAACGAATGAGGTGAGCTGCATGTGAAGTTATATTCTATAGCCCTAAATAGCAGCGGTTTATATGTATTTGCAACAGTTGCTTACAAATGTCACCTTAATGTTTCATATGGCTCTGGTATTATGGCGTTAATAGAATTTTGGGGATAATAGGATATGCAAACAAATTCACTTAGATGGGTTTTTCCATTTGTGGCGCTCATTGTTGGTGTTGTTGGCTTTATGGGAATCAATGCCATTGCAAAAGATCCAGAAAAAAAAGAAGTAATTGATACTCGTCCAACAGTGCAAGTTGAGCCAGTGATTGCAAACGATCACCAAGTTATTATTAATAGCTACGGTGAAGTAAAGCCTCTTGAAAATACACTGCTCTCGGCGCAGGTGTCGGGCGAGGTGTTAAGTTGGCATCCTAATTTTGTAGCCGGTGGCATAGTTGCTCGCGGTGAAACCTTATTCACTATCGAAAAAGACAACTATGAAGCAGCAGTACTTGTTGCAGAGGCCGAGCTTGCTCGCGCACAAGCGGGTTTAATAGAGGAACAAGCTCAAGCTCAAGTAGCCGAAGACGAAGCCAAGCGCTTTCCAAGTAAAGCGCGCACAGATTTATTTTTACGTAAACCTCAAGTGCTCAGTGCACAAGCATCTGTTAAGTCGGCGCAAGCTGCATTAAAGCGCGCGCAACGTGATTTGGATAATTGTGATGTTACAGCCCCTTACGACGCATTGGTTATTAGTCGAAATATAGGTGTTGGACAATTTGTCACTATGGGTTCGCAAGTTGCTGAACTCAATAATATTGAGACCGCTGAAGTGATTATTCCTATAGCAGGGTTCGATAGCGTTTTTTTGCCAGAGCGTATTAAAGGTATTACCGCAACGATTATTCAAAAAGGCCTAAACAGCTTCACCCGTGAAGGTGTAATTGACCGCGACCTAGGGATTGTTGATAACGCTACGCGTATGAGCAGTTTAGTAGTGCGTATAGAAGACCCATACGGTCTTAAGAATATACAACCAGCCATTAAGTTTGGTAGCTACGTACAGGTAAATTTTGCAGGTGCAATGCTCAATAATATTTACCGCTTACCGCAAGAGTTAGTTAATAACAAAACCGTATGGATCGTTAATGAAGAGCAGCAACTTGAGCCGCGCAAAGTCACAGTTATTCGTGAAGAGGGTGAGTACTTTTACATCAGTGATGGTTTGCAAGCAGATGATAAGTTGGTGATTACTTTGCCAGAATATCCGCAAAAAGGCATGGCTGTAAAAATTGCGGGCCTTCAAAATACTAAAAATACAGAGGCACTTGAAAATGCTTCCACTGAAAAATTATAAAGGTAGGCTGAGTTATGAGTAACACTGAACTACCAAATACAGCGCCTAACGCTGAAAAACAAACCGGTATTATTGCTTACTTCGCTAATAACTCCGTTGCTGCCAACCTAATGATGATTTTTATTGTGGTGATGGGAATTATTAGCTTTCTAAATATCCAACGCCAAATGTTTCCTAATGTAGAGATTAACTACATTAATATTGAAGCTAACTACCCCGGCGCTTCACCACAAGAAATAGAAGAAAGCATACTTATAAAAATTGAAGAGTCGCTAAAAGATGTGACCGAAATTAAAAAAGGTGTGTACAGGGCATTTAGAAATGGCGGTAGAGCAAGTCTTGAAATTAATACTGATGTAGAGCTGACCGATATACTCGATAAAGTTAAATTACGGGTTGATGGTATAGCAACGTTCCCTGCCGGTATGGAACCGGTCACCATAAGTCAAGTTGAGTTTAGGCAAGATGTTATAGGTATGACACTCGTTGCCGACATACCGCTAACTGAGCTTAAGCCTATAGCAAACCAAATAGAAGATGAGTTACTACAGCTATCTAACGTGTCGTTAGTGGTAAACGATGTTCCTCTTGATGAAATAGCAATTGAAATCGAACCCGATACGCTGCGTCAGTATAACCTAACCCTTAGTGATGTAATGAATGCAGTGCGTCGTTACTCAGCTAACTTTTCGGCGGGGCAGCTAAAAACAGACGCAGGTGTTATTTCTGTTCGCGTCGAAAATCAGTTTTACTCTGGTGAAGAATTTAGGCAAATACCGGTAAAAATAGGGGCTAATGGCGCTAAAGTGTTACTGCAAGATATTGCCGTGATTAAAGATCAGTTCACTGAAGGTGAGCGTTACTTTAAATTCAATGGTGAAAATGCAGTTTATATATCGGTAAAAGCGACTGAAGAGCAAAGTATTATCCCAGTTGCTGATTCAGTAAAAGCATTTATAGAATTAAAAAACAAAGAGCTACCACTGGGGGTTCGTTTAGAGCCACTAATGGATTTTACGTATTACCTAAATGCCCGCTTAGACATGATGGTTACAAACCTCATTCAGGGCGCTATTTTGGTTGCAATTATGCTATCAATCTTTTTACGCTTTAAGTTGGCATTATGGGTGATGATTGGTTTGCCAGTGTGCTTTTTGGGCGCAATGATGATGATGCCATTGTTTGGTGTAACCATTAATATTTTATCACTTTTTGCCTTTATTATGGTGCTAGGGATTGTGGTGGACGACGCCATTGTCATTGGCGAAAGTGCCTACACCGAAATAGAAAAAAAAGGCGGTGGTGTTGTTAATGTGATTAATGGCGCAAAACGCGTAGCAACCCCTGCAACTTTTGGTGTACTAACTACCATTGCAGTATTTGCTCCGTTTACGTTATCTACAGGCCCAGAAAGTGCCTTCTTTTATGGTATAGCAGTGGTGGTAATGTTGTGTTTAGTTTTTAGTTTGATTGAATCAAAGTTGATACTGCCAGCCCATATTGCTCACACTCATTTTTCACCAATAAAAGAGGGTGGCTGGCGCGATCGGTTTAATACGCGATTTTTTGGTTTTGTAAATGGCCCATATAAACGCTTTGTTATACGTTGTGTTGAATGGCGTTGGTCAGTGTTATTTTCATTTATTGCTCTATTAATCGTAACCTTTGCTTTAATCTCATCAAATCAAGTTCGTACCGGGTTTATGCCAAAAATCCCGCATGACTACCCGCAAATAAATCTAGAAATGAATGACAATGTATCTGACATACAAACAATAAATGCTATTCGTGAAATAGAAGCGATGGTGATTGCGATTGATGAAGATACCGAACGCAAATATGGTCAAAAACTCATAAGAGATATTTTAGTATTTAACCAAGGGCGAACTGAAGCACAAGTGCTTGTTCCCCTTGTTGATGAAAGTATAAGGCCTTATAACGCGTTTGAATTATCACGACGTTGGCGCGAGGCGATGCCCGATATTGCCGGTGTTAAATCATTAACCATTTATGATGATGTAAATGGAGGGAGCAGTGACGGCGAATTTGGTTATTTATTATATGGCTCTGATATTGATACATTAAATAATGCAGGACGTCGTTTTATAGAGTTGCTGCAACAGCAAGAAGGTTTGTTTGATATTAGCTCAACAATAGATCCTGCAAGTAAAGAAGTGCAAATGAGCCTAAAACCGGTCGCTTACGACTTAGGTTTAGACTTAGCTTCTATTGCAAATCAAGTTGGGGCAAGCTTTTACGGTGGTGAGGCTCAACGTGTTATTCGCCGAGGCGAGGAAGTACGTGTAATGGTGCGTTACCCTAAACTGACTCGAGAGGCATTTTCGTCACTTAAGCATGCGGTTGTTACTACCCCGCAGGGCCGTGAAGTACTGCTTGGTGATGTAGTTGAACTTACTGAAACACCAGGTATTAGTTATATCCGCCGTGAAGGGGGATATCGTACTGTGTATGTTTATGGAAACATAGATGAAGAAGTGATTGAGCCAAACGAAGTTGTAGATCAAATTAAAGAAAAGCTACTACCACAACTCAAAGAAGAGTATCCAAGTGTTAAGTCAGAACTAGGTGGCGCCATTGAAGAGCAACAAGATCAGGCTAATCAGCAGAAGATGTTTTTCTTCGGCGGTATGATTTTGGTGTATATTTTATTAGCCGTACCCCTTAAGAGTTATGCGCAACCACTTATTGTTATGTCGGTGATTCCATTTAGCTTAACGGGAGCAATATGGGGGCATTACTGGTTTGGTTTGGATATAACTTTAATGTCTGGCTTTGGTATTATTGCAGCAGCAGGGGTGGTTATAAACGACTCACTCGTTATGACCGATTATGTGAATCAAGCCCGTAAAACAGGTGTTAGTATTAAAAATGCTGTAATAGATGCCGGTTGTGCTCGATTCAGACCTATATTACTTACTTCAATTACTACATTTGCAGGTGTATTGCCCATTATGTTTGAAACAAGCCTGCAGGCTAAGTTTGTAATACCTATGGCGGTAGCGCTTGGTTTTGCAGTGATGTTTGCAACATTAATAACACTTATATTAGTGCCATGCTTGTACATTATATTAAGTGATATTGGTAAGGTGTTTACACGCATTTTGGGTGGGATTAGGACTGTATTTAAACGTCGCCCGCAGAAGGTTTAGCTCAATAAATAACATACGGGCTTAAATGCCGGGTACAAAAAGCACTGAATGATTAACCATTCAGTGCTTTTTATCATTTGTTGTTACTACATTAAGTATTAAAACAACAATAATTAATCTTTAAATTGCTTATGGCAATCTTTACAGCCTTTAGCCCATGCGCCAAAAGCTTTACCAATTACGGCCTTATCGCCTGATTGAGCCGCTACTGCTAGCTCATCTGCGTATTGTTGGAATGCAGTTGCTTTTTTCATAAAAGTATCGTTTTCAGACCAAACAGCAGCAAGTGCAGCTGTGTCGCCTTTATCTGTTCCTTCATAAAACGCTTCCCATGGCATTTTTGAAAGTGCAGCTGCGTTGTTAGCACGCTTTTTAAATTGCTCTGCGTCAAAAGGTACTTTACCTTTTAGCATTGCGCCCATGTCACCAATTTGTACTGAGATCATTGAAAATGCTGCTTGGCGGTATTCAATCGCGTCACTTGGCTCTTTAAATGCAGAATTTGCCGATACGCTAAATGCACACGTTGCCAGTGCTATTGTTGCTAATACTTTTTTTAATTTCATGTTTGCCCCTGTTGAAAATTGTAATTCTTAATTCGGTATCTTGTATCTAACATCGTATTTATTCAAGTGAATACGATAGATTTAACTAAAACTTAATCGTTTATATCAATATCTGCAAATATCATCCCGCGACGCATGCTTCTAGTTGCTAAGAATACCTCACCAAGTAACGACATAAATGCACATATGAGTAATGCCATTGCTGCTACAAAACAACAAGCAATAGTCACGCCTAAGTTTATAGATTGAATGTGCGATAAAAATAACAACATAACCACAGCGCATACAAGTAATGCGCTTAATACACTTAAACTAAAAGCAATATGAATACATCGAGAACGCTTTAAAAGAGCGCGCAGCTCTGTAGCGAGTGATTTATTAAAGTCCTCGTCAGTACTTACTTTTAATCTGCGTTCTAACTGACGTGCCCTATCGGTAATACGTGCCAAACGATTAGATAAAACACCTAAAGTAGCGGCAATACCCGTGATCAAGAATACTGGGGCAACAGCTGTTTGAATTACTTTAGCCATAGTTAAAATATTTATTACTTCGTTATTCATTCCTACCCTTAATCAGTTGAGCTTGAAAATGACTTATATATCTACAGAGTACCTGATGTAGGCTTATTAAGAAAAGAGGAATTACGTTGATTTACTTTACATAGCTTCACAAAGTAAATCACAACACAGGTTATTTTTAGGTATATTTAATTACTTAATAAAAAATAAAAACCAACAAGGACTTTGACTGATGAAACGTACTCCATTCGCACTTGCTGCATTATCGCTAGCTATTTTAAGTGGCTGTAATCAAGCCCCTGAAGAAACCAAAAAAAATAATACACAAGTTAAAACGGTTCAAGTAGCCCAAGCTATTGCCCCAGTTGCTAAAAAAGTGCCTCATGAGATGACTATTCATGGTGACACACGTGTAGATAATTACTATTGGTTACGTGATGACGAACGTAAAGCGCCAGAGGTGATTAACTATTTAGAAGCTGAAAATACATACACAGATGCAATGCTTGCACATACCAAAACGCTGCAAAGTGAATTGTTTGAAGAGCTAAAAGGGCGTATCCAAAAAGACGATGATTCAGTCCCAGTTAAAAACGGTGATTATTTTTACTCAACGCAAACACGCGGCGATAACGAGTACACTACTTACTTACGCAGCAGCGATTTTGCAGGTACCGAACAGCAAGTTATTTTAGATGTAAATGAGCTTGCGAAAGGCCATGATTATTATGCAGTAAGTGGCTTAAATGTAAGCCCGAATGGCAATTTAATGGCTTATGGGGAAGATACTGTTAGCCGTCGTATTTATAGTATAAAAATAAAAGATTTAACAACCGGTAAATTACTCGAAGATACACTTGAGGGCACCAACGGCGGTATAGTTTGGGCAAACGATAATAAAACGGTTTATTACATTAAAAAAGATTTACAAACTTTATTAGGTTATCAAGTTTATCGTCATACATTAGGTACACCACAAGCTGATGATGAGCTAATTTACGAAGAAACTGATACCAGTTACTACATGGGTATGAGTAAAAGCAAAGATGAGTCAGAAATTTATATTTGGCACAGCAGCACAGCAGCATCAGGCGTATCGGTACTAAGTGCTGATGATGCTAAGGCAATGCCTAAACGCTTAATTGAGCGCGAAGCAGGGCTTGAATATGAAATTTCGAAGCTAGGAAATACTTACTACATTGTAACTAACTTAGATGCTGTAAATTTTCAGCTGATGAAAGTGGATATTGATAAAGCTGGTGACAAAGCAAATTGGCAAAGTGTGATCCCAGCGCGCGATGATATTAAGCTCGAAGGCATTGATTTATTTAATGACTACTTAGTTTACCAAGAGCGTGAAATGGGCCAATCAAAGTTGATTGCGCGTGATTTAAAAACAGGTAAAGAGTTACCACTGAGCTTTAACGATAGCGCTTATACAATTGGTACTTATGGTAATAACGATATAGATAGCAGCACATTACGTGTTTACTACACAAGCATGACTACACCTGGTTCATCGTACGATGTAGATTTAGCAACTGGCGATAAAAAATTACTTAAACAGCAAGCTGTATTAGGTGATTTTGATGCTGATAATTACGCCTCAGAGCGTATTTTTGTAACAGCACGTGATGGCATAAAAGTACCGGTAAGCTTAGTTTATCGAAAAGATGCGTTTAAAAAAGATGGTACTAACCCGCTACTGCAATATGGTTACGGCTCTTATGGCGCAACCATGGACCCTACTTTTTCAAGCACGCGTTTGAGTTTACTTGACCGTGGCTTTGTATTTGCAATTGCCCATGTACGTGGCTCGCAAATGCTAGGTCGTCCTTGGTACGAAGACGGCAAGCTACTCACTAAAAAGAATACGTTTAATGACTTTGTTGATGTAACTAAAGCATTGGTTTCTCAAAAGTATGGCGCAAAAGATGAAATATTTGCGTTAGGTGGTAGTGCTGGTGGCTTATTAATGGGCGCAGTAGCAAACCAAGCGCCTGAGCTTTATAAAGGCATGGTTGCTGCGGTACCGTTTGTAGATGTAGTAACAACGATGCTTGATGCAAGCATACCACTTACAACAAATGAATACGGCGAATGGGGTAATCCGAACGAAAAAGCGTATTACGATTACATGCTATCTTACTCGCCATACGACCAAGTATCTAAGCAAGCATATCCTAATATGTTAGTAACGACTGGCTTGCACGATTCACAAGTTCAATACTTTGAGCCTGCAAAATGGGTTGCTAAGCTGCGTGACTATAAAACTGATGACAATAAGTTACTGTTTAAAATAGATATGGAAGCAGGGCACGGTGGTGCATCAGGTCGCTTTAAACGCTTAGAAGATACCGCGCTAAACTATGCATTTATGCTTGATTTAGCGGGTATTAAAAAGTAATTAATTTATATATTTAAATAGATTTAACTCAATAAGGTGCTTTTTAAGAAAGCACCTTATTTTGTGGTAAATTAAAGCTAAACATAGTGCCTTTACCAATTTCACTTTGTACGTAAATTTCACTATCCATCAGTTTTAATAAACCTCTGCAAATGGCCAATCCTAAACCACCTTGCTGGCGCCCTTCTTTATTAGAATTACTTGCTTGGTAGTGCGGGTCAAAAATAGCATTCAGCTCATCTTCTTTTATACCTACGCCTGTGTCTGATACATGCACAAATAGTTGATTATCGTCACTGCGTTTTACATGTACTGCAATGCTGCCGCCGCGAGGGGTATGCCTAATTGCATTATCAATTAAGTTACTTAACACGCGCTCTAATTTAGCTATATCGGCAACCACAGGAAAGTCACAAATCGAAGGTTCTACCGACAAACTAATGCCTTTTTTATCAACGGCTAAACTAAATTTTGCCATGCAATCGTAAATAAGCTCACCTAAATTAAAGGTTTCTTTATTTATACTTATTTCGCCATTTTCTAAGTGAGCAAGTTCAAATATTTGCTCTATGAGTAGCTTTAATTGCCCACAATTATTAATCGATACCTGTAAGTATTCTTGTTGTTCTTTTTGACTTAATTGCTCACCTGACTGATTTAAAACTTCTAAAAACCCCTGCAGTGAAGCAAGTGGGGTGCGTAGGTCGTGCGATAAGTGAGTCAGTAACTCTTTGCGTTGCTTATCGCCTTGCTCAAGTGCTTTAAACTGCTCGTTAATACGGGTAAGCATGGCTTGAATACTTCGCTCTAAACTATGCACTTCGTTACTTTTTTGCGTTGAGTAGTTACTTAGCTTGGTGTCGGTAAGGCTGTAGTTAGCGGCTTCAATATTACTAACATCGCGGGCTAAGCGCTGAATTGGGTTGGTAAAAAAGCGTAGCAAAATTAGCATCGCAATAAATAAAAATGCGAGTGCAGAGCCAAGCCATAAAGCGGCTAGCCATAACTTATCATTATTTTTTACTGTACTTAGTGAGGTGTCGTAAGCCTCACCACCAATAATTACATATAAATAGCCTTGTAGCTTATCTTGATTAAATACTGGCGCGGCTGAAAATATTTTTTGTTGCTCTTTATTACGAGGATTATCACCATAGATAGGTGCAGCGCTTGGGTCGTTAATCAGCCTTTTTAAAGGCGTTAAACTAATATGCGTGCGTTTAACTTTACCCGGCTTTGCTGAGTAAGTAAGAATTTTTCCGGTTTCGTCTACAAAATAAAATTCAAACGCAGGGCCTAATAACATCAAGGTATGAAAGAGGTTTTCAAGCGCTTTATAGTCGTAAACACCTTCTTTTATTAATGGGTTATCTTGTACTAAATGCTCGGCAAGCGCCAAATGTAAATTTTGCTCAGCATGATGTTTTGAGGTGAGTTCTAATTGCTTGCTCCAGCCGTAAACTAGGGCGCAAATAAAACAAAAAATGACAACTAGCGATATAGCTAATTTTTGATACAAAGATAATTTCATAATAGGTGTCTTAATTGAGTTGGCTAGGGTTTAGTTTGTAACCAACCCCCCAAACTGTTTCGATGATAGGCGCTTGTTGGTGTTCTTCTAGCTTGGCACGTAAGCGGTTTATATGTGAATTAACCGTGTGCTCGTAACCACTGTGTTGGTAACCCCATACTTTATCGAGTAACTGCTGACGGCTAAAAACATGATTAGGATGGCGTGCAAAGTAAACGAGTAAATCAAATTCGGTGGCGGTAAGGTTAAGGGCTTGCTTGCCTAAATACACTTGGTGCGAACTAAATTCTATATTGAGTGAGCCTACATTTAGTGTTTGTTCGCTATCAACGGGGGAGTTGTCGTTGTTTTGGCCTGCGAGTAGTTGTGATCTGTGGCGTAATTGGGTTTTGACTCTGGCTTGTAATTCGCGTGCAAAAAAGGGTTTACAAATATAATCATCGGCGCCCATTTCAAGGCCAATAACTCTGTCCATATCGCTACTCAGCGCGGTGAGTAAAATAACGGAGGTAGTAGGGTAATGCTCTTTTATTTTTCGGCATAAGCTCAAACCATCCATTTGGGGTAAGTTTATATCGAGTAAAATAAGTCCGTAGGGATGCTTAGCTATTTTTTTTAAAGCTAGTTCTGCGCTTACAACATGATCAACATGTAAGTTAAGCGACGTTAGCTGCGTGGTAATTAACTTACCTATTTCTCTGTCATCTTCTACTACTAATATTTTTTCGTGACGCATGTATAACCTCGTAAAAAGGGGGGCATCCGTGCTCCCTTACTTCCCCATTACAAGCTGGAACGTTACTGCGTGCGCGTAATTACTATTTTCGATACTGGGTTATCAAACTTATGTTCAACACCAAGTGCTGATGTAGATAATCCATCTTGATTTGAAACAATGCCTGGATGCATCGTTATTATATCGGCTGTATCGTCACGTATTTCGTTAAACCCTTCACCGCTAGCGGCAGGACCTGGCACAGTTTCAGCTGTTTCTGTATTTGCTTCCGTACCCGCATCATAAGCAGTCGTAGTGCGTGATAACGAACCGCCAACTTCTAATGTTGATACATCTAAAGAACTAAGACCGGTAAAAGCATCATTTGTATTCCCAAGCATGGCAGCAAATGACAAATTAAGCGTTTCTTGCTCTTCAACAGTAATGATTACTGTGGTGGTTTCACCAGGGCCAATAGCGCCTTCAGCTGAAACTGCAGCAAGTGCACTTTCGTAGCTGAGGTATTCTTCATTTGCACCGCTTTCTGCAAGCATTTCTAAGCCAACAGAAGCTGTTGTACCGAAGGTCCAAGGTGCTTCATCTTCAAAAGCAATGACAGAGAGTGGTGACAAAGGCTGTCCTGCAGTTAAGTTACTAAAAGTAATAGTAAACTCACTGATCACAGGTTCTACAACAATTGGCTCAACAACGACCGGCTCTTCAACAACTGGGTCGTTATCATTATCGCTACACGCTGCAAGTGTGGTTGCAAGTGCAAGCACTAGTAGACTTTTTTTAAGGTTGTTAGCAGATGACATAATCATGCTCCTACTTAACTGTAACGGTTAATTGTGCTACTGGGTTTAACCATCTGTGTACTGTATTACTTAAATCGCTATTACCCGCTTCTAAATCGTCATCACCTAAGCTACCCGGGTGAATATGAATGTTAGTGTTTGTATCACCACTTAATACACCTGTACCGCCAGTGCCAGCGTCGCCACCTGGAGCAGCAGGAATACCCGGAGTACCTGGTGCGCCAGAGCCTTCAACTACAAGCTCATTGTTTTGTTCTGTGCCTGCATCGTAAGCATTTAAATTAATTGTGTAAGTACCCGCTTCTGTTGGGATTTTCCAGCTGTTTAAGCCTACAAAGCCATCATTAGTTGGTAGCATCATTGCAGTTAAAGATAGGTACTCATTACCGTCAGTCGTGCTCAGTGTTGCCGTTGTAGATGCGGCTGGTGCAAGTAAACCTTCAGCTGGGTTTGCAGCCATATCACTACCCGCAGCAGTTGCTTGTGCAACTAACTCTTCAATATTGCCGCCTTCAGCCATTGTTTGTAGTGCTGTAGATGCTTGCGTTGCTACTTCAAACAGTGTGTCTTCGCTGTTGTGTGCTGTAATTAACAGTGGAGTAAAGTGAATACCTTTGGTTAAGTTAGTTACTTTTAGGTCTAATTCTGCGGCCATAGTCGATTGGCTAGCTGCCGCTAAAAGAATTGCGATTGTTAATGTAGAAGTTTTCATTATTATTTCCTGTAAGTGATGATTCGAGTTGAGTATTGAATAATCGTCTCCAGAAACTCTCACAAACTTATCACTTTTTTATCACAAGATTTCACGCTGTGATTTTTAAACATAAATACGTTGGTTGATTTGTAGACATTTGTTTAGTTAAGAGGCAACATACATAAAACAAAAAGGAGAGTGTTATGGAAGAAAATCAGCAGGTTGAACCAGTTAATAAAGATGACCGTACGTGGGCTATGTTATGCCATTTAAGTGCGCTTGCTGGGTTTGTTGTGCCGTTTGGCTCAATAATTGGGCCATTAATTGTGTGGTTAATTAAAAGAGATGAAATGCCAATTGTTGATGTGCATGGTAAAAAGGCGCTTAACTTTCAAATAACGATGGCAATTGCATATGTAGTTTGTTTTGTGCTGATGTTTGTAGCAGTCGGCTTAATATTACTACCTATAGTGGCAATTTTTGGGTTTGTAATGGTTGTAATGGCAAGTATTAAAGCTAATGAAGGTAAAGAGTTTAATTACCCGTTTAGTTTAAATTTGATAAAATAAACACACAGTTTATTTTTATACCAATTGCATTAAATTAGTGACCTATTATAGCGATAAGAAAATAGCTCAATAACAAGGCTAAAATTATGATACATAGTTGTTCTATATAAATAATTTTTAACGTAGTTAGTGAGTTATTTAATACGCTAGAATGATCATGTTTTTAATAAAATTGGTATTATAAACCCAGCTATAGGCTGGGTTTTTACGTTTAGCCATAAGGGCATTATGCTTTATCTCACGTTATTTATTAGCGCATTTATATCTGCGACATTACTGCCTAGCTCTTCTGAGGTGATAATGGTGGGAATGATTACTCAAGATAAAGTTAATTTATGGCTTATGTGGTGCGTAGCAACACTTGGAAATGTGTTAGGGAGCTGTGTTAATTACTGGTTAGGCACGCAGGTACTGCGTTTTAAAGATAAAAAATGGTTTCCTGTATCGCAAAAAGGGCTTGATAGCGCACAAAAGCAATTTAATAAATATGGAGTGTATAGTTTGTTATTTGCTTGGTTACCGGTTGTGGGGGACCCATTAACGGTGATTGGAGGCATATTTAAAGTACGACTTAGTACCTTTTTATTGTTAGTAACACTAGGCAAAGGCGCTCGCTATTTAGCGGTTATCGCCCTTGCCGTAGGATTCGAAAAGCTTTTTTAAATAAGTTTTTAAGTGCTTATTTAGCCCAATCAAGCGTTAACGACACTGAGTCGGCAAAACGCAGTGCATGTGGTTTATCAACACGTGCTTTAGCGTAATGAACGCTTGGGTGTGCGTGACAAACGGCAAGAATTTCAGCAACTAATTTTTCTAGCAGTAAAAAGTGCCCTTGCTCTACTAAGCTAATAACTTCTTTGGTGATCACTTTATAATTAAGTGCTTGGTCAACTTCATCCGTTTTACACGCATCATCAGCAGGGTAGTGAATCTCTAGATTGATCACTACATCTTGCTTTTTTTCACGCTCATCGGGGTTAAAGCCAATAAACGTACGCAGGCGTAAATTAGTAACGTTAATAATTGCATTAGCCATAGGGTTAACCTTTTATAAGCTGCAAAAATTCGTTACGTGTTTTAGGATCGCTTCTAAAGTTACCTAACATTACTGATGTACGCATGCTTGAATTTTGCTTTTCTACACCACGCATCATCATACACATGTGTTTTGCCTCAACAATAACGCCTACGCCCTTAGCGCCAGTAACTTCTTCAACTGCTTTAGCGATTTGATGCGTTAACTGTTCTTGAATTTGAAAACGGCGTGAAAACATATCAACAATACGTGCAAATTTAGATAAGCCTAATACTTTACCGTTTGGTATATAAGCAATATGGCAACGGCCAATAAAAGGCAGTAAATGATGCTCACACATAGAGTAGAGCTCTATGTCTTGTACTAACACCATGTCGTCAGCGTCAGATGTAAATACTGCTTTATTAGTTATTTCATCAAGCGTTTGACGATACCCTTGCGTTAAATATTCCATTGCTTTTGCAGCACGTTTTGGCGTATCAAGTAAGCCTTCGCGGTTAGCATCTTCGCCTACAGCGGTGATGATTTTTTCATAACTTTCTTTTAATTCATTGTGCATAAATATCTCAGTTTATTTATATTTACTTTAAATGACGACCGCCATCAATAGGCAAAGAGCGCCCTGTGATGTAGTGGCTTTGTAATAGTAAATCAATGCTATTGATAATTTCTTGGCATCCGGGTTCAATGCCCATTAATGATTTTTTAAGGGTCTTAGCTCGATATTGTTCATCGTCATGTTCATTAAAAATAATGAGCGATGGAGCAACCGAGTTCACTTTTATATTTGGCGCATATTTAGCGCTAAACGATTTGGTTAGGTTGTCGAGTGCTGCTTTACTTGCTGCATAAGCTAAGTGTTTAGGGCTGCCTGTTTCAACTACATAATCAGTAAGATGTATTATATCGGCAGGTACTTTTTCATTTTGCTGATAGTTTAAAAGCAGCTCTGCGCACATTAAATTAATTAAATACGGTGTTTTGGCATGTACTCGCATCATATTATCAAACAGTGCTGCAAAGTCAGGGTTGTTAGCTTCGCAGTCCCAGCTTGATGCGTTATGAACAATAGCGCGCAGCGATGTTGTATGCTCTTTAAGCGTATTTATAAATGTACTAATACCTTCATCGGTACTAAAATCGGCATAAATACATACAGCGCCTTGTTGCTCTAATTTATCAACAGCGGCGTGACGAGTACGATACGTGATAATAATACTCTGCCCTTGGGCTATATAATGCTGAGCGAGTGCTAAACCAATACGTTGGCCTGCGCCGGTAATTAAAATGGGCGATGTCATATAAGGCAGTGTTCTCTTTGGCGGGTAGTTATACCAATATAATTAAAAATATCATCGTTCTATCGCTATTTCATAGGGCTATAATAGCTCACTAATTTAATGCAATTGGTATTATAAAATTCAAAGCGTTAATTTATTAAAATATACGCAGCTTCTTAATCTGTCGATCAAAAAAGCAATTAATCCTCAAAGGCATTAATTGCTTTATTTTAGCTACTAAACCTTAATCGTAAATTGTCGGAATTGGTTGACGCTTATGTTGTGTACGCGTGTAAATGCTTACAAGCTTTTGTTCAACATCATTAGACACAGGTTTACCTTCTAAAAAGTCATCAATTTGCTCATAGCTCAAACCAAGTGCTTCTTCGTCTGTTAAACCTGGGCGGTCACTTTCTAAATCAGCTGTAGGTGCTTTATCTACCAATAAAGCTGGCGCACCTAGTGCAGTAGCAAGTGCACGAACTTGGCGTTTTGATAAACCAAACAGAGGGGCTAAATCGCACGCGCCGTCACCAAATTTAGTATAAAAGCCAGTAATGTTTTCAGCACTATGATCGGTACCCACTACTAAGCCTTGGCAAAAACCTGCAATTTCGTACTGAGCAACCATACGTTGACGCGCTTTGACATTACCTTTAATAAAATCTATTTGAGCTTGCTCAGGCAGTGCTTCACCACAGCCAACTACGGCAGCTAGCGCTTGCTCATGCAATGCATCAGCCGCAGGTTGTACGTTTACGGTCATACGTTTACTTGGTTGAATAAAATCAACCGCCATTTGTGCTTCATCTTCGTCAGCTTGTACACCATAAGGTAGACGTACAGCAATAAACTGATACTTGTTAGTATCGTGTTCTTTATTTAGCTCGTTTACAGCAAGTTGACATAAGCGGCCGCAGGTTGATGAGTCAACACCACCGCTAATACCCAGTACTAATGAGCGGGAGTGAGCTGCTACCAAACGTGTTTTAATAAAATTAACTCGGCGAGTTATCTCAGCATTTACATCAATCGTTGGCTGAACCTTCATTTCAGCCATAATTTCGGCGCGCATTGCCAGCTCCTTATAAAATTTAATATGTGATACGCAATAAACTTATTATGTGATTTAGTTTTAGTTAATTAAAGTTTTAAATGAGCTTTTATTTGGCGAAGCTCTGCTTTTAATTTTTCTACTTCTTCAAGTAAATCGCTTAATTCTTTGTCTTTAATTACTTCGCTTGGTAGCGCAACAAAGGCATCGGCGGGATTATTTTGTTGTTCGCCAAATAAATGAATATATCGACTGTCACGTTTACCAGCTTCACGCTCTAGCTTTGTGACGTACTCGCTTTCAATCAGTTTATTGAGCGCTGCCTCTACTTCATTTACGTTATTAAAATCAGCAAGCCTAGCACTGCGGGTTCTTAATTCACCAGGAGTCTGAGCACCACGCAAAAGTAATAAACAAACAATGGCACGCTGCTGAGCAGAAAATTGCAGATTACTAAATTCAGTGTTGCAAAAGCGGTGATCGTATTTATTTACGCGACCCGAAAGACCTTCATCTATTGTAACCAAACGCATTTCTATTAGTTCATCAAGTGCGTTTTGAACGTCTTCATCTGTAAGACTTAACACAGGATCGCGATTAGATTTTTGGTTACATGCGTTCACTAGCGCGTTTAACGATAGCGGATAATGCTCTGGCGTCGTGCTTTGTTTTTCTAATAGGCAACCAAGAATACGTTGTTGATTTGTTGATAACTGCATAAATAATCTCAAATTAGTAAGCGTATTTTATTAGCTTACACCTTTATTGAATGCCAAGCCATTGTTGAAGCTTTGGTTGTAATGCAGCTAAATCGAGAGGCTTACTTAAATAGTCGTTCATGCCTGCGGCTAGGCATTTTTCTTTATCGCCCTGCATGGCATTGGCTGTTAGCGCAATAATAGTAATATTTTCATTATCTTTACCAGCATCACCTTCTCTAATGGCTTTAGTGGCCTGGTAGCCATCCATTTCGGGCATTTGGCAATCCATTAAAACTAGCTTATATGGTTTCCCTTGTTTTGCATTAAGCTTTACAATTGCCTCAAGGCCATTTTCGGCAATATCAAAAGTAACACCCGCCTGCTTTAATAGCGCAGAGGCAACCACTTGGTTTATTTTATTGTCTTCAACAAGCAATAGTTGTGGTTCTGATGAATCCAGTACTGGCGCTTTAGTTAGCTTGTTTTGAAGCTGTGCTTGTTGCTGCTGTTGTTCAATGTATTTATCGTTTGTGAGTGAGTCAAACAAATCAGACGGTGTGAGAGGTTTGAAAATCATACAGTCGACTTCCATACCTACTTTAGACTCCTCAGACGAATAACTCATTGGCGCCATAATAACTAACTTGCAACTATGCATATTTATAAAGTTTTTGAGCGCGGTGATATGCGTTTGTGGGGCTTTTTCAAAAAAGTAGTAATCAACTAAAATAGCACCAGGGTGGGTGGTTACATTACTTAAGTAATCATCAACCTCAAGATAGTTATGTATACAATTAACTTTTGCACCCCAAACAGTGAGCTGCTTATTAGCGGTGTTAGCATTTAACGAGCACTCATCAATAATTAAAATATGTTTGTTTTTAATTAAATGACTCGGTAAATCTTGTTCTTTACTTAAGCGCGGTTGTATTTGTACTGTGAAAGAAAATGTACTTCCTTCACCTTGCATACTGTTTACACTCACTTCACCGTTCATCAGTTCGCACAATTGTTTTACTATGGCAAGACCAAGCCCTGTGCCCCCAAATTGGCGTGTTGTTGATGCATCGGCTTGTGTGAATGAGTCAAATAACGACGCTTGTTTTTTAGGGTCAATACCAATACCAGTATCAATAATCGAACATTGAAGGAACGAGCCATCCGTTGTTTCATCTATTCTGGCGGTAATGACTACTTCGCCATCAATAGTAAATTTAACCGCGTTGCCAATTAAGTTATTTAAAATTTGGCGCAAGCGGTTAGGGTCACTAATTATCTCGCTAACAGTTATTTGAGTAGCATCTAGAATAAGTTTTGTATTGTTTTGTTCTACCTTTAAAGCAAAGGATTCCACCACTTCTCCTAATAACCGAGGTAAATTAAATTGCACGTTTTCAATATCGAGCTTACCGGCTTCAATTTTAGAAAAGTCTAATATGTCATTAATTATATTAAGCAAAGATTGAGCTGATGATTGAGCAAGTTCAATATGATGTTTTTGCTGTAGGTCCAATTGAGTTTGCTTAATTATGTTAAGCATACCTAAAACACCGTTCATTGGGGTGCGAATTTCGTGGCTCATACTCGCTAAAAATTCACTTTTAGCTTTAACAGCTTGTTCGGCGGTTTCTTTGGCAGAAACTAGTTTTTGTTCGGTTTCAATTCGCTGTTGGCTTGAGTGCAAGCTGCCTATTAACGCTGCAACGGCAATTAAAAAGCTTTCTTCGTTTTTAGACCAGTGGCGTTTTGATTGACATTGCTCTGCGCAGACGACTCCTATAGCGCCACTTCCCGCAGGAATTATTACGCACAGCATTGATTTAATCTCGAGAGTCATTAAATACTGTTCTTTAATTGGCTCGAGTATTGGGTGTTCTTGGGCGTCAGGCACATTAAATACAGGCTGGTGATCTATTGCATTAAAAAAGCCGGGAAGATTTTTTCTTAGCCAAATAGAGTCAATTTTATCACTAGACGAATGTTTACTATGTATGGCAAAAGGGCTTAGTTGGGATTTGTCTTCATTAAAAAACCAAATACTGGCACGTTTAATATCAAATGCTTGGCAGATTGCTTTAGTAATAATGTCTTTTGATTGGCTAAGTTGCCCATTTAATATTAATTTATTAACGGTCAGGGAGGCTAAAATTTCGTTGTGTAATGCGGTTTTATTATTTTCTAATTCAATTTTTTTACGGGTATCAATATTCTGTAATGAGCCAAAGATACGTGTGCATCGTCCATTTTTTCGTTCTGCTTCACCATGTACAAGTACCCAAACAGATTCACCTTCTTCATCCATTACTTCTAATTCAACTTCGTAGCTTTCACCATATTTTATGGCTCGTTCAATTAAAGGTTTAATTGTTTCTCTGCTAGTGCCTTGTTTAAAGTAATTTAAATCTGTAGGCCATTCTGGTTGGTTATTTAATGGGTATTTAAATAGTTTTTTGGTCATATCAGACCAATATACTTGTTTCGTTTCTAAGTTAAATGACCATGCGCCTATTTGGGCTAGATCACTCATTGCTTCAAGCATTTTTTCGTTTTGTTGCTGACGATTAAGCATTTTCAAAAAGAATAAAAAGGCCCAAATTAATAATCCGCAAATAATAATAATTGATAGCCTAAGTGGCCATACAGCTGAATTTGGTGGGCTCCAACCTATTTTAGGTGCTACGTAAAGTTGCCAATTGCCACCTTGAAAGCTTAACGTAAACTCAAGGGGGTCTTGCTCTATTATGTTTTGATTACCGTAAAAAAACTCCCCTTTGCTGCCAAGTCCATGCCTGCCTTGTAAAGCGACGTTGTATTCTTTTTCTAGCTCATAAATACCTGAATTTTCATAGACTTTGTCAATGTTGAGAACAACTGAAAGTAATCCCCAAAAGCGATTTTCTGGCGGTATGTAAACAGGAACGCGGGCTATAAGTGCTATGTCACCTTGGATTAATTTTAATGGGCCTGCCATTACAATGGTATTTGTATCACGAGCTCTAATAGCATCAGCGCGTTGGTTTTTTTCTTCTAAAAAGTTTAAACCGAGTGCTTTTTCATTACCTTTTAAGGGGTAAGTCATACGAATTACCATATCGGGTGCGCCACCAATATTGCGAAGCTCATTTGAGGTTTTAAATAGTGGTTGGGCAATTTGTTCAAACTGTGTTTGCTGTAAATCAGGCTGTGCTGCGACGGCAACACCTAAGCCTCGAACTAGTTGGATATTAGAAACTAAAATAGATTCTAATTGAGCTCGATATGTACTTACTTCAGAAAGAATTTGTAGGCGATGAGCATCTTTAACACGATTGTAGTTAATACGATCAAGTACGATACCAACTAGTACAGTTAGCGTAAGCGATAACCAAAAGGTCAACTTAAAGTTATGAACGTTCGTTTTTTTATTGTTAGTAGATGGTGGCATTTGCTACATCGTGGCGTTAATTTAGGCAAATTAACTATAGCTAATTTATTACACAAATGAAAACGGCGCATTAACAAATGCGCCGTTTATTTTTTATAATTAGTAGTTTAGCGAGTTACGAGTCGCTAACTTCACGCGCCCAGTGATTTTGCTTTGCTACATGTAGCTTGCGGTAACCATCAAGTAGCGCCGCATGCTTTTTAAAGCCTTCAAGCGATAAACCAGGGAAAGTTAAACCGTTAAACTGCTTTTTACCTTCGGCAATTTCTATAGCCAGCGCTACATTATTAGCACCAAACATTAAGCCTAGTGCATCTTGGTAATCTGCGTATTCGCGCTCGTCATCGTATTTAATTTCAAGAACTGCTTTTAAACAGCGGAAGTGGCGCATTGCCTCTTCGTTTACTTGGCCTGTATGAAGTATCCAGTCAACCCAATCAATGGCTTCTTCGCTGCCTGCAGCTAAACATAGGTGTGCTTTAAGCTCACCTATACGCAGTGTGTGCCATGGTGTGTCGGCATCGGTTGCAAGGCCAATAAATTCTGCGGCGCGGATAATATCGCTGTGGCCTGCTTCTTCTAGGCTGTCGTAAATTTCCATCCATTGCTCTGCATCGTACTGATCAAGCGATAGGAATGTTTCGCGAAATTTTGCGCCTTCGTTGTTGTTACGCCAAATAAGCTCATCAACAGGGTAAATGTCAGACATGCCAGGTACTAAAATACGACACGCGTATACGTTTAGGTGCGTGTAATCCATGATGTAGATATCATGATCCATGCTATGAATTAGATCAGTACAGAAGTTATATTCTTCTTCAGTTGTTCCGCTAAAGTCCCAGTGTACAAATTCAAAATCAGGTTTTGCACGGAAAAAATCATGCGAAATCAAACCGCTTGAATCAATAAAGTGCAGTTCAATGTTCTCTGGTGTTGCTACTTCGTCGTTATCAAAGGTAGCAGGTTGGAATACATCTAGCTGATCAAGACGACGACCTTGTAGTAACTCAGTCACGGTACGTTCAAGCGCAACTTCAAATGATGGGTGAGCACCAAAAGAAGCAAATACAGAACCATCTGTTGGGTTAATAAGCGTTACGCTCATTACAGGGTATTTACCCCCAAGTGATGCATCGGCAATACGTAAATGAAAGCCATGGCTGCGAAGCTCTTCACACGCTTCGTGAATTTTAGGGTATTGCTTAACAACGTCTTCAGGCACGATTGGTAAACAAATACCTTCGGCGATGATACGGTTTTTAATAGCACGTTCAAATACTTCTGATAAACCTTGTACGCGAGCTTCAAACTTGGTGTTACCTGCGCTCATACCGTTAGATACAAAAATATTACCGATAACGTTTACCGGAATGTATACGTCTTGGTTATCGCGTTGGCGTGTGTATGGCAGGGTACAAATACCACGATCGATATTGCCTGAGTTAAAATCAAAAAGGTGTGATGCGTTTAGTTCGCGCTCTGGGTCAAAGTAATCCCATAAGCTTTCATCCATAATGCCCTCTGGCACTTCATCGCCTTCAACTTTAAACCATTTTTCGCTTGGGTAATGAGTAAACTCGCCATTAGCAAATTCTTCACCTAGATAAAAGTCTGCAAAAAAGTAGTTACAGCTTAAACGTTCAAAGTATTCACCGAGTGCTGAAGCAATAGATGCTTTGTCGGTTGCGCCTTTACCATTGGTAAACATAACACCGCAGTCGCTGTCTTTTATATGAACCGAATAACAGTTAGCTACAGGGTTAAGCCAAAGCGCTTCTTCAACATTAATGTTTAGGGCTTTAAGCTTGTTTTGCATGGTAGAGATTGACGATTCTAGGTCGCGGTCTTTACCTTTGATAAATGTTTTTTCAGTCATATTGATCTCAACTAGTTCTGCACGATGTGTGGAGCTGACATTATCGTGGATTTTGATGTTTATTTCACCCTTTGCGAGCAAGAACATTATTATTTAATAAAACTGTGGTTATTATATGTGCTTAACGCTTGGTCAAAACGTGCAAAGGAAACGGTGATGTTTAAAGTAATCAAACGCTTGTTGTTATTAATTGTAATATTAGGGCTGGCAAGTACCGCTGTTGTTTATGGGGTACTTAGTTTAAGTTTACCCGCCCTTGATGGAAACGGACGCAGTAACGCGGTAGTAGAGCCTGTAAAAATTTCGCGCGATGCACTAGGGCAAGTAGTAATAAACGCCAATAGCCGAAACGACGCTGCCTATGGTTTAGGTTATGCGCATGGGCAAGACCGATTTTTTCAAATGGATTTACTCAGGCGTAATGCCGCAGGTGAGTTAAGTGAATTATTTGGCCAAGCAGCGTTGGGGCTCGATAAAAAAATGCGTTTTCATCAATTACGTAAACGCAGCCAAATTATTTTACAAACCCTGCCAGAGACCGATAAGCAATTACTTAAAAGTTACGCTCAAGGTGTAAACGAAGGCTTAGCGCAAGTAGGGTATTCAAGCTTTGAATATTTACTAACCGGTGCAGCACAAAAGCCATGGCTAAGTGAAGACAGCCTACTTGTGATATTTAGCATGTACCTTGATTTACAAAGCGCCACATTTGAGCGCGACCAAGCACTTATTCAAATTGAGCAAGCGTACACAAAGCAAATGGTTGATTTTTTAACGCAACCGAGTAATTACCAAGCGGCGCTTGATGGCAGCAAATTAGCGTCTTATAGCGACGGCATACCTACCTTTCCAACTCAAACAAAGCATATAGTTAAAAGTATTGAATCAAACCAAGAGCGCGGCAGTAATAACTGGGCTGTTACAGGAGCGCTTACTAAAACAGGGGCTGGAATGGTGTCGGATGATATGCATTTATCGATTGCAGTACCTGTAATTTGGTACAGGGCACAATTAAATTACATGCACAGTGGTGAGCAGACTCAGGTGACCGGTGTATCGCTGCCCGGCGCACCTGCCATTGTTGTTGGCACTAACAACAATGTTGCATGGGGATTTACTAACGGTTATTTAGATACAGCCGATTGGATTGCATTAAACGATGATAGTAAAACATGGCAAGTTGATGAACCTATTGCATTACCCGATGGGGAGGTTGAAAACTATTCATTAATACTCAGTGAATACGGACCTGTAAAATACATTAACGAAAAACCTTATGCGTTGAGCTGGGCTGCCCATCAGCCTTATGCCGTTAATATGCAGTTATTAAAATTAGAGCAAGCCAAAACAGTAGATGATGCACTTACTGTAGCAAGCGATGTGGGCATTCCGGTACAAAACCTTATGGTGGTAGACAGCCTTGGTAGCGCAGCGTGGAAAAACATGGGCGGTATACCGGCTCGTAAAACGCCAAGTGAGCTTGGCGTAAATGCCGATGACTACTCAGCGCTTTGGCAGCAAAATGAATTACAACGCCCTTTTATTAAAAACCCGCAAAGCGGTCGATTATGGACTGGTAATTCTCGCGTGGTATCGGCTGAGGATGACGCGCGTTTTGGTAATGGTGGTTATGCACTCGGCGCACGTTCGAGTCAAATTCGCGATAGATTATTTGAAAAACAAACATTTGCTGAGAGCGACTTTTACGCATTACAACTTGATAATCAAGCTCGCTTTTTAATGCCTTGGCATGCTCTGCTATTAAAGCAATTAAAAGCCGATCAAACTAAAAATCAGCAATATATAACAGCGCTTGAAAACTGGCAGCAATGTGCGTGTTCAACCTCCACAGGGTATACCTTAGTTAAGCGCTACCGCGATGAAGTGATTAATATTTTATTTAGCAATATGGAAGATGAATTAAATAAACAACAAGGCACACTTAAATACGTAAAACGAGATTTAGAGCCCGCTGTTTGGCAGCTTATAAACAACAGGCCCGACACATGGATAAACCCACAATTTAAAAGCTGGGATGAGCAGTTACAAGGAGCATTTAGCCAAACTATTACTAAGCTTACAGAACAATTTGGTAATAACGTACAAAACTGGCAGTGGGGCAAGGTAAATGAGTTAGTGATAGAGCATCCGTTTGCAAAGCAAATGCCGTTACTTGCTAAGTTATTAAATATGCCCACAGCAGCGGGTTTTGGTGATAGTTATATGCCCGCCGTACAAGGGCGTAGTTTTGGCGCATCGCAGCGTTTTATTGCTCAACCTGGGCATTTAGAACATGCAATTATGGCTATTCCCGGTGGGCAATCGGGGCACCCTCTTTCTGAATTTTACAGAGCGGGGTTTAGTGATTACGTAGAAGGTAAGCATACACCTTTGTTGCCTCAAGAATTAATACATCAAATAGTAATAAAGCCGACACGATGAACTAAAGTATAGCTAAACACGTTCTATATAATTACCAATAAAACAACAGAGAACTAAAATGAAAAAAATACTACCCGCATTAATAACAGGTTTATTACTAAGCACTACAGCGCAAGCAGATGATGGCCCAGTAACAGCACAAAAGCTAAGTGAGCATGTATACGTACTATTTGGGCAAGGCGGTAATATTGCAGCAAGTGTAGGTGATGATGGCATTTATATTATTGATGATCAGTTTGCCAAACTCTCAGATGATATTAAAAAAACCATTAGCGATTTAAAACCAGGCAGTGCAGAGTTTGTTATTAATACTCACCATCATGGCGATCATACCGGTGGCAACGAGAACTTTGCTAAAGCGGGTGCGCACGTTATAGCCCACGACAATGTACACAAACGTTTAGAAGAGCAGCACGGGGAAGGGTCAGACTTTTTACCGCGCATTAGTTTTGGTCGCGACTTAAAACTACATTTTAATAACGAACACGCCCATGTAGTGCATTACGAACATGCACACACCGATGGCGATTCGGTTATCTTTTTTAGTAACGACAACATAGTGCACATGGGCGACATTTACTTTAATTTTGGCAGCTTACCGTTTGTTGATGTAGATAGCGGCGGCAGCGTTGATGGTATTTTAGCGGCAGTAAACGATGTAATTAATCAAATTGACGACAACACTAAAGTAATACCAGGACACGGCAAGGTAAGTGACCGTTCAGGACTGATAGCGTATGGTAAGCTAGTTCAAAACGCGAAAGACGTAATGCTAAAAGCAATGCAAAATAATGCAAGCTTAGAGCAAGTACTTAAAGCCGATCCATTGGCTGAGCTGAATCTTGAATACGCAGGCTGGTTACCAAAAGAGAAAGTAACCACACTTTTTTATCGTAGCTTAAATTAGTACGCGTAACGTAAAAAACATGATACAAAGCTGAGTGTACTTTAACGTACATTCGGCTTTTATTTTCTTATGCCCAAAGGAGTTGTGTATGTCGGCAGAAAAAACCCATCTTGAAATTTGTAACTTAACCAGAGAGCAATATCCGCAAATTAAAACCTTGATGGATCAAGCGTATCCCGACTTAGGCGGTGCGTGGCCAAGTCATACCATTTTTAGATTAATAGACCAATTTCCTGAAGGGCAAATAGGTATTGTAGATGACGGCGTGCTGGTGGGCTTAGCATTAAGCGTGCAGGTTGATTACACGCGTTTTTCAAACCCGCATACATACGAAGATATTGCAGACGGTCACGACCGTGTATTTAGCGATACCGACGGCGATGCGCTATACGGCTTAGATGTTGCTATTAGCGAAAGTCACAGAGGCATGCGTTTAGGTCGTCGCCTTTATGATGCCCGTAAAGAATTGTGCCGCCAATATAACTTACGCGCTATTTTAGCTGGTGGGCGTATTCCGCGTTATTACAATCACAGCAGTGAAATGACGCCAATGGAATACATTGCAAAAGTAGATCAAAAAGAATTATACGATCCTATTTTAAGTTTTCAGTTATCTAACGATTTTCAGGTAAAACGATTACTTAAAAAGTATTTACCGGAGGATCAAGAGTCTGTTGGTTACGCCACTCTACTTGAGTGGAATAACATTATGTATGAGCCAACCGACACGGTACTTGAGTCAACTAAATCAATCGTGCGAGTAGGTGCTGTGCAATGGCAAATGCGTTGTGTTGAATCGGTTGAAGAAATGCTAAAGCAGGTTGAATACTTTGTAGATACCGTATCTGACTACAAAAGTGACTTTATACTATTCCCTGAGTTTTTTAATGCGCCACTAATGGGGCTAGGAAATCAAAGTAATCAAACAGAAGCGATTCGCTATTTAGCGGAATACACCGAGACATTTAAAAACGCCATGTCGCGTATGGCAATAGAATACAACGCCAATATTATTACCGGCTCTATGCCACTTGCCGAAGATGATAAAATTTATAACGTAAGTTACCTGTGCCATCGTAGCGGTAAAATAGACGAGCAACGTAAAATACACATAACCCCGCATGAGCAAAACGATTGGGTTATTCAAGGCGGCGATAAAATTGCCGTGTTTGATACCGATGCCGGTCGTGTAGGTATTCAAATTTGTTACGATGTAGAGTTTCCAGAGCTTTCACGCATATTGGCCAAACAAGGGTTAGATATTCTGTTTGTGCCATTTTGGACTGATACTAAAAACAGTTATTTACGTGTGCGCCACTGTGCACAAGCGCGTGCAATAGAAAACGAATGTTATGTGGTAATTGCAGGTTCGGTGGGTAATTTACCAGAGGTAGAAAGTCTTGATGTGCAGTACTCACAATCGGCGGTATTAACGCCATCGGACTTTTCGTTCCCGCACGATGCAACACTTAACGAAGCCACACCAAACACCGAAATGCTGCTATTTAGTGACCTTGATATGGATAAGCTTAAAATACTTCACAGCGAAGGCACAGTGCGTAATTTAAAAGATCGCCGCGAAGATTTATACGAAGTGATTGTTAAAAAGAGAGACGTTTAATGGCGTGGGTGTACTTAATTATTGCTGGGTTACTTGAAATTGGCTGGCCGATTGGCTTAAAAATTTCGCAAAACGCTGATACACGCTGGCAAGGCATAGCAATAGCGGTGGTATTTTTAGTCGCTAGTGGTTTTATGTTGTGGCTTGCACAAAGGCAAATATCAATGGGTACCTCATACGCCGTATGGACAGGTATTGGGGCCGCCGGTACGTTTTTAGTGGGAATATTGTTTTATAACGATGCAGCTACATTTGGTCGTATTGCGGGAGTATTAATGATTATTAGTGGTGTGATAACACTTAAAATAAGCTCTTAGAACCAGTTCTTAAAGCTATAAAAATTATAACAGCGCAGGTATAAAAGCCTGCGCTTTTTTATGCCCTTAATTCGGCAACATAACCAAAACAGCGGCAATGGCTATGAGTATTAAGCCAGCAGTATCTTGTTTCTTAAGTGGCTGCTTTAACCAAAGAACGGCAATTAGCATGGTAAAAAACACTTCAACCTGTCCAAGTGTTTTAACGTAAGCAACGTGCTGTAAGCTCATTGCACTAAACCAGCCAATAGAACCGACACAACTAAAAACACTAATTGCGGCTGTAGTACCTTTGTATTGCCACAGTTTACTAAGTGTTTGCGGCTCTTTTAATAATAAATAGCCCAGTAGTATTAGTGTTTGTAAGCTAATTACAAACAGCAAAACCCAAGCTGCTGAGTGAGGAAATAATAATCCTGAATTTAAGCTCGCTTCTCGTACCCACAGCGATGTAAGTGCAAAGCAAGTACCACAAGCCAGTCCTAGTAATGCTGTTTTAGCATTAAAGTGTTTAACGCTTGTTATGCCACTGAGTAGCAATACGGCAATAGCGCCAAAAAACACACCAAGCCAACCGAGCAAAGAAAGTGCCGAGCCAAAAAATAATACACCTAAAATGGCTGCTACTAACGCCTCGCTTTTGGCAAGACCAGCACCTACGGCGTAATTATTCATTTTAAATAACTTAACCATTAAACCAGTGGCAAGTATTTGCATCACACTTGCGCCTACAATAAATCCCCAAAAGGCATTATTAAACGTAGGCATGGCTGTATCTTGATATTGATACAAACCATATAAATACACCGCAGCAATAGGGCCTGCGATAATAAAGCGAGAGAGTGTTACGCCAGCCACACTCACATCGTTACTTAATTTACTTTGCAGGGCATTACGCCATGCTTGCATGAAAGCGGCTAAAAAAGTGAAAAATATCCAGGTCATGGTCGTCGTCGTTAAAATGTAAGGCAGTAAAGTTAACAAGCTTTGTGAAGTAAAGCGATGTATTAACCATGATGTTGAATATTCATCATCTGCGACATTATGTCGCACGGGTTTAAGGATAAATTTAGCTATAGTAGGTCTGATGTTATTGTTAGCCGCCAGAGTTTGTCATAAACGTATCTGGCGGCTTTTTTATTGCGCTTATGCTAAATTATCCGAAACATTAAAAGGATAAATTATGACAACATTAGTTGTATGTGCATTACTTGCGGTATTAATGCCTTACTTTGCAAAAGTGCCGGTTGCTATAGCAATGGCAAAATTAGGTCGATACGACAATAAACACCCAAGGGCGCAACAAATAAAATTAACCGGCTTTGGTGCACGGGCGCTCGCTGCTCATCAAAATTGTTTTGAATCGCTTGCTGTTTTTGCTGTCGCTATTGCAGTTGTACTCGGCACTAACTCTGTAGGTGCAGTGACCGAAATGTTAGCGGTTACGCATATTGTGTCGCGTATTTTGTATTGCGTATTTTACTATATGAACCTAGATATAATTCGCTCATTAGTGTGGTTTATTGGTTTGGGTACGGCCATTGCCATGATTGTGGTGAGTTTGTAGGTTTATATTTTAAAACCACAAAGCAAGCAGCCTAAAAGGGCGCTTGCTTTGTAGTCTTGAACAACTCGTGGCGTTAATGCGATACTTTAATTCGCTCAATTAAATCGGTAGGCGCCACTTCACTATTAATCGCAAAATCTAGTTGCACAAGTACATCTTCAAAACCTGAATCTGATGCTTTATATTTCCATTTTGCTAGCGCCTCTTTCGCTGATTTATCAAAAACATCTTTAGGTTTAGATTGAATAACACTAATATTTTTTGTTTTACCGTTAGCTGCAATATCGTATTTTAATACAACAGAGCCGCTGATCCCTTGTTGAGCTGCTTGTATTGGGTAAGCAGGTTCAATGCGTATTGTTGGTGAAATATGTTCCTCTTGCGTTTTATTTACTTCTGGTTGCTTTGCAATTGCTAAGCCGCTTAGCATGCTTGCGGCTACAAGTAATAAGCCACCTTTAGCAAGCTTTGAACGCTCCCCGCTGTGTTTTATATTAGTTAGTCGTTGTAACATGGTTTTTTTATCTCCGTAGTGTGAATAAGCCATAAGCCCTGTGGGCGCATTTGCCGCACAGCTTATTAAGGCTTTGCTATATAAAATATGTTGTTGTGTGGTTTTATTGCTAAGTACGCGTTCATCACAAGTCAGCTCTTGTAGTCGGCGCATGCTTGCGTAGCAAAACCAAGCTAGTGGGTTAAACCAAAGTAAAATAGTAGGTAGTAATATAAGTGCGTTTGTTAGGTTGTCTTTGCGTTTTATGTGTACGTTTTCGTGCTCTAAAATAAGCGCTAATGTGGCTTTATCAAACTGGGTATTGTAGTTACTCGGTAACACCAGCTTGCTGTTTAAAATACCGACCACCATTGGCGTGGCTACATGTTGGCTGGTATAAGTTTTAACATCAGCGGTAAGAGTGCCTTCAAATTGTGTTAACTCAGTTAACTGCAGGCTTTTAACAAAGCGGGTATGCGTAATAAAGCTAGCTATTAATAACCCAGCGGTAATAAGTACATACATGAGCGCCCAGCTAATACCCATTTCGTGTGTAAAAGGCTGGTTAGGGGTGATTAAGTAATGGCTAATATTGCTATTTTGCAGTGGTTTAATCGCATTTGGTAAATTAGCAATCACCAATGCCGCAGGTAATAGCCATGCTAATTTATATACAAACCGCGAGCCAAGGGCTTTTAAAGTAAATCGCTCAAGTAAAATAAATCCACAAAACAAAATACTTAATAGTAGTTGCTGCTCAATTAACCAATTGAAACCAGTTTGAATAACCATGTTAATCCCTTACTTTTGGTTTTTTTCCCAGTCATCTATAACTTTTTTAAGCTCGTTTATATCTTGCTGAGAAAGCTGCTCCGATTTAGCAAAACCACTTACAAGTGGCGCAATACGTCCACTAAAAAATCGCTCAATAAAGTTTTGGCTTTCTTTTAAGGTGTAGTCGGCGCGCTCCATACAGGGAGTATAAATATATTGGCGACCTTCTTTTTCAAATGTAAGTGCGCCTTTTTTTACTAGTCGACCTAGCAGGGTTTTAATGGTTTTTTCGTGCCATTGCTTATCGTCGCTTAAGCGCTCAATTATTTGGCTCGCGGTGGCGGGGTAGTTAATCCAAAGTGCGTCGAGCACGTCAAACTCTGCTTTTGATAATTCAATCATTTTATTGCCTACAAGTGTAATCTTTAATTTAAGACTACACCTGTAATCTATTTTTGCAAGTTTATTTTTAACTTTTTGAGATGTAGTTAAGTGACTTGGTATTAGATTTTTGAAATATCGGTTTTATTAATTTGTATATATTGGTTTTCAGGTAGGTTTAGCTTTGAAAGGGTGAGGTCACTAAATTGCACTCTAAATAAGTCAATTACTTTGTATCCGCAGTAATGCGCCATTTTACGTATTTGTCTGTTTAGCCCTTGTTTTAAAACAATACTAAACTGATTGCTGGCTATTTTATTTACCTCACAAGGCAGGGTTATGTGTTTATCAACGGGTACGCCTGCTGCCATTTTTTTACAAAAACCATCGTCTAAAGGCTTATTTACGGTGACTAAATAATGTTTAGGCTGGTGGAAGTCAGGATGTATTAGTTGATTACAAAAATCCCCATCGTTGGTCAAAATAAGCAAACCGCGAGAGTCTTTATCTAATCGACCAATAGGGTAAACGCGGGTGAGTGTGGGCAAATGGTGAATAAGGCTGGCAGGGTCATCAATATTTAATTTGCAGTCAATACCTACTGGTTTGTGGTACGCAAAATAAACTAAATCGGCAGCACCTTTAATTTCTTTTTCGTTCACTATTATTGTGTCTTGCTCATCAACGTGATCTATATGATTCGCTGGGCGATTATTTACAGTCACTACACCTTCATCAATTAAACGCGATGCCTGTTTACGAGAACAAATACCTGCATGGGCAATATATTTAGCGAGTCGGATTTTTGTGCTCATAACGTGTGACGCCAGCGGCTAATAAAAATTTGATCGTGATTATAGCAAAGCTGCGTATCGATAATGTTAAATAACCAGAACTCAGGTTAAATATAAAAAGGTAGCCAAGATGGGTATTAAATTTTCACAGTTAAAAAAGCACGAACCGCTACAAAAAGTTATTGTTCACTCGTTAGATATGGCGCTTTATCAAGTATCAGTGATGATTAATAACGTTGAATATTATGTAACAGAAGACAGCGGTGAGTTTTTAAGAGCACTCAGCCCACTGCATGTACAAAAACGTTTTGAAAAAATAGCGTACGCACAGATGATGTTAAGGCAAACAAGCGCTTACGACGAAATGTGCGGCCAGCCGGATAAAACCAGCAGCAATATGCTTGAAGTACCTTATGGTAAAAATAATCTGTATTGATGGTATGAGTTTGCTAATATTCGCTTTTTAAGAAGCGCAATATGTACCAATTACAAGCAGATCACTCCGACGCATTAAGCTCTATACTACGTAGTAAAATAGTTGAATTTAACGCCGAGCATTTTGATGCGCAAAGGCTGCCATTAGGCTATAAATTTACTGATGAGCAGGGCGAGCTTGTTGCCGGTACTAGTGGGTGTGTGTTTGGAAACTGGCTGATGATTAGTTGGCTTTGGTGTAGCGATAGTGCGCGAGGTAAAGGGCTTGCAGATAAACTGCTAACGGCACTTGAACAAGCAGCTATTGAGCTAGGTGCTACAACTGCTCAGCTTGATACACTTGATTTTCAAGCAAAACCCTTTTATGAAAAGCGCGGTTATAGTGTTAAGTATCAACTTAATAATTACCCACGCTCAGGTACGCGTTACTTTATGGAAAAACCACTTTAATTTTTGCTGGCTATTTTGCTTTTAGTGGCTCGCCTTCAAAGGTAATACCTAAAAAAGGTGTTGCCTCTGGTGCTAACATAAACGTGCGAATGTTCATATGATCATCCCCTTTAGGGTTTTGCAGCACGTCTTCTCGGTAAAACTTACCAAAACAATCCAACGTATTTTGTTTACTTAAATCGTTTAATTTAGCAAATGCAAAAATTTTACACGAGCCGTTGTTCTCACTCGCAGCGCTAAGTAATCCATGGTTATTAAAGCCACATGCAGTAAAGTCGTAATTTGCTTCTATCACGGCCATTGTATCGGTAAATTGAATGCTTTTTGGGTTTTCAGCAAGTGCTTTTAAATAGTTATTTAGTGTCATGTGTTACCTTTGGGTTTTTAATTATTTAGCGCTCAACTCTAGCTCATCTGTTTGCTGATTTATATTGAATTTAAATCGCGATAAAAAGTTCATTCCTAGCAAACCTTGCCCACGGGTGTTTTCAATGCTTAGCACTTCAAAACCATAAATAATTTGCGAGCCCACTTTAAACGATTCAATTTGATAACGCTTTACAACAATTTGACCATTCGCTGTATTTACCGTTACATCGCCTAAATACAAAGGTCTTGGCGAAATTTGCTTAATAATATTTGTAGGTAGCGAGGTTACGCTTGCGCCTGTATCAATCATTAGTTCGGTCGATAGATTGTTATTTATTTCGGTGTTTATTAAGTAATGCGCGCCGTAAGGCGTTAAAGCAACAAAGTCGTCTTGCGATTGTGCTTTATTGATCATCGCTTGCAGTGTTTGCACTTGGCTTTTTAGATTGTGCTGGTTTGGCATTCGATCAAGGGTTGCTTGTGCGCTAATTAAATCGCCTTGCTGAAAGTAGGCATACGCAAGCGGATATAAAAACTGCGCGTTATCGCTTTTATAATCAAGCCAAATTTGTGTTTGCTCAATAATAGCTTGCCAATTTTGTTGCTCAGTTAATGTGTGTAATTCGTTTTGAGTGAGCGTATTTAAACGTGTATTTACATTACTTTGCTGATCAGCAGGCAGTAATGAATTAAGCTCAAATAAAGCAATAATGGCATTTTGTGTTTGCTCGCTATTTATTAAATACTCAACCTGTAAATTAAGTAACTCTACGTTATAAGGGCTGTTATTTAATAGCGCATTGAGAAATGACTCGCTGAGTAATAAATTGCTATTTAGCCATGTTTTAAGCTGCACTAGCCACGATGAATAAAGGTTTTTTGCGATTTCTGGATTGCTGTTTTTGAGTTGTTGATAGCTACTAAGTGCGGCTTCAAATTGGTGTTTTTTAAACTGCTGCTTTGCCGTATTTAATAGCGTATTTTGTTGTTTAGGCGATATGCTTTTTTCAGCACCTTGCGTTTTTTGTACTTTGGTTGGCGCGGGCTGCGGCCACAATAAATAAGCGTTAAGGCTAAGTGAGCCAATTAATAGCAAGGTAATTAGCTTGGTATAGTGGCTCATTGTGACCTCTTATTTAATGCAATTGGTATTATTTAATAAAGTGCGTTAAGGCATGAATATTGGCTATTTCAATATCAGCCAGCCCTTTATAAGCATAATTGGCGCCTTGATCGTTTAACCATACCGATTGGCAACCGGCATTATTTGCGCCTTGTACGTCGGTATCTAGGCTATCGCCAATATGTAAAATTTCACTTTTAGCAACGTTTAAGTGCTCGGCGGCTTTATCAAATAAGGTGCTGTGAGGTTTTGCTTTACCGTGCATACCGGCTTGTAACACGAGTTCAAATTTATTGTGTAAGTTAAAGCGTTCAATTTCAACATTACCATTAGTTATAGCAACCAGCGTAAAGTGCTGGGCTAAGTTATCTAGCAGCTTTAGTACGTCGTCGGTTACCACTATTTTACTGCGCGCATCGGCAAAGGCGTTGTAGGCAGCATCGGCATGGTACTCTACCTCTTGCTCGTTCAAATCTAGTTTAGCAAGGGCTAAGCGCAATGTATGTTGGCGCCATTTAGTGACGTTATCAGCAAGTTCAGGTAACTGTAATACGGCTTCATTGCGGCATTGTTGCCAGTATTTTTGGCCTTGGGCTAAGTAGCTAGGGAGCGCGTTTAAATAATCTTGCTGCGCTTTAACCGCTGCTTTTATAATGGGGTGATTGTTGTAAAGAGTGTCGTCTAAATCAAAGCTCATGACAGAAAATGGCTTAATAGCACGATTAAATCGGATCATATTTATTTACCTAATCAGTTCGTTTTTTTGCACGAGGGTGAGTGTTGTCGTACACCTTGGCTAAATGTTGAAAATCTAAATGCGTATACACTTGTGTAGCCGACAAACTGCTGTGCCCTAGTAATTCTTGCACAGCGCGTAAATCACCAGATGATTCTAAAATATGTGACGCAAACGAGTGGCGCAGCTTATGCGGATGAACCTGCGAGCTAATACCTTGTTTTATTCCCCACTCTTGCATGCGTAGGCGCACTTGGCGAATCGAAATACGGTTTTTTTGGCTACTTAAAAATACTGCTATTTCATCGGGCTTTGCAAACTGAGGGCGTATTGTGAGCCATTTTTTTAATGCGTCTAACGCTTTTTTGCCCACCGGAATTAATCGCTCTTTATTACCTTTACCACGCACTAAAATTTCACCATTGGCAGCGCTAATATCTTGCATGTTAGCGCCAACTAACTCGCTTATACGCAGCCCTGATGAATACATTAACTCCATCATTGCTTTATCTCTAATTGCGAGAGGTTCGTCGTCGGGTATTTCGAGCAAGCGTGCCATTTGATCTACATCGAGATTCTTAGGTAGGGGCTTTGCAAACTTAGGGCCTTTTATACCTATTGCCGGATTATGGTAATGCGATTGCTCGGCAATATTTTTTGCTTTTAAAAACTTATATAAGCTGCGAATACAACTGAGCTTTAAGCTAATTGTACGGCCACTTAATTGCTTTGATCGCAGTGCCATGCTGTAGCGGCGAATATGTTCGCCTTGTACGCCAAACCAGTCATCACATAGTTTGCTAAAATAAAGGGCTGCAAAGCCAAGTTGGCTTACGTATTGATTAACTGTGTGCGCTGAATATTGTTTTTCAAACTTTAAATAATCGCTAAATAGCGTTATGGGTGTACGCCAGTGGTCGCTTAGCGCGGTAATATTAGGCGCATCGTCACTCATGCTAGTTTTTGTAACCGCAGGTGTAATGCGTTTATAAAGTCGAGCACAAACAGGTTATCTTGCGCGGGCTCAAAATGGTTTACGTTATTGCTACCAAACGCCAAAATAGCGATAGGGTGCTTGGTGTCGCCAATTAAATAAATAGCGACGGATTGTGTATCTTCACTAAATAATTGTTCGCGCTCTTGTTTATTAATTCGCCCTAAATAATGCCCAGAATGGGTAAGGCGATGCGCAATAAGCTCGTCGTACTCGGGATTATATTTTACTAATTTGCAGTCGTTAACATCTTCACTTGAGCAGATTATATTGCGTAGATTATTTGCAAGAGTGTCAAAGTCGTCATGATTCCAAAGCTGGCGATGACATTGGCTAAACAAACGATATACGAGCTCGTTTTGCGTTGCATGCTTGCTCATAGCATCTATTTGGCTTTTTAAAAGCGTGTTGTGCTCGCGTAATTGACGTTGCTGAATATGTACTAGTGACGTTGCACCTTGAGCTTGCTGTTGCAGCTCAAGTTGTGTGAGTAGCTCGGGGTGATGAACTAAAAAGTCAGGATGTTGCTGTAAGTAATTAATAATCTGCTCTGTACTTAGCTCGCTCATAGTGCTACTTGTCCGTCGAAAACATGCTCTGCGGGACCAGTCATGCGTACCGGGTGACCTTCACCACTCCAGCGCACTTGCAAAGTACCGCCCGGCAAATCTACTTGAACGGTTGTTGATAGTTTATTTTGCATATGACCAATCACCATCGCTGCACATGCACCTGTGCCACAGGCTAGGGTTTCGTTAACGCCGCGCTCCCACACTCTTAGCTTAATGTGTTCTTGCGATACAACCTGCATAAAGCCAATGTTCGCTTTTTGGGGAAAGCGTTCATGGTTTTCAAGCAATGGACCCAATATATCAACTTGCGCGGTGGTTACGTCGTCAACCTCTAGCACGCAATGCGGGTTACCCATAGATACCGCGCCACTAAATACAGTGTGTTCTTGCGTTCTAATAATATAAGTAAGCTCGCGTTTGCTGGCTTTTAACGGAATTTTACTTGGCTCAAAATTAGGATGGCCCATGTTAACAGTTACTTGACCGTCTTTTTCTATGTAGAGCGTTAAGTTGCCCGACTTAGTCGATACACTAATTTTGTGCTTGTTAGTAAGGCCTTTCATGCGTACAAAGCGGGCAAAACAGCGAGCGCCGTTACCGCATTGTTCTACTTCGGTACCATCGGCATTAAAAATTCGATAATGAAAGTCGAGATCAGGTGAATATGGTGCTTCAACCATCAGCAATTGGTCAAAGCCAATGCCAAAGTGGCGATCTGCCAGTTTTTTGATTTGGTCTCGCGACAAAAAAACATTTTGTGTAATGTTATCAATCACAACAAAGTCGTTACCTAAGCCGTGCATTTTGGAAAAATTAACTAACATAGCGCTCTAATTCGGTTTTGCTCTGTGCTAATCATGCCACAGAGCAGCTAGTAGACAAAAACGTTTATGGTAAAACTTTCTCACCTTGATAAAGGCTTTCAATAGTTTCGCGTTCACGAATAAGGTGATGCTGCTGACCATCTACCATAATTTCTGCAACACGCGGGCGCGAGTTGTAGTTTGAGCTCATTGTAAAGCCATATGCACCCGCACTTCGTTGTGCAAGTAAATCGCCTTGTTTAAGCGCTAGTTCGCGGTCTTTTCCTAAAAAGTCGCCGGTTTCGCACACCGGACCCACAATATCAAAGTTGTGAGTAGGTGTTTCGTCGTCGCGAACGGATACCGGAATAATTTTTTGCCACGCTTGATAAAGCGCAGGGCGAAGCATATCGTTCATACCTGCATCTACAATTGCAAAAAACTTGTCTTGGTTTTGTTTAATAAATTCAACTTGAGTAACCAAAATACCTGCGTTAGCTGCAATAGCGCGCCCTGGTTCAAAAATAAGTTCAAGATGTTTGTAGTTAGCTAAGCGTTCGGTAACTTGCGCTGCATATTCACTTGGGTGTGGTGGTTGCTCGTTGTCGTATGGCACACCTAAACCGCCGCCAATATCTAAATGAGTTAGCTCAATACCGTTAGTTTTTAGCTCATCAATAAGCGCCATTAATTTATCAAGGGCTTCTAAAAAAGGTCTAACTTGCGTTAATTGAGAGCCAATATGGCAATCGACACCAATTACTTTTAAACCAGGTAAAGCCGCTGCTTGTTGATAAACACTCACTGCTGTTTGAATATCAATACCAAATTTATTTTCTTTTAAACCGGTAGAAATATACGGATGTGTCTTTGCATCTATGTCTGGGTTTACGCGAATAGAAATAGGCGCTTCTAGGTTAAGCTCGCAAGCCACTTCAGAAATACGCTCAAGCTCAGACGCCGACTCTACATTAAAACATTTAATGCCCAGTTTTAATGCGTAAGCTATTTCGTCAGACGTTTTAGCCACGCCTGAAAAAACCACTTTAGAAGCATCGCCTCCCGCTTTAATTACACGCGCTAGTTCACCTTTAGATACAATATCGAAACCCGATCCTAAGCGCGCTAATATATTAAGTACGGCAATATTTGAGTTTGCTTTTACAGCGTAACATACCAAGCTTTTATGATTTTTAGTGGCGTTAGCAAATGCTAAGTAATGGCGCTCAAATGTAGCACGCGAGTATACATAACACGGCGTGCCGTATTGCTGCGCTATGCTTGCTACGCTGACGTCTTCGGCAAATAATTGGTTGTTTTTGTAGTTAAAATAATCCATTTATTGCTCCTGACTTTGCGATGCTTTAGCTTGCTCAGCGGTAGTGGCTGGTTTAGCTGTGTTTTGAGGTTGGTTTTGCTCTGTTTGTTGCTCTGGTAAATATAACGGACCGCTTTGTCCGCAGCCAGCTAAGGCGCTTAACAGTACAGTGCTTATTAATAGTCTTTTTAATTGTAAGGTATGTGTCGCTTTCATTAGATTAATACGGTTGCTGGCTTTATAATCGCAGAGTAACAGAATATCTAAAAAATGCAGCTATTCGCGGATGATTTTATTCCTGTTACACTAGCTGCACATTTTTAAAGCTAATTTAAAGCTAAAACGTACCCAATATTAGGCGGCTCGCCTGCAAAGGAAATAACAATGACTGAACACGAATATCACCAATTAGCCGAAGCTCTTATGTTCACTATTGAAGAGCAGGTTGATGATTGCGAAGCTGATTTAGATTATGAATCGGCACAAGGTATTTTAGAAATTATTTTTCCTGATAAAAGTAAAATAGTGATCAATAAGCAAGCACCTCTTCATCAAGTATGGGTTGCGACTAAGTTTAACGGACATCATTTTGAAATGCGTGATGGGTTATGGATTGATAACCGCTCTGGCGCTGAATTTTGGGCGTTTATAAATGAAGCCTCAACTCGCCAAGCAGGCCAAGAAGTTAAGTGGCAATCATCACTATGAGTTTAGAATTTGTAGAATATGCAGCCCAAAGTGAACATAAAGCAACGGTTATTTGGTTACATGGTTTAGGTGACTCTGGGGATGGTTTTGCGCCAGTAGCCCCGCAGCTAAATTTACCAAGCGAGCTTGGTATACGGTTTATTTTTCCGCATGCGCCAGTGCAACCGGTCACCATAAATGGTGGCATGGAAATGCGCTCTTGGTACGATATTAAGTCTATAGAATTAGATAAGCGTGCCGATGAACAAGGCGTAAGAGATTCTGCTGCAAAGGTAGAAGAGTTAATTAATAAAGAAATTGCTAATGGCATTCCTGCTAATAAAATAATTTTAGCTGGTTTTTCTCAAGGTGGTGTTGTGTCTTTGCATTTAGCGCCGCGCTTTGAGCAAAAACTTGGGGGTGTTATGGCGCTTTCTACTTATATGTGTGTGCCACACAAATTTGCTGATGAAGCAAAACATACTGATTTAAACGTATTTATGGCTCATGGTAGCCAAGATAACGTTGTACCGCACAGTGCGGGTAGAAATGCGTTTGAAGTATTAACAGCACATAACATGGATGTAAGCTGGCAAGAATATCCAATGGCTCATCAAGTTTGCGCAGAAGAATTGCAAGCTATTCGCCAATGGTTAATTGCTCGTTTAAGCTAATTTTGGAACCGCTGAGGTCAATATGAGTCAAAAAATAGTTATAAAAGCAAATGTTAAACGCGAATTACAACAGAGCGTACCAACGGTAAGCTACGAGTGGAATTGGCGTCGTATTGTGAGTATTGCTATGTTGGTATTAATGACCTCTGCAGCAGTTGTTTATGGCTTAACCACCTCTGTTAATGCAGAGCAAGGTGAACACCCAAATGAGCAGGAACAATTCTTAAATTTCAGCAGTAACGCTGAAAACCAAACAAGCGATGAGGTAATGGATGTTGAGCCTCAATCATCAGGAAACAATACCCCTGCTGAGTCTGTAGAGGTAACTCAAGCGAGTATTGAACCTTTGTTAGCTGAGCAAAATGAGACTCAACTAAGCATTTCAAGTAATACACCTGCCGAAGTAGACCTTGTAAATAATCCCCCGGCTTTGTTGGCTAACAACGATATTGTTACTGATCAAAGCGAAAGTATTAATACAGAGTTAAACTCAAACCTTGATAATGATGTGCAAGAAGAAACCGCAGAAGCCCAAAACGTAACTGAGCCTGCAAGTCAAAGTGACTTACTTTTAGAGTTAGAAAGTGATGATGGCGCATTGAGTGGCACTGAAGGTTTTTCCTCTACAGCACATGTGGCAAGTGTGGCATTGGGGGCGCAAATAGACACGGGTAAAATTAGTCGCGCGGTACTTACTCGTAAAGTAAGTAAGCGTGAGCCTACTAATGTGTTTGCTGCTGATATTAGGTTAAGCCAGTTTGAGGAAGGGTTATCGTTTTTTAGCGAGATTAAAAACCTTCAAGGCCAGCAAGTTAAGCATGTTTGGTCGTTTGAAGGTGAAACGATGGCTGAAATTACACTTAATGTTACTTCGCCTCGTTACAGAACGTACTCAACAAAAAATATAATGAACACACAAACAGGTCATTGGCGTGTTGATGTAGTTGATGAGCAAGGTAATTTAATTGCCCAAAAAGAATTTAGAATTTTAGCTGACTAAAACTGGCTAAACGCAGTAATTAATTGGATACCCCTATGACAGAAAAAACAAAATTAGTACGCATCGCAACGCGCAAAAGCGCTCTAGCACTTTGGCAGGCCGAATTTGTAAAAGCAGAGCTTGAGCGTTTTCATGCAGATGTGCGCGTAGAATTAGTCCCAATGTCGACGCAAGGGGATATAATTTTAGATACGCCATTGGCTAAAATTGGCGGTAAAGGCTTATTTGTTAAAGAACTAGAGCAAGCAATGTTAGATGGCCGAGCTGACATTGCCGTACATTCTATGAAGGACGTGCCAGTAGAGTTTCCTCAAGGGCTAGCACTGCATACTATTTGTGAGCGTGAGGATCCACGCGATGCGTTTGTATCAAACAATTTTGCTAATTTAAGTGAGCTACCACAGGGCGCCATTGTGGGTACTTCTAGCCTGCGCCGCCAGTGCCAAATTAAGGCACTTCGCCCTGATTTAGATATTCGTGATTTACGCGGCAATGTAAATACGCGTTTAGGTAAATTAGATGACGGCCAATATGATGCTATTATTTTAGCGGCTGCAGGGCTTATTCGTTTAGAAATGGAGTCGCGTATTGCTGACTACATTGAGCCAGAAGTGTCATTACCAGCAAATGGTCAAGGCGCTGTAGGTATTGAATGTCGTATTGATGATGAAGTAACCAAAGCATTACTTGCACCACTTGAGCATACACAAACACGTATTCGCGTAAACGCAGAGCGTTCGATGAATCGCTATTTAGAAGGTGGTTGCCAAGTTCCTATTGGTGCTTATGCATTGGTTGATGGCGAACAAGTGCATTTACGTGGTTTAGTTGGTGCTGTTGATGGCAGCGAAATTTTACGTGACGAAGTAACAGGCCATGTAAATGACGCAGAAAAACTAGGTATTGAGCTTGCTAAAAAATTACTAGCTCAAGGTGCAGACAAAATATTAGCTGAAGTTTATAGAGACGCATAAATGACACATATTCTGATAACTCGGCCCGAAGGAAAAGGCGCAGCCCTTGCACAGCAACTTGAGCAAGCGGGTTATCAGGCGTCTTTATTTCCGGTATTAAAAATAACGCATTTAACACCCTCCAGCACTGAGCTTAGTCCACTATTAAATGCAGATAAAATAATATTTATATCGCAAGATGCAGTCAGTGCACTTTCGCAATTAAAACCAGATATAAATACCAAAGCGCAGTTTTATGCGGTTGGACAACAAACAGCCGATGTTATATATGAGCAATTTGGTGTGCGCGCAGCAGTACCAAAGCAGTATGATTCAGAAGGGTTACTTGCGCTTAAATCACTCGCCGAGGTGGATGGCTGTAATATAGTATTAGTTAAGGGCCAAGGTGGCCGCCCTGAGTTAGCTAAAACGCTCAAAGAGCGCGGTGCTTTTTTGAATAATTGTGTTGTGTACAAACGTGAACCGACAGAGAGTGTCACCTCTAACTGGACAGACCACTGGAAAAGCCAGAATGTACACGGTATAGTCATAACAAGTAATGCAGCAGTTGATGCTATATTTAAAAGCCTTACTGCACACCAACTACAATGGTTACAACAGTGCCGATTTTATGTTGCCAGCGAGCGTATAGCCGCTTATTTAAAGCTGCAACAGGTAAGTTCGGCTAATATACACATTGCAGCAGGGGCTAGCGATAATGCTATGTTTACCTGCATAAATCAGCAAGGTAGCAACATGAGCGAACAGTCAAAGCCAGTAACGGCAGAAAAAGCCACACCAACAATAGCTAACACGACCTCTGCTAAATCAACTAAGCAAGAGCCTACAGCTACAAAAAATACGGCAGACAAAAGTAAACAAAAAATAAGTAAGGTTGCAGTACTTGCGCTTCTTATTTCGTTAATTGTGGCCTCTGGTGTTGGATACGAGTTTTATCAAAAATTAAATGCTGGTAAGGCGCAAAACCTAGCCGTTAATGAGTTAAGCGAGCAAAATAAGTTACTCACCCAGGAGCTGCAAGCACTTAAATCGGCGCAATCTAATTTGCAACAAGCGCTGTTTAATAGTGAAGAAAAAGTTGCCGCAGCCCTAAATGAAAGTGCAGTTCAAAATCAGCAAGAACTAAAAGCGGCTTTGCAAAAGGCGCAGCAACAAGGCTCATCGTTAAACCCGCAAGAAGTAACCAGCTTACAGCGTATGGCTGAGTTTAAACTATGGGCTGAAAAAGACTACCAAGGCACTAGTGCTGTTTTAAAGCGCTTAGATGGATTACTTAGTGAGCACCCAGGAACAGTTGAAGTTCGCCAAGCGATTATGCAAGATATACAAACACTTGATAGCCTTAAACCTATTGCAACAGAGGCTATTTATTTACAGCTAAACAGTGTACTAAGCAGTATTGACGACTTAGTTTTTAATGCAGTTAATTTACCAGAAGAAGCAGCTGCAATAGATGAAAATGCTTTAAGTGGTGACGTGAGTGATTGGCAGCAAAACTTGAGTAATAGCTGGAATAAAATTGTGGATAGCTTTATTACTATTCGTCAGCACGAGGGTGTTTCCATTGAGCCATTACTTACGGATCAAGAGCGCCATTTAATAAATCAACGAATCAAGCTTAATATAACTCAGGCACAAGATGCACTTATGAGTAAGCAGGCGAGTATTTTCTTTAGCGCCTTAAGTGAAGCAAAACGTTTAGTTGGTGAGTACTTTAAGCAAGACGATGATACAACTAAAACGGTACTTAAAGCGTTGTCTAAACTTGAAAAAGAGCAGCTTAACTTTAATCCAAAAGTAACCTTAAACAGTACACAAAAGGTTAAGGAGTGGGCGCAATGATAGGGCTAATTATTTTAATTGTAGCTATTGTTGTTGTACTAGCGGTTACTCCATTTGTTCTAGATGAAAAAGGTTATGTACTTATTTCATTTAACAATACGACGATAGAAGGCACGATAGTATCGTTTTGTATAATGGCAGTCATTACCGCTGTTGTTTTATATTTAACATATAAGTTAATTCGTTATTTATTATCGATTTATCATAATACTAAGCATGGCTTTTTTGCACGTAGCCAAGAGCGCAAACAAGCAGCTATTGAGCAGGCTCTTTGGAGTGCTATTAATGATGATTACGAGCACGTAGAACAGGCTTTATCGGGTAATAGCGTACCAGATAAGTTTGAAGATATTCGCTTAGCATTACTTGCAAAAGCAGCGCTTGCTAATAATCAAACAGATAAAGCACTTGAGCGTTTATTTGAAATAAGCCCAGAGCATCAATTAAAAGTAGCAAAGCTATGGTTGGCAAGTGGCGATAGTAGCGCGATTGAATCACAAATGCGTATTAGCGCAGAAGCTAAAAAAGCCACCGCACTTGAGTTAAAACTTTATGCAGAAGTATTAGTACAGCAACAACACTTTAGTGCGCTGGAAGACTTTTTGCCGCGTTTACTGCGCAAAAAAGCACTTACTGATGCACAGTGGACGCAGTTATTTAGTGCTTATTTTAGTGCGTTAGATGCAGACAAGCTGAGTGAAAAATATAAACAGCTGCCTAAAAAGCTGCAAGCTCATGCCCACACCGCATATTTAATGCAAATGGCGCAAGCAGGTCAATTGGCTGTTATTGAAAGTGACTTAATTAAAATGGTTAAGCACAATGAGCAACACTTAGAGCTTGCCAATATATTAAGTAAAGCAACAGCAGCCGATGCAGCTAAGTTGCAAATAAGTATTCAAGAACGGCTTAAGAAGGATGATTCAAATAATTCACTATTACTTGCGCTAGCTTGCCTTGCTAATGCTAAGGGTGATTATGACTTAGCAGCTAGAATTTTTGATAAAGCACTGAATAGTGAAAATAAAAAACAGTTCTCTGAACAAGCTGTGTTGAGTTATAAAAATAGTGCACAGGCAGAAAAGGCGCTCGTTTTATATCAATAAATGACTACACTATAACTACTTAGCATTTTTTGTAGTTCAGGAGCACAAGCTTTGAGAAAGTTTTTAATATTAACCCTTAGCTTGGCTTGTGCTTACTTCTTTACAGGATACTTTAGCAACTCACTTCTTTCTGTAGATGGCTATGCGGTCGCCTCCTGGCCGCCCTCAGGAATTGCTTTAGCGAGCTTTTTAATTTGGGGACGTAAGTCATTTATTGGCCTTATTATTGGGGCTTTTTGTACTAACTTAATTCACCTTGAACGCACCGTAGATATTTTTCATTTTATTGTTCTTTTACAAGCTATAGGCATTACTTTAGCCTCTGTTTTACAGGCTTGGATTGGCCGACAAATTATAGTGAATGTTATAAAAGCGCCGTTGGATTTATCTTCTTTAAAACACAGTGTTCAAAGCTTAATAGTAGCGGGGCCAATATGTTGTGTTATTGCTGCAGGTGTAGGAACAAGTTTATTAGCATTGAATAATGTGATTCCGACCAATGCTATTTTTGATAACTTTATAGCATGGTGGATTGGCGACAGTATTGGCGTACTTATATTTACACCTTTAGTACTCGCCGCTTTTAATTACACACAAGTACGCCACCGTATGCTGGTAATTTTACCCTCGCTATTAATTTACATACTGATCAGCGTTAGTTTTTATGGCGCTGCTAGTGTTAAAAAAGAAAAAGATATTCAAAAGCAAGAAGCCAAAATACTTTCTGTGCAAAATGCTATAAGCCAAAAGCTCGATGGTATTACTGCTCATTTAGGCTTATTAGCTACATATTTTGCTAGTAGTAGTGACGTGGATTTTAAAGAGTTTAAACAATTTACTTCAAAGCAGTTGGGCTACAGCCAAGAAATTCTGGCTTTTGAATGGATACCTTATATACCAGCAAATAAACTCGCAGATTTTGAAACACATGAAAATCCAGCCACAGGCAAACCTCTATATATAAAAGAAAAGTCACTAGATGGAGCTTGGCAACCAGCAGGTACGCGTAGTAATTACTTTCCAGTAAAGTACGTATATCCCTTAAAAGGTAATGAAGATGTTTTAGGGTTTGATTTAGCTTCTAGTAAAGTAAGAGGTGCAGCGCTTAGCAAAGCGAAAGAGCTTAATGAACTTGCACTAAGTGAGCCAATTAACTTGGTCCAAAATACAGCCGAACACGGTGTGCTTTTTTTATATCCTGTTTTTAGAGAGTCCTCTACCGAAGATGATTTTCAAGGCTTTGTGGCAGCGATAGTCAGTCTGAAACGCTTATCGCAAACACTATTATTTGATCACAACAACTCAATTTCAGCTAGTTTTTTTGATACAACGGTATCAGGGAAAAAGCAGGCAATTTATATTGCAGATACCGCTAATTCGCAAGCGCTATTTAAAGAATATCAATTGTTGATTGGCAAACGCATGTGGCAGGTTGAGTTATATGAGCCAATAATTAGAACGTCTTGGTTAGTATATTGGCTTGCACAAATAGTAGGTATGTTGTTTGTGTGGTTACTGATTACATTTTTGATTTCAGTTACTGGTACAAACATACAAATTCGCGAACAAGTGGCCAAGCAAACACATACACTACGCAAAGAAAAACAAAAAGCAGATGAAGCGAGTCATATAAAGGGGCAGTTTTTAGCAAACATGAGCCACGAAGTCCGCACCCCTATTAACGGTATAAAAGGGCTGCATTATTTAGCGCTCCAGCAAAACGATTGGCAACAAGCTAGAAGTTACATAGAGCAAGCAGATGGGGCACTTGGTGTTTTACTGAGGGTATTAAACGATGTGCTCGACTTTTCAAAAATGGAAGCAGGCAAGCTAGACTTAATGCAAGAGCCTATTAATGTAGCGAGTTTAGCGGATGAAATGCTTAATTTACTTCAGTTTGATGCTGACATTAAATCAATAAAGTTAAGTCTCGATTTTGATAAAACATCAAATTTGGTCATTAATACCGATCCAATTCGCTTAAAACAAGTGCTGCTGAATCTGCTCAATAATGCGGTTAAATTTACAGGGGAAGGTGAAATCACTCTGAAAATTTGGCAATCGAAAAAAATGACTTATTTTAGTATTAACGATACGGGTATTGGTATTAGTAGCGAAGCACAGAAACAATTGTTTAAACCGTTTGCACAAGCTGATAGCTCAACCTCACGCCAATATGGTGGTACAGGCTTAGGATTAAGTATTTGCAAAAAACTGGTTGAGTTAATGGGTGGTGCAATTGATTTAGTTAGTTATGAAGGTAAAGGCTCTACATTTACATTTAGTTTGCCGCTAATATCGCCTTTACCAAAGGCAGAGCAAATTCAGCAGCAATACAACGAAATAGACGTAAGTACATTATCATTTACAGGCTATAAATTACTTTTAGTAGAAGATAATCCACTTAATCAGCATGTTGCTAATGCTATTTTAAAAACGAAAGGCTGTATTGCCGACATTGCTAACGATGGTTTTGAGGCCATAGAAAAGCTAGCCGAAAATAGCTATGACATTGTTCTTATGGATATTCAAATGCCAAAAATGGATGGACTCAAAGCAACAAAAGTAATTCGTCGTGATTTAGAGTTAATTGATTTACCCATAATAGGGCTATCGGCGAACGCCCATGACGAGGACGTTAAAAAGGCACTAGCCTGTGGAATGAATGGTTATATTACCAAACCTATTGATGCAAATACGCTTTTTAAAACTCTTTGGCATCACTTATCAGGAAAATAAGCTGTATCATTTTTTTGCACAAAAAGCAGACATATGACCGCTAAAACTTACCGCAAATCATATAGACTTGAAAAATAACTGTATCTGCGTATCATGCGCGCAAATTTAACTAAACTGGGTTGCTATTATGATCAATAGAAAATTACCTTTGCTAGATATTCACCGCCATTTAGACGGTAATGTACGTGCGCAAACCATATTAGAACTTGGTCGACAGTTTAATATAGAGCTACCTGCAGATAACGTTGAAGCATTAATCCCTCATGTTCAAGTTATTGATCCTGAACCAAACCTCATGGCTTTTTTACAAAAGTTAGATTGGGGAGTTACTGTGCTTGGCGACTACGATGCGTGTAGACGTATCGCAATTGAAAACATTGAAGATGCACAAGCACAAGGTCTTGATTATGTGGAGCTTCGATTTAGCCCTTACTACATGGCACAAAGCCAAGGTTTACATCCAGAAGGCGTTGTAGAGGCAGTTGTTGATGGTATTAAATCAGCAACAAAGGGCGCAAATATAAAAGCTAACTTGATTGGTATTTTATCGCGTACTTATGGCGTAAAAACGTGTCAAAAAGAGCTTGATGCATTACTCGCATTTAAAAATGATTTAGTCGCTGTTGATTTAGCCGGTGACGAAATTGGCTTCCCGGGTGAGTTGTTTGTAGAGCACTTTAAACAAGTACGAAATGCGTATTTAGCTTCGACTATTCATGCTGGAGAAGCACTTGGCGCTCCAAGTATTTGGCAAGCAATTAATGAGTTGGGTGCGAGCAGAATAGGGCATGGCGTTAAAGCAATTGAAGATCCAAAACTAATGGATTATTTACGCGATAACCGTATTGGTATTGAGTCATGCTTAACAAGTAATATTCAAACCAGTACAGTAAACGATTTAACTAAGCACCCACTTAAACAGTTTTTAGATCATGGTATTTTAGCGTGTATTAATACTGATGATCCTGCGGTTGAAGGTATTGAAATTGAGTATGAATATACCGTTGCTGCACCTAAAGCAGGCTTATCTCAAGCTGATATGGAAAAAGCCCAAAAAAATGCGTTAGAAATAGCATTTTTAAGCGATGGCGATAAAAAAGAACTTTTAGCACTCGTTAGCGCACGTTAATTTAAGAGCATTAAAAATGCCGCTTTATATAAGCGGCATTTTTGTATCTGCAATTTAATGTGTTTGGCAGCTTATGTAATTATCGTAAAGCGCTTTAAGTACGTCTGCTCGGCTGATCATACCGATTACTTTAACACCCTCTACAACAGGGTAGTTTTTTGGTTTACCAGGCTGCATCTGCTGTGCAAGCTCAATAATGTTGGTATCGCCGCTAACGGTCACTACCTCTGTTTGCATAAGCTGCGAGACTTTAACCATCCCATCACAAAAATAACTGCTTTGCGTAAGTGGTTTTAACAGCTCTTGCTCTGATATAAATCCAACTAAGCATTTATCTTTATCAAATACTGGTGCGCCAAGTAGTTTAAATTTTTGTAGTTCTGCTATGGCTGTCGTCATTTCTGTATCTGGTGTGATATTTGGCAACTTGCGTTGCATAAAATCTTTTACTTTTGTATTTAGCATTTGGGTCTCTCCCGCTGATGTTCTATACAAAGTATGGTTTATAGATAGGGATTTAGGAAATTGTTTATATTGATGGAGTTGATAGGTTTTAACTATTAAATATTTGTTGTTATAAAAATAAAGGCACCGATTAGGTGCCTTTATTTATAACTGAAAGTAAATTTCAATTATTTGATAAATGCGAATGCATCTGCGTACATGTTTTCACGAATTGCACCATGAGTAATAAAGTCATCACGGACAACACCTATCATGTCAAAACGACCTGCCATATAAATATCGTATGGTTCTAGTGACACAATATCTTGCATTACTGCTTTGTGTACATAGCCAGTGTGTCCTTGCCAATTAGCAGATGGATTTTCTACTACAGGAATAAACTTAAAGTTCTCATGGCTATCTGCCCATGTTTGCATTTCTGTATGTGCATATAAAGCAGACTCTTCTTTTACGCCCCAGTAAAACAATACAGGGCGGTCGCATTTTATTTCAGCTAAATGATCAGCCATTGATTTTGCGTATGAAAAACCAGTACCACCGGCGAGTAAAATAATAGGGCGCTCACATTGCAGGCGCAACTGTGAAATACCCAAGCCAGCTTCAATGTCTACTAACTGCCCTGTGGTATGGGCGTTTCGTAAATGCTCTAACGATTGCATTGCATACGAATCGGCACCTGAGGCGCCAATATGCAGTTCTATTGCATCGCACTGTGAAGGGCGACTAGCTATAGAAAAAGCACGTTTGTCTTTTTCGCCTAATACGAGTTGCATGTATTGGCCAGCTTCAAAGGTCACAGGTTGTTGTGGCTTTAAAATTACTTTATGAACAAATTCTGTAAGTGGGCTGATAGCTACAACTTCAGCTTTTAATGTTTGCATTTTTTACCTTTTAGCAGCGCTTGTAACAGCAGATACGCAATCGAATAGCTAGATTCTAGCATATCTGCAGGGTTATTTTATAGCCTGATATGTACTTACATATAAACACTTAAACAATATTAAGGCTTTCCCAAATATCATCTACGCGGTCTTTGGTGTCTTTATCCATAACAATAGGCTCGCCCCATTCGCGGGTGGTTTCGCCAGGCCATTTATTGGTAGCATCCATTCCCATTTTTGAACCAAGACCTGAGACTGGCGATGCAAAATCGAGATAATCAATAGGTGTGTTCTCTATTAATGTTGTATCACGCGCTGGATCCATTCGGGTTGTTATAGCCCAAATAACATCTTCCCAATCGCGGGCGTTAACATCGTCATCGCAGACGATTACAAATTTGGTGTACATAAACTGACGTAAGAACGACCAAACACCCATCATCACGCGCTTAGCATGGCCTGGATATTGTTTTTTCATTGTTACAATCGCCATACGATATGAGCACCCTTCAGGCGGAAGGTAAAAGTCGACAATTTCAGGGAATTGCTTTTGTAGTATTGGTACAAACACTTCATTAAGTGCCACACCTAAAATAGCAGGCTCATCAGGCGGACGGCCGGTAAATGTGCTGTGATAAATAGGATCTTTACGATGCGTTAAGTGAGTTACCGTCATTACTGGAAAGTCATCGACTTCATTATAGTAACCGGTATGGTCACCATAAGGGCCTTCTGGCGCCATTTCACCAGGCATTATGTAACCTTCAAGTACTATTTCTGCACTGGCAGGGACTTGTAGGTCATTTGAAATAGATTTTACAACTTCGGTTCTGCTGCCACGTAATAAGCCAGCGAATGCATATTCGCTTAGAGTGTCAGGTACAGGCGTTACAGCACCTAATATAGTGGCAGGATCGGCACCTAATGCTACCGATACAGGGTAGGGTTGCCCTGGGTTTTCTTTACACCATTCTTGAAAATCAAGCGCGCCACCACGATGTGACAACCAGCGCATAATTATTTTATTTTTGCCTAATAATTGCTGGCGATAAATGCCTAAATTTTGGCGCTTTTTATAAGGCCCTTTGGTAACTGTAAGGCCCCAAGTAATTAATGGTGCTGCATCACCTGGCCAGCAATGTTGAATAGGTAATTTAGTTAAATCTACATCATCACCTTCTAAAACTACTTGTTGGCAAGGCGCTTTTTTTACTTCTTTTGCAGGCATATTAAGCACTTGCTTAAAAATAGGTATAGCGCCTAGAGCTTCTTTAATACCCTTTGGTGGATCAGGTTCTTTTAAAAAAGCGAGTAGCTTGCCCACTTCGCGAAGCTCGCTAACATCTGTTTGGCCCATGCCCATTGCTACGCGTTTTGGTGTACCAAATAAGTTGGTAAGCACCGGCATATCGTAGCCTTTTGGGTTTTCAAATAATAACGCAGGGCCTTTTGCACGCAATGTGCGATCAGATATTTCGGTCATTTCAAGATACGGGTCGATTTCTTGGGTGATACGTTTAAGTTCGCCTTTTTTTTCAAGCAAATCGATAAAATCACGTAGATCTTTATATTTCATTGTGGGCCGCTATTAAGCAAAAGAGTTAAAGTATTATACCCATTTCATGCAAGCCAAGTCATTACTTGCACTTAAAACTTAAAGCGCTCTACGGCACTCGTTAAAGAGTGTGCAAGTTGGTTTACGTCTTCACTTTCGCTTGCTAGGGTTGTCGCGTTTTGGGCATTCAAGGTTGCTTGCTCTGTCACCTTTGCCATTATTTGTTGAATGTCGCCACTGTTAGTCAATTGCTCATGTGATGCATGAGCAATTTGCTCACTCATCTGATTAACAGACAACAATGTGCTTTTAATACGCTCTACGGCTTTATTTAGTTCAGTGCTGTTTTTAACACATTGCTTGGCTTGGTGTTGGCCATCAGTAATGTGTTCTTGAGTTGTTTTAGTGTGTTGTTGCAATGTTTGGATCATGGTGTTTATTTCGCTAGTCGAGGTTTGTGTACGTGCAGCTAATGATCGAACCTCATCAGCAACTACAGCAAACCCGCGTCCGTTTTCACCCGCTCGCGCTGCTTCAATTGCAGCATTAAGTGCAAGTAAGTTAGTCTGCTCGGCAATGCTACTAATTGTTTCAACAATGGCTTCAATAAGCTGAGTGTACTGTGCGAGTTCTTCTGTGCTGCCTACTGCTTTATCAAGACGCTGCAATAAAGTTTCTATACTTAGACTATTTTGATTAGCAATCTCGTTTACATCATTTGCAAATTGCGATGCGTTTGTTATTTCACTTGATGTTTTATCTGCTTGCTCATAAACCGCTTGTGAGTTGGTTAGCATATTGTGTGCAAGCGATGTTGCCTGCGCGCTTCGCTCTAACTGCTGTTGTGCAACAACCGTCATTTGCTGACCTTTTTCACTGGTTTTAATAGCGCTGCGGTCTAGCTCGTGGGCGTCACTACTAATTGCACCAATTAGATTAGTAAGGTCTTCACTGAGTGTATTTATGTTATTTAGCAAAGTACCAAATTCATCTTTACTACGTGGGTGGCTTCGCTTTGATAAATCACCTGAGGCGATTCGGGCTAAATCGCGGTTTACTTTTTTAAGCGGTTTTAGCATTGCGCGAGTTGTAAAAATAGAGATAGCGATAATCAATATAATTAAAACAATCGTAATAATTACTACAGAACTAATCCCTGTATTTATGGCGGCCTTTGCATTAGTTTGTAAGGCATTAAAGCGCTCATCAGCCAATTTATTAAGTTCAATAAGCTGACCTTCTGTTGTTATAAATTGCTGTTGAAAGTGTTCAAAATTTTGAGCCGCAGCAATAGTACTTTTGAGCACTTTATTTTGTTGGGCGTAAATTCCTGTATCGTTGTTAAGTAACTCTCTTAATTGATTAAACTTAGCCGTTAAATTTTTAGCATTAAACGCATTATTAAAAGGTAGCGCTTGTTGCTCTAAATAGGTGAAATTAGGTTGGATGTTATCTAGTAGAAATAGGGTATCTTGCTGATGGCTATTTAAATCATTGATACTTGTAGTTTGAGTAATGCTTTTTATATTATTGCTTAAGTTAAACAATAAATCGTCTATACGGGTCGCTGTTCCAAACATAGCATTAAGTAACGCCTGCTGTTTTACAGGCACTTCTAAAAGTTCTATATCAAGTAAGTTAGAACCTAAATTGTAAAGTTGCTCGTTAAACGTTGCTGATAATTCTATGGTGGAATTTTGCGCTACAAACTTACGCTCTTTAGCGCTAAACATTGCGACACTTACTTCAGTCAGTTGCTCGAAACCTGCGTTGGTACTGGCGAGTAAATTTTGCATTGTTATTTGTTGATTTAGTTGAGTGCTTAACAAATTGAGCATATCGCTAAATTGTTGTTGCTCAACTTGCGCCTGTTTTTTATTTTGTTGAAGTAAATCAAGGTTTGCTTGGCTGTAAGCTAAGGCGTTAAATTTGGTAATAGACAGTAATGATAGCCTTAAATCTTTGCTGAACTGTTGTACCGGAACCGCTAATTTTTCGGTTCGGGTATTGTTAACGCTAATTTTGTTTAATGACCAATAAAAAAATACACTACTTGTTAGCACCAATATGCCAATGGCTGTAAAGGCTAAAATTATTTTATGTTTGATCGCAATTGAACGCATAACTTCATCACAATAATGGGTCTTTAATTATTGTAGCATTATTGTAATTTATTGGTTGTTTTTATGTTAAACCTTGGTGCACTGTCTTTTTTTACCTGCGATGATTAACATGGCTTCATTACCCTTACCCCAAAACAGTACCTCTTCACTTATATATTTATTCCCTGATGCACTTTTTTCGTGATTAAGTACATGCACTTTATTGTTAAAGATAAGTTCGGCTTCAGAATTGTTAATGATGTTGAGTTTTACGCTCTCATCATCGCATTGGTAAGCAGTACTGGTTTTTAAATCACTACAAGCGGTTAAGCTTAGTAAAATAGCGATTAATGCTAAATATACTTTCATTTTTCCTCCCATCTTCTTTAAGCGTTAGTTAAAACACAGGGCAAAATTTTAATCTAATGTAAGAATAACAAAGCAAAATTAACCGTTGGTGAAAGCAGCGCTTTAAGTTATGTTTATAGCAATATTTTTTGAGCTCGGAAGCTTTATGGCAGGTACTAACCTTTTAACGTTATTAGATGATATAACCACTTTACTTGATGACATTGCGACAATGAGTAAGGTTGCAACAAAAAAAACAGCGGGTGTATTAGGCGATGACTTAGCGCTCAATGCACAGCAGGTTACAGGTGTAGCAGCAGAGCGTGAATTACCGGTTGTTTGGGCTGTGGCAAAGGGCTCATTTTTAAATAAAGCGATACTCGTACCCGCTGCTTTATTAATAAGCGTATGGCTGCCTTGGTTAATAACACCGCTTTTAATGATGGGTGGTTTGTTTTTATGTTTTGAGGGAGCTGAAAAAGTATTTGCTAAGTTTTTGCCTCATAACAGTGAAGCGGTAGACGAAGATGAAAAGTTAGATTTAGTTGAGTACGAAAAACAAAAAATAAAAGGGGCAATAAGAACCGACTTTATTCTTTCTGCCGAAATTATTGTGATTACTTTAGGTACTGTGGCTGGTGCTACATTGCTTAATCAAGCTTTAGTGCTTTGTGTTATCGCAATTATAATGACTATTGGTGTTTATGGCTTAGTGGCAGGTATTGTAAAACTGGATGATGCAGGGCTTTATTTACTCAACCAATCAAAGGTAACAGCTAATAAATTTAAAGAATTACTTGGGAAAGGCTTACTCGCAGCAGCGCCTAGGTTGATGCAGTTTTTAGCATTTGCGGGCACCATCGCGATGTTTTTAGTAGGTGGCGGGATTTTAGTACATGGTGTTGAGTTACTGCATCATACTCAAGTCGATGTAACAAACTATGCCCAATCTGTTGCTGGCGGTACAGGAGAAGTATTAGCTCCTCTATTGTTTGATGGTTTGCTAGGCGTGATTGCTGGCTTAGTTGTCGTGCTTATACATGTAGGTTATACAAAGTTATTTAAAAAATAGCAGACACATTTAGTTATCATTTTCGTTACATTTTATAAGACTTTATATATTATGACTTCTTGTTGTTAATACAGGGAATTATGATGAATTTTCTTTTAAGATGTAACTTGTTAGTACTTCTGTTATTTGTAAGCTTTTTTAGCTTCTCAAAGCAGCCCCAAATCCCCGTGGAGTACTTCAGTAAAAATAAAGAGTTTAATCACGCTACTATTTCTCCAGGCGGCGAGTATTTAGCGGTTATAAATAAAGTTGCAGGTAAAAATGCGCTTGTTATTTTTGATACTGAAAACTTTAAAATGCTTCATGCAGTTGCCTTTGAAGGAAATGCTCAAGTTGGTGATTATCATTGGGTTAATAATGAACGAGTTGTTGTCACTAAAGAGTATTTAAAAGGGTGGCAAGACCACCCTGAATATCATGGTGAGATATTTGGCGTAAATGCTAATGGGGCTAGAGGTAAGTATCTAATTGGTTACCATGGTGAAATGCAAACAGGTACACGCCTTAAAAGGCAGACTCCTTTATACGGAACTTCATTTGTATTAGATCCCTTAGTTACTAACAAAAGAAAAATGTTAGTAGTTACCTATCCTTGGACCTCGAGTAATGAGCCGCATACTATTGTCTATGAAGTAGATGTATATACGGGCAAAAGGAAGCAAGTTACTTTGTCTCCATCACGTATGGCTGAATTTTTAACTGACCACGATGGTAATGTTCGTGTTTCAGTATCTACAGATAATTATATAGATGCAAAAATACATACTAAGGCAAAAGATGGCGGTGACTGGGAGAAATTAAATTTAGGAGAGGTTAGTTATGGCGATATTAGACTAAAAGCTTTTGATAAGTCTGGTGACAACATTTATATGACTGCTTCTGTTGGTGGAGAGGCTGAAGGGTTATATAAACTAAATTTAAATACTAAGGAAATTGAATTAGTTCATCAAGAACAATATGTATCTCCAAAAAGAGTTTGGGTTGATGAAGTTTCAAAAGAATTATTTGCAATAGAAAGTGAGTTAGGTTATCCAAACTATGCTTTTATAGATAAAGACTCTCATAAAAGTGTTCGTTTAAAGTCTTTGATAGAAGCATTGCAGGGCGACCAAGTGCAGTTAGTCAGTAGCACCTCTAATGGCGATATTAATGTTATTTACGCATCAAGTGATACCAACCCTGGTAAATATTACTTATACGATGGGGTACAAAATAAGCTAAGAATATTATTTTCAGCGCGTGGCTGGCTGAACGAAAATGAGCTTTCAAAGACAAAACCTATTCAATATAAAACTCGGGATGGTTTAACTATTTATGGGTATTTAACTGTTCCTAATGGTCTTGAAGATAAAAACTTACCTCTAGTTGTAATGCCTCATGGCGGTCCACATGGCCCTCGTGATTATTGGGGTTATGATTCTGAGGTACAGTTATTAGCAAGTAGGGGAATGGCTGTACTAAGAGTTAATTTTAGAGGTTCAGGTGGGTTTGGTCGAAACTTCGAAGAAGCAGGTTACCAAAAGTGGGGTTCTGATATTCAGTTTGATATTATTGATGGTGTTAAGTTTTTAATTTCTAATGGAACGGTAAACAAAAACAACATATGTATAATGGGATCAAGCTTTGGTGCTTATTCAGCTTTGCAGAGCGCCATTTTAGAGCCAGACATGTTTAAGTGTGCAATTGGAACAGTTGGTATTTATGACCTACCGCTAATGTTTGAAGAAGGTGATATTTCAGGGCGTAGTACAGGACAAAACTATCTTGAAAACGTTTTAGGCACTGATGAAACGCTTTTGAAGGCATTTTCACCTAGCTATAATATAGATAAGCTTAAAGCAGCTGTGTTCATAGTTCACGCAGGTGAAGATGCACGAGCCCCTATTGAACAAGCCGAATCATTAATTGCTGCATTGAAAAAAGCTAACCATCCTTATAAGTACGTGTTATTGGAGGATGAGGGCCATGGTTTTTACAAAGAAGAACACAGAACTGCTTACTACAAACAAGTAATTAATTTTTTAGATAAACATTTAGAGTTATAAAATATTAAAGCAGCAAGTAACATACTTGCTGCTTTATTCACAGCTAGCTATTTTACAAAGAGATTCCAATTCAAATTGTGCTTTAGTATTTTTTTGCTCAATGGCCTTTTTATACCAATAAATAGCTTGCTGTTGATCCTGATCTATTCCCTGACCATCACGATACATTTGCGCTAAATTTAATTGCCCCCATTGAGAGCCCGCTTCAGCAGCTTGTTTAAAGCTATTAAATGCTTCAACAAACAAACCATCTTTAAAATAAATAATGCCTTGTTGATTGTTTTTATCGAGCTTTAAGCCTTTATATAGTGGCTTAGGTTTGGGAGGATGCATCACAAACCCACCATAAAGGATGTTGGCATAGGGGCGCAGCACGTCGTAAATAGCTTCGTCGTTGTAAAGGCGTGCTACTTCATCACGAGGGAGGGTGATTGTTTTAGTGGAAAAGTAATTGTCTTGAATTAGCTGGCTAGTACGCATTGCCAAAGTAATACTATTATTACGTTTATAGCTGTAGTTGCTTATCTGAAAGGTAATAAATTGTTCGTCAAAATTTAAAATTTGAGCAATTCTTAAATTGGTTAAGGTCCAGGGCTCGTGTGTAAATTTGTCGGCGTGTACTAAGTAAGTATCATATATTTTAGGCGTATTTAAATAGCCTTCCTTTCGAGTCTCGCTATTAAGGTGCTGTTGATAAACAAATAAAACAATCCAAAGTAATAAAAATACACCAATAAAGTATTTAGGTAGGCTTAGTTTTTCTATTAACGGTAGTTGCGATATTTTAACCGGTTCGCTTTTTCCGCATTGATAGCACTCACGTTTATAGCTTAATTTTAAGGCAAGCATAGGTAAAATACTAAACCGTAAATAGCGGCTTTTATTTACTAAATGGTAGGCGTCGCTTTGACAATGAGGGCAGCGTGTTGTTTGTGCAAAATGTGGAAATGATTCACTCGTGTTGAAAAGTAACATAAAGCACGCTCCTTGTTTAATTACCTAAAGGTAAAACAAGAAGCGTGTTAGTTAAAGCCACAAACTGTAAGTAAGTATGTCTGTTATTACTTATTTTGAGCTTTAGGCTTAATTGTTGTTTTTGCATCAGCAGCCATTAGAGCAAATACAGCGTATGCAGCGGTATTTTGACGCAGCTTAGCAGGTGTTACTTTATCAAGCGTATCGTCAGCTGTATGGTGGTAATCAAAGTAATCTGTTCCATCTTGAGCAAGTTCAAAAATAGGTGCTGAGGTTGCTGCTTTAAGTGGAATTAGGTCAGGGCCACCATTCGCTTGGTTTTTACCAATATGCTCAATATTTAACGGCGAAAGTTCTTTTGCAATAGCACGCACTACAGGAAGTGACTCTGCGCTTACGTTCGATTCAAAAGCATATACAACATCAGCGCCAAAATCAGACTCAGCTGCTGCAACAATATTGCTTAGCTCGTTTTTATGCTTTGCAAAATAGGCTTTTGCACCCCAAAGGCCTAGCTCTTCGGCTGCAAAAAGTACCACACGAATACTTCGCTTAGGACGCTTTACATCGCTAATATGTTTAGCGGCTGCCATTGTTAGTGCAACGCCTGCGCCGTCATCTAGTGCGCCAGTCCCTAAGTCCCAAGAATCTAAATGCCCGCCAATTAATACATATTGCTCAGGGTTTTCGGTACCATTAAATTGGCCAATAACGTTATAACCTGTGCCTTCACCAAGGCTTTCGGTTTGCACATTAATATTTACCGATACGTCTTTATCTAAAGCAATGAGTCGTGCAATCTGATCGGCATCTGGGTTAGCAATGGTTACATTAGGTATTTTTGTAACACCTTCTTTGTAGTAACTACCGCCAGTGTGTGCAAAACGATGATGACCAGTACTTACCGAGCGCATCATGTAGGCAACAGCGCCTTTTTTAGACGCTTCTATAGCGCCTGTGCCACGTGCTTTTACAGCAGGTCCGTAACCATTCCCATCTATATCGCGGTTCATGCGGTAATTAATATACGCAATTTTACCTTTTAGGCTATTTGCAGGTGCTGCAATTAACTCATCAAGTGTTTCGAATAAGACTACTGGCGCTGTGATCCCATCTTTAGGCGTGCTTATACTGTTACCTAATGCAGTTAAATGTAGAGGTTGCTCGCTTGGTGTTAGTATTTTTCCGCTTTCGCTATAACGGCGCCATTCAGGAAAAGTCGCTTCTTCAAGCCATACTTTATCAAAACCAAGCTCATTAAATTTAGCTTTAGCCCATGCCACTGCTTTTTTATCATTTTCAGTACCAGGTAAGCGAGGTCCTACTTCAGTTGTTAATGACTCTAGTAATTTATAGCTTAGATCACTATTTAGTGCAGAGGTGCGCACTTCATTGACTTGTTGTAATTGCTTTTGGGTAAATTCGGCGTTGTTAGCGTTTGCAGCCATACTGCTAGTAAGCAGCAGTGCGGTAATTAATTTTTTCATTTGGGTAAGCCTTTTTAATAATTAGCGCTATTAGAACATGTAACAAACATGATAAAAAATAGATGAGATGAATAGGCTTTGTAATAGGTTTAATGCTGTTAGGTATAAAAGTTTAGATATAAAAAAGCCCGCGTAAATGTACGCGGGCTATCTTTTAACACTGTTATTTAAGGCATTTATTTAAAAGCTAAATTGCGCTGCTAAACGAAGATTTGTGCCCTCGCCAACAGTTACATTACTCGTGCCGCCACCACCTAAATAGCTTTTATCAAATAAGTTTTCGATGTTAAGACGTAAATTAATATCGGTATTGCTTAAGTTAAACTTATAAGTGGCGCCAACATCAACACGTGTATATGCATCTTTAGTAATTGTATTATCGCTATCTGCAAAGCGCTCGCCTTCGTAAAAAGCGCCAGCGTTAATGGCAATGGCGTCGTTTAATTCATAACGAGTCCAAAGTGATGCCGACCATTTTGGTGCATCGGTAGGGCGTTTACCTTCCAATACTTCATCGCGTTCAAAGTTAGCATCTAGATACATAGTTGATGCCATAACAAATAAGCGGTCGGTAGCAGCACCTTGTGCGCTTACTTCAACACCTTTATGGCGTTGTTCACCCACTTGGTTTGTTTCACTTGTGAATGAGCCAATAGGCGTCTCAAGCTGTTCGCTAACAAGTGTGCCTTCTTTACTAATATCAAAAATTGCACCTGTAAGCAGTAAACGGTCATCAAATAATTGCCATTTAATACCAATCTCTCTTTGCTCTGAGGTAATGGCATCTAGCTTCATGCCATTATTTACATCGGTTTCATCAATCAGAGTTTCACTACCTTGAGGCTCAAAACCTTCTGAATAACTTGCATATATAGTTGCCGAAGTATTTGGATGATAAAGCACACCTACCTTTGGTACAAATGACTCGTTATCTGCACCTTCTCGAGTTTGCTTATCGTAACGGCCACCTAGCGATAATTGCCATTGTGGTGAGAACGAAATTAAGTCCTGAACGTAAATACCGTAATAGTCGTATTCAGTTTCGCTTACTGTATCATCTGTTTTATAACTTACAGATGGGCGTGATGGTTCTGCTTGTCCTGCAGAAAAATCAAAGTAGTCAGCAGAAGTACGGCGTTGCCCGTAGTAGTAATCTAGCGAGTTTGCGCCAATTAAAAACTGATGCTGTAAGCTACCTGTTTTAAATTCACCAATAAAATCAATAAATGCAGTTTTAAATTGCCAATCGTCAAAACGGTCGTAAGGACGAGATTCATAGCTGTCACCTTCAGCAAAGCTACTAGGCATGCGAGGTGCTGACTCAAAGCGTTGACGTTCAAACGTTTGTTCGTTATAGCCAAGTTTTACTTGCCAGTTATCGGTTAAAAATACTTCTAGGTCTACACCTAGGTTTTCTACGGTTATGTCGGTAAATGCCCAAGACATATCACGGATTGTTTTATCGCTACCAATTACATTGGCATTATCGTCTATCCATGCGCCAGTATCTAAACCTGCTTCGTCATCTGTGCGGTCGTAATGCACACGTACTAATGCGTTATCGCTAATATCGTAATCTACAACTAATGCACCTAAAAAGCGGTCACGCTCACGGTTTTCACCGTTTTGGTACTCACGCCAGTAGTCAACGTCTTGCTTTACTAAAATCCCGCGAGCACGTAAATCTTCCGATTCAGTCAAGGCACCTGCAGCGTCAACCATAAAGCGCGTTGAGCCATGCTGATCTACATCGGCACTGGCATTAAATAGTGTTTGTGCTGTAGGCTTTTTAGTTACCATGTTAACCAAGCCACCGGGGCCTGACTGACCATATAAAATACTTGATGGGCCTTTAATTACTTCAACTTGCTGCAAAATTTCGATTGGTTGCTGATAGTGCGACCAATGCTGATGACCGTCGCGTAAATAACCTGTCGATGAGCTCAGCTCAAAGCCACGTAAGTTAAATACTTCACGATTTCGTTGTTGTGAGCCTGCAGTTAAGCTTGCGTCATTTGTGAGTACTTCGCCAAGTGTAGTGGCAAGCTGTTCGCTAATAATAGTGTCGGTTATTACAGTAACAGATTGTGCAGTTTCAAGTAATGAAGCTGATGTTCTCATTGCGCCATTAGCGTTATCTACTTTGTAATCGTTAAAGTAGCTTCCCTTTACTTCTATGCGTTCAAGGTCGGTAGTGTTTGCATATGTGCTTGTTGTAATGCTTGCTAATAGTGCTATGTAAATAGAATTCAGTTTCATTAATTGCTTCCAGCGCAGGTATGTAAAAACAATCGCGATCTTAATGCAAACTACTATCATTTTCAACACCTTTCATTAACATGTTTTATAATGTGTTTGTTAATGGTTGCCAATTACGAATTCTGCTATTATAAGCTGCATATTAGTGGGGCTTTCTCCCATGTTATTTTATTGCTATGGAACTTACTGTGACTTCAACTGCTTTTTCATCTTTGGCTTTACCGGCTGGACTCGTTGATAACTTATCAACACTTGGCTATGCCCACATGACACCTGTACAAGCGCAAAGTTTGCCGCCTGTACTTGCTGGTAAAGACATCATTGCTCAGGCAAAAACCGGTTCAGGTAAAACTGCTGCGTTTAGCTTGGGTGTGTTAGCTAAATTAAACGTAAAACGCTTTCGTATTCAATCTTTAGTCTTGTGTCCGACTCGCGAACTTGCCGAGCAGGTTGCGGTAGAAATGCGTAAATTAGCGCGCGGCATTCATAACATTAAAATATTGACGTTATGTGGTGGTGTTTCAATTGGCCCGCAAATAGGTTCACTTGAACATGGCGCGCATATTATTGTTGGCACGCCAGGGCGTGTTGATGACCATATTCGTAAAGGTACTCTACGTTTAGATGATGTGGAAACATTGGTGCTCGATGAAGCTGATCAAATGCTTGATATGGGTTTTCAAGACACACTTGATGCAATTATTGAGCGTATTCCACAAAGTCGTCAAACATTGTTATTTAGTGCTACTTTCCCAAGAGCTATTGAAGCAATTGCTAAGCGTGTACTTAAAAATCCAGAAATGGTTAAAGTAGAAGAAGAGCAAGCCAAAAGCACAATTAAGCAGTACTTCTACAAAATGGATAACAATAAGCAGCGCTATCCAACGCTTAAGTTATTACTTCTTAAATTTACACCACAAAGCTGTGTTGTATTTTGTAATACCAAAGTAGAAACTCAACAAGTGTGTGATGATTTAGCTGACGAAGGCTTCAGCGCTGTTGCATTGCACGGTGATTTAGAGCAACGCGATCGTGAACGTACGCTAATTCACTTTTCAAATAAAAGTGCTTCAATACTTGTTGCAACCGATGTTGCTGCACGAGGTTTAGATATTGATGACATGGATATGGTTATTAACTACCATTTAGCACATGACACGCAAACACATGTTCACCGTGTTGGCCGAACTGGACGTGCTGGTAAAAAGGGCATTGCTTGTTCTATTTACGGTGAAGCTGAAGCGTTTAAAATTGCACAAATTGGCGATCATTACGAGCGTGATATTACTCCAGAGCAAATGCCGCCGTTTAATTTATTAGATAAACCGCCGTACCGCCCTGAAATGGTTACTTTGATGATTGATTCAGGTAAAAAGCAAAAAGTACGTGCAGGCGATATTCTTGGTGCTCTGACAGGTAAGGATGGAGTTGCAGGTCGTCAGGTAGGTAAAATTAACGTACTTGATAACGTAGCATTTGTTGCTGTTGAACGTAACTCATCAAAACCAGCACTTCGTAAACTAACCGAAGGCAACATTAAAGGGCGTAAAATACGCGCTCGTCGCCTTACTCGTTAATTTAAACCACTAATTTAACAAATTAGCGAGCAGCTACCTTTAGTTGCTCGTATTGTAATTTTATTTTTTTAAACTTAACTTCACAACCATTTGGTTTATCTGGGTGCATCTGTAATGCAAGTTGTCTCCAGCGCTTTTGAACGTTTTTAAGAGTGAAATTTTCAGGTAACTTCCATTCTAAAGCCAACGCTTTAAATTCATTGTCATTTAATACTTGTTGTGGTGATGTCGTTTTAAACTGACGCCAAAAACTATTCAAAAGCTCATCAATTTTCTCTTCACCGGTATCGTAATTACGCCAATCTAAATAATAATCTCGCAAATTTTCGTTCGTTGTTACTAAACTATTATCTTCTTTTTCTAAAAGCTCGATATGCAGAGTTGAAATGAGTAAACTTTGAGGGCGTAATTGTGCCTGCAGTTGGTACAATGCATTCATAATTAAAAAGTTACGTTTAAATAAATCACGTTCAGGGCTTTTATCGAGTGTTGTTATTGCGCTGCGGTTTGTCAGTTCTGCTGCTAAAGTATGAACTTGCCAAACCTGCCTTGTTAATATCAGCTCAAAAATCTCATCAATCAGTGGGTTAAGCATTGTTTAGGCCCTAGTAGTTAGTGTATCTTCAATAAAGATTACACTGATATAAGTAACGGTTTGAAGGATTAAAATTATGCTGGGCAAGTTTAAATGCCTCTTATTTACTATATGCTGTGTACTAATAGCTCCTAGCTTTGCCCAAAATAGTGATTCGTTATTTGAGCAATTCAAAAACGAAGTGCAGTGGGAGCCTAAATTACAATTAGCAAATACGTTACTTGCTAATAAAAACGTTTCTAAAAAAGAGCGTGTCGCTGTTTATTCGGCATTAGGTAATAGTGCGTTATCGGCTGATAATTTTAAAGAATCTTTACACTATTTTAAATTATTAGAAAAAAACACTTCAGATACTTTCTTTCCTGACGAGCACTTTCGTGCAATAAAAATGCAAGGTGTAGCACTTTTTTATCAAGGCCTATTTCAAAAGGCCATAAGTGAATATACCCGCACCCTAGTATTAGCTGAAAAAAATGAACAACTACTTGAACAAGCAAATTTACTAAATAATATTGGTTTGGCTTATTTTAATATGAATAAGCTAGGCGATACCCTAGAGTTTTACTTAAAGGCAAAAGCTATTTACGAAGCGCACGGTAGTGAGCAAGATCAAACCGACATATTACTTAATATAGCAGGCGTTTATATACGCTTATCACGCTACGATAGTGCATTTAGTCTTTATCAAGATGTACTTAAAGTTTATCAGCGGTTAGATGATAAAAGCGGTATTGCGCAGGTATACAACAATATGGGTGTTGCTCATATGGAGAGTAATCAATTTGACTTAGCACTTCATTATTACCAGCTAGCGCTGCGTTATTATATTTCAGCCAATGATTACAATAAGTTATCTACGCAATATACTAACTTGGCAAATACTAATTTAGTGTTAAAAAAAGTAGATGAAGCATACGAGCAAGCTAAATTAGGTGAGTATTATGCGCTTAAAATAGGTAACCATAATTTAGAGCTTAATGCGCTACATGCGCTTGGTAAAATTCAGTTTGTTAAAGGCAACTTAGAAGAGGCGAAAATAAGTTTAGATAGAGCTATTTCACTTGCCCATGAATATGGCAGTGAGCGAATAATTAGGGAGGGTTTAGGGACTAAAGCACTACTTGAAGCCAGTAAAGGCGATTATTCAAGCGCAATGGCCTTGCAACAAGAATATATTAGTGAGCTGCGAAAACTCAGAAGTACAGCAATTATAAATGCATTAGCGGTACTTCAGCATCAATTTAAAGCAACCCAATTAAACCAAGAGATAGAAAAACTTAAACAAGATCGACGTGTGCAAGAGCTAAAAATGTCGCAGCGTTCTCAGCTTACTTTATTCTCTTTTTTACTATTACTTTTGGTTGTTGTAACTGGTATTGCGCTTTACCGCCGTGGCGCAGAAAAACGCGCTAAGCAGCAGTTAACAGAGCAAGTTACGCAGCGCACTGCCGAGTTACAAGCAATAGCACAGGAGCTAAGAGAAGCTAACGATGTTAAAAGCCAGTTTTTGGCCAATATTAGCCACGAAATCCGCACTCCACTAACGGCTATTTTAGGGCAAACAGATGCTTTAATTAATGAATTATATGAGCCTGAGTCACTTAAAGATGAATTAAGAGTAATTCAGCGTCACAGTGACCATTTAAAAAGCTTAATAAATGATGTACTCGATTTAAGTAAAATTGAAGCCAATAGATTAGAGTTAAATATTTCGTGCTTTGATATTGTAGAGCTTGTAAATGACGTACATGCAATGTTTATCACTCAAGCAAAAGCAAAAAATTTACGCCTCATTTTAGACAATCAAGTGGGTAATGAGTTTTACACTAAGCTGGATTTAATACGCGTAAAACAGATTCTTATAAATTTATGTGCTAATGCTATTAAGTTTACTCACGCTGGCCAAATCATTATTGCTTTAAATAAGAGTGAACAAGGGCTAGTGATTATTGTAAAAGATACCGGTATTGGTATGAGCTCTAAACAGTTAAAGCTTATTTTTGAATGCTTTAGCCAAGCTGATAACAGTATTAGCCGTCGCTTTGGGGGGACAGGGTTAGGCCTTAGCTTATCGCAACAATTAGCCGCGATGATGGGCGGTTATATCAGTGTACAAAGCGAATACAAAAAGGGCAGTCAGTTTTCGTTCTTTTTACCGTGCGCAGAGGTAAATAAATCGCAAAGCCTGATTGAAACTCAAAGTGCTCCAAAGGTAAATAAGCAATTGGCAGGGCGTGTTGTACTTGCAGAAGATCACCCTGATAATCGAAGGTTAATAAGCCGCTATTTACGTTCAATGGGGCTCGAGGTTATTGCCGTTGAAAACGGTGAGCAAGCGGTAGAGCAGTGCTTAAAAGAGTATCCTGATTTAGTGCTACTCGATATTCAAATGCCTGTGATGGATGGGCGTTCTGCTTTTCAGCTATTAAAACAGTGTGGTTTTGAGCGGCCTATTTTTGCTTTAACTGCAAATGCTATGAGTCATGAAGTGGATGGCTATTTAGAGTTAGGGTTTAGTGGTTACTTAGGTAAACCGATAGATAAAGAGTCATTTTATAAAGCGCTTTCCAGCCACCTACATAATGCAGAAGATCAGCCAATTACAAAGCAAAATGAAGTTGATATGAGCGATCTTGTCATTAGTTTTAAGCAAAGCTTTGCTTTGGAGAGTGAAACGATTACTCAGCATTTTATAAGTGAAGATTTAGCCGCGCTACAAAAAGATAGTCATCGCATTTTAGGAGCGGCGCAAATGTTTGGTTTAGATGAAATTGCGCAATCGGCTCAAAGTTTAGATAGAGCCCTTTTACGCAGGACCCAAAAAAGTAGTGCGAATGACTTTAAAGCGCTCGTTGATACGCTGCAGAGTGTACTAAAAAAGTATAACGAAAGTTAAACTGTGTTTAATCCAGACATAAAAAAAGCGCCTTAGGCGCTTTTTTTATTCAGCTAAGATGCTTTATTGGCGTCTCATCGAATCAAAAAATTCATCATTGGTTTTGCTCATCGATAGTTTATCGATTAAGAATTCCATTGCATCAATTTCTGACATGTCATGAACAATTTTACGTAAAATCCAAAGCTTTTGAAGCTCATCTGGTTTTGTTAGTAATTCTTCACGACGAGTGCCTGAACGATTAAAGTCGATAGCAGGGAATACACGTCTTTCCGCAATTTTACGGTTAAGGTGAAGTTCCATGTTACCAGTACCTTTAAACTCTTCGTAGATAACTTCATCCATTTTAGAGCCGGTATCGATAAGCGCTGTAGCTATAATTGTTAAGCTACCACCTTCCTCAACGTTACGTGCAGCACCAAAGAAGCGCTTAGGTTTATGTAATGCGTTAGCGTCAACACCACCAGTAAGTACTTTACCTGATGAAGGAATAACGGTGTTATAAGCACGTGCTAAACGAGTGATTGAATCCAATAAGATAACAACATCTTTTTTATGTTCAACTAGGCGTTTTGCTTTTTCGATAACCATTTCGGCAACTTGTACGTGACGAGAAGCTGGCTCATCGAACGTTGATGCAATAACTTCACCTTTAACTAGGCGTTGCATCTCTGTTACTTCTTCCGGACGTTCATCAATAAGTAAAACCATTAATGTTACATCAGGGTGATTATGCGTAATTGATTGTGCAATGTTTTGAAGTAGCATTGTTTTACCCGCTTTTGGCGGAGCTACTAACAAGCCACGTTGGCCGCGGCCAATAGGAGATGCTAAATCAAGTACACGGGCTGTAATATCTTCTTTACTGCCGTTACCACGTTCCATGCGAAAACGTTCGTTTGCATGTAGTGGAGTAAGGTTTTCAAAAAGAATTTTAGTTCGAGAGTTTTCAGGTTTATCAAAGTTAACTTCATTTACTTTGAGTAAAGCAAAGTAACGTTCACCGTCTTTAGGTGGACGAATAAGGCCTGAAATTGAATCGCCAGTACGCATGCTGAAACGGCGAATTTGGCTAGGTGAAACATAAATGTCATCTGGCCCAGCTAAGTAAGAGGCTTCTGATGATCTTAAGAAGCCGAAACCATCTTGTAAAATCTCTAATACACCGCCGCCGAAGATATTCTCTCCGCCTTTGGCATGGGATTTAAGAATGGCAAAAATGATATCTTGCTTTCTTAAGCGGGCTACGTTTTCGAGCCCCATGGACTCAGCTAAGTCTACAAGCTCTTTAATCGACTTGTCTTTTAATTCGCGTAAATGCATATTGGTGGGTTCTTTATTACAGTTGTCATACTCAAAATCGCTTTGATCGTTGAGTGAGGTTTGTTGAATATAACTAAGGATTAGTTGGCTTTATAAACTAGCAGTTCACTGGCAAAGCGTCCAGTCTTTATACAAAATAAATTTAAAAAAGGGCAAAAAGCCCTTTTTATTGTTCTAGCTTACCGTTAGATGTTGTTTTCTAAAAACTCGATAAGTTGAGTTTTTGAAAGAGCACCTACTTTCGTTGCAGCTACTTGGCCATCTTTAAAAAGAAGTAAAGTAGGGATACCACGAATACCAAACTTTGGCGGTGTGCCAGCATTTTGGTCAATATTTAATTTAGCAACAGTCACACGGCTGTCGTATTCATCAGCAACTTCGTGAAGAATAGGGGCGATCATTTTACAAGGTCCACACCATTCAGCCCAGAAATCTACTAGTACTGGTTTGTCTGATTGTAATACGTCAGCTTCAAAGCTATCGTCAGTAATTTGGATTATTTTCTCGCTCATTGCGCTCTCCGATTTAGTTAGGCGAAATATTTAGTGCGTATTTAAACACTCTTGTTTCTTATTGCAAGTTTAAACGTTATGCTTAAACGCTATGACTAAGACACATTTAACCGATAAAAAGTTTTCAGACTTTGCTATCGCACCGGAAGTGGTTGCCGGTTTAACCGAGAATGGGTTTGAATATTGCACACCTATTCAAGCAAAATGCCTACCTTTTATTTGTGATGGACGCGATATCGCGGGCCAAGCTCAAACGGGTACAGGCAAAACGTTGGCGTTTTTAACCGCCACGTGCCATCGGTTATTACAATCTAGCAAAGCACCTAGTAAACATCCAAGAGCCCTGATCATGGCCCCTACTCGGGAGCTTGCGATTCAGATACACAAAGATGCTAAAATTTTAGCGCCGCACTGTAATCTTAACTTAGGTTTAGTATATGGTGGCGAAGATTACGAAAAACAACGTGCACAACTAGAAAAAGGCGTTGATATTTTAATTGGTACTACAGGTCGCCTAATTGATCTGTATAAGCAAGGCTGTTACACCCTTAATGAAATTGAGGTAGTCGTGCTGGACGAAGCCGATCGTATGTTCGATTTAGGTTTTATCAAAGATATTCGCTATATGTTCGATCGTATGCCAGATACATCAAAGCGTTTAAACTTATTATTCTCTGCCACATTGTCGTACCGCGTACAAGAATTAGCTTTTGAGCACATGACAAACCCAGAGCATGTTCAAATTGAACCTGACGTTAAAACGGGTAAACGTATTCAAGAAGAGCTATTTCATCCTTCGCAAGAAGATAAAATTAAGCTGTTGTTAACCTTAATTGAAGAAGAATGGCCAGAGAAGGCAATCGTGTTTGCAAATACCAAGCACAGTTGTGAAACAGTATATGCTTGGCTTAAATCAGACGGTCATCGTGTAGGTATGCTTACTGGTGATGTAAACCAGAAAAAACGCCAAACTATATTAGCGCAATTCAGCAAAGGTGATTTAGACTTTTTAGTTGCGACCGATGTTGCAGCGCGTGGTCTTCATATTCCAGAAGTAAGTCATGTGTTTAACTTTGATTTACCTGACGATTGTGAAGATTATGTTCACCGTATTGGCCGTACTGGCCGCGCTGGTGCATCAGGCCACGCAATTAGTTTTGCATGTGAGCAATATGCATACAACCTGCATGAAATTGAAGAATATATAGAGCACAGCATTCCTTTATCACATTATGATAAAACAGCATTGCTAGATGATTTAACTCAGCCTATTATTCAAAGAAAGCGCAACTATTCAACAGGTCCACGTAACCGTAGTAATAACAGCGGACGTCGCCCAAATAATAGTTACCAAAAAGGACGGTCGTAAGCGACCGTTTGTATGAGTAGTAGTAACTAGAGGTTTTTGAACGGTGGGGCAACTTAAACCGCAAAAAAATGTGTACGCAGTTATTGATTTGGGCTCAAATAGCTTTCATATGCTTATTGCCAAATCAATTGCTGGCGGTCTACAAACAATTGGACGTGTTAAACGCAAAGTCCGATTAGCCGCAGGGCTTGATAAAGGAAACGTATTAAGCACTGAAGCAATGCAGCGAGGCTGGGAATGCCTTGCCCTTTTTGCTGAGCGTCTACAAGATATCCCAGACAAAAACATCACCATAGTAGCAACAGCTACCTTACGCTTAGCAACTAACGCCGACGTATTTAAAAATCATGCCGAAAAAATTCTAGGTCATAACATTAATGTTATTAGCGGAGAATTAGAAGCGCGTACAATTTATAAAGGTGTTGCTCATACTTCATCTTGTACTGGCAAACAGCTTGTTATTGATATTGGTGGTGCAAGTACCGAAGTTGTAATTGGTAAAGCATTTGATGCCTTACATTACAAAAGCCTCAATATGGGGTGTGTTACCTATCTTGAACGCTATTTTAAAGATTGCCAATTAAGTAAGAGTAACTTTAACGCAGCCATAAAAGCAGCTCGAACAGTCATTGATGAAATTTCTCCAGAATATAAAACAGCGGGATGGCAAATTGCATCTGGTGCTTCTGGCACAGTGCAAGCAATTCAAGAAATTATGGTCGCTCAAAATCTTGACGATTTACTTACGCTTGAAAAGCTCAACACTATAAAAGAGCAAGCAATTGCATTTAGCACTATTGCAGCGCTAGACCTTCCTGGATTAAGTGAAGACCGTCGACTGGTATTTGTATCAGGGCTCGCAATCTTAATCGCACTATTTGAATCTCTTGAAATAGAAAAAATGGGATTGGCGGGTGGAGCACTGCGTGAAGGCGTTTTATATAGCATGGTTCCGGAGTTTCATAATAACGACATTCGTAAGCGCACAGTTGATGGGTTTATGAGTCGTTATCACGTTGATCAAAAACAAGCGTGTCGGGTTTCAAGCTTAGCTATGCAGTTAGCGGTAAGTATTGATAAAGATTGGCCAATTGAAAGTTTAAATGGGTTACCACTATTAAAAGCGGTAGCGCAGCTTCATGAGATTGGATTACTAATAGAGTATAAGCAGTACCATAAACACACCGCTTATATTTTGGAAAATACCGATATGCCTGGTTTTTCACAATCTGAGCATAAATTAATAGTAGCGGTAGCAGATGCGCATCGTTCTGATTTTCCAAAAGGCTGTTTTAATTCACTCGGCGTAAATAGTCTATTAGCGCAATATATAGTGAGATTACTACGGATAGCAGTCATCTTATCAATGCGCAGACAAGATGATGTACTGCCTAAGTTTGAGTTAACTGCTAAAAATGAAGTGTTAGACCTTAAGTTTGAAAGTAACTGGTTAAAAGATCATCCATTAATGGCCAGCGAGCTACAACAAGAGTCTAAACAGCAAGGTAAACTTGGGTGGAAGCTCATAGTAAACTAATTAAAAAGGCCAATCAGGGCCTTTTTAGTGTTTAAAGTAACCATTTCGATGCAAATATGTGCGAACAGCACATTATTTCAAGTTTTCTTCAAAAAAGGGTTGATCTGTTTTCGGATCTCCCTATAATGCGACCCCACTGAGACGGGAAA
>NZ_WTKX01000012.1:0-122722 GCF_011378755.1 Pseudoalteromonas sp. Z1A2 | reverse complement strand
TGTGTAAGTGTTGGCGGAGTGGACGGGACTCGAACCCGCGACCCCCGGCGTGACAGGCCGGTATTCTAACCAACTGAACTACCACTCCATATTTTCGTTGCTGTTTAGGTCTCCCTGACAGCGGCGTGAATAATACGAACCAACCCCTATTTCGTCAAGGGCTTTTTTGTTTTTTTATAGGTTTTTTAGTCATCTGTCATCGAAAGGTTTAAAATTTCACCTGATCTGTCATTTTTTGAGCCATTTTTACCGACTTGATTTTTTTCTGTGTCGGCAACATCACCTTCACTTGTTTTCTTTTTCTTTAAAAAAGGCAGCTTAACTTTAAATTTAATCGGTTTTTTCTGAACGAATATACGAATTAACAACCATCCGAGTAATAAAATGAGCGTATTGCAGCCTACAATTAAACTAATAATTGTCGAGGTGGCCATTTTTTCTTCAACAGGCTCACTCTCGATCATTTTATCTGGCGTAATAATCGTTGCAGGATCAATTTCGGGCACCACTTCTATGGGTCGTTCTATCTCAAATTTATACGTTGGCAGCGCTGCCATAAATTCACGGCCATTAATATTAGTGCCAAAAACAGACAGTTCAACACTATATCTACCCCAATCATAATTTTTAACACTAAGCTGACGTGAGTCTTTAGCTGCAGCATCTATGGTAAACATTTGCTCTTCGTTATTGGGATAGTAGATTTTTCCCTGGATGATGACTGTCTCTGGCTTAACAATACTTGGGTCTATATTTATAGTTAACAGATGCTCGTCTGTGTCTTGTTCTGCTAACGCGACTTCGGTTATAAAAGGTGGCTCGTGCACTTCTATTGTATTTTGCACAATGCGGCGCTGCAGCAGAGGTGTTGCCACGTAAAGCTCTGGTGTCCATTCACCCGCAGGAAAATCTAAAGTAAACTCGCCGGTAAACACACCATCTTTAGGACGCTCATCAAATCCACGTCCATCGTCTTTAAATTCCGCTACTTCTTGAATGCCTGCGCCAAAGTTAGCAAAGTTTTCATTGTTGGTACTTACAAAGTCAACATTAAGGCTCACAACATCCCTAAATAGGTTTGTGTTAATTGGCTCACCGTCGTTTAGTATTTTCCCGGTGATTTTTATTGTCTCCCCCCTAAACAACATTGAAGGAAGAGGCTCTGCCTCAAGAGATATTTCGCCTAATACAACTATTCTGCTGTCGGGTAAAATACTGCCTATTACTTGCCAAGGACCCGCCATAGGTTTTTTTATGGTAACTAAATCGTAGCTGAGTTCGTCAAACCAATCTAAGTTAGGGTTTTTAACTGAGTCAGTAGCAAAGTACTTACTGCCATCGGGCCGCACTAAAATAACAGCAGGTGCACCTGATTTTCTAAAAAACAGCAGTGTTATTTCATCTATTTTGCTATCTATGCGAAAACGATTATCAAGTAAAGGGATCTCATTTTGATGCCCATCGCGCTTGAGCACTTCTACTTGTCTTACGCCATATGAATTGCCAGTAAATAAACTAGCGGCACATAACGCTGTTACAAAATACATCGTTTTCATTAAATCGCCTTATTCTGCGCGCCATATACATTGGCCGCCTTCTTTGTTTACAAGATCTAATCGTGCTTCGTGTGCGCTTTGCTCAGTGTCGCTTGCTCGCAATACAACTAATGGGGCTCTATCACTATTTAAACGCTTTATACCGCCTTTCTGTTGCTCGCTGCCGTCATCTTTGTTTTGATTCAAATTCAGCTTTGTTTGACCACCCGTCATGGCAAGGTAAACATCGGCTAAAATTTCAGAATCCAGTAGCGCGCCGTGAAGTGTTCGCTTTGCGTTATCTACATCGTAACGACGACATAATGCATCAAGATTGTTCTTTTGACCTGGATGCAAGTCACGCGCCATTTTAAGCGTGTCGAGAACTTGACAAAAAGTCTCTGTTTTAGGATAGCCCTGATTAAGTAGTGCAAATTCATTATCCATATGACCAACATCGAACGGTGCGTTATGAATAACTAACTCTGCCCCTTCAATATAGTCGAAAAACTCTTGGGCAATTTGATGAAATAACGGTTTATCACGTAAAAATTCGTTAGTGATACCGTGAACGTCGATTGCTTCTTCTTCGCTTGGGCGTTGTGGGTTTATATAAACGTGAAAGTTATTGCCTGTTAAACGGCGATTTACTAACTCCACACAACCAATTTCTATAATACGGTGCCCTTGTTTAGGGTCGATGCCGGTGGTTTCTGTATCTAAAACTATTTGTCTACGTGCCATATCGAATTTAGCCTGATTCTGGTATCTTTCTATAATCACTTTATTGTACATAAGATCAAGGTAAAACAGTGCAAAAAACCGTAGAGATTTACACCGACGGCTCATGTTTAGGTAATCCAGGCCCCGGCGGTTATGGTATTTTTATGATTTATAACGGCCACGAAAAAGAAATGAGCCAAGGTTATAAACTCACAACAAATAACCGAATGGAAATGCTCGCGGCTATTGTAGCCCTAGAATCACTCACTCGAGAATGCGATGTAAACCTAACAACCGATAGCCAATATGTTAAGCAAGGCATTGAATCGTGGATCACTAACTGGAAAAAACGTGGCTGGTTAACATCAGCTAAAAAGCCGGTTAAAAACGTCGATTTATGGAAACGCTTAGATAAAGCCTGTAGCGAGCACAATGTAACTTGGAAGTGGGTTAAAGGGCATAGCGGCAATAAATACAACGAAATAGTTGACGATTTAGCGCGCGATGCCGCTGGCAGTAAAGATTTACTAGAAGATGTAGGCTACCAGCCTTAAATTTATTCTAAGCTAGTTGTTATACCAATTTTATTAAAAACATGTTCATTCTATCGCATTAAATAACTCACTAACTGCGTTAAAAATTATTCATATAGAACAACTATATGTCACAATTTTCGCCTTGTTAATGTGCTATTTTCTTAGCGCTATGATAGATCACTTATTTAATGCAATTGGTATTATTTTTTTGCTCGCACGATTTAAAGTGTTGCTTTGACGTTTGTCTAAGCCCTGCCCCTTTTACTGGTGCAAACTGCGGCCTAGCATGCCACTTAGGTTTTATCGGCGTAAGTGGCGCAACTCTTTTTCGTGCCACCAGCATATAAACACTGCCCATTGGTTTTAAATACTGTTTTGCAAAAGTCCGCCAAAACTCAAATCTTGATAACCTGTTACCTCTTGCCAGTGATGAATAAATAAAACGTTCGTCACTTACAATTTCAAAACCCAATAAATTTAGCCAATCTTTAACCCTCGCAGGGGTAAAAAAGCGCCCCGTCCATGGTAACTTCTGACCACTAAAAGGCAGCATTTGTGCAAGCCCACACAAACTAAACGGATTAAAACCAGTCACTAGTATATAACCGCCCGGAATAAGCGTGCGATGTGCTTCTCGTAAAATGTGATGTGGGTCTGAATGATACTCTAAGCAGTGGCTTAGTATACAAGCATCAATACTGTGCTCGTAAAATGGCAATTCATCTATGTCAGCAACTACCCCAGTGTAAGGCCCAGGCTCTGCAACACACACTTGGTGTTTAATCGTACTTATACTTGTGTTTAATTCGCCACTTAAATTACCCAACTTAAGCATATGATAGCCAAACATACGCGGAAGCCATTGCTCCATTTTACGTTCAATATCTGTGCGTAAATAATCCCCATGAGGAAACTGCTGCCACGACAGTGGTTTGGGTCCTTCTTGAAAACTAAGGGCTGGTTTCATTTTTTGAGCTCGTTATACTATGCGATAAGTGTCACTTTATAGAGCAATTTACCATGGTGCAAGTCAAAGCAATTAAAGCCTTTTCTGATAATTACATTTGGTGTTTAACTACCGATAACAGTAACCAAGCATGGGTAGTCGATCCAGGCCAAGCACATCCCGTATTAACGTACTTAGCTGAGCACAAACTAACGCTTGGTGGCATTTTAATTACGCATCATCACTACGACCACACTGATGGCGTAGCTGAATTAGTTGACGCCTATCCAGATATATCGGTTTATGGCCCTGCAAATAGTCCATTTAAAGGCGTCACTCACGCACTCACTGATGGACAAAGCATCAGTGTGCTTAATATTAACTTTACTATTTTAGCAACTCCTGGGCATACGCTTGATCATATTTGCTATACAAATGATGAACTTGCTTTCACAGGCGATACATTGTTTAGCGGTGGATGTGGACGCTTATTTGAAGGCACGCCAAAGCAAATGTGGAAATCTTTTAATAAACTAAGAGAGCTGCCTGCAAGCTGCAGTGTGTATTGCACGCACGAATACACGCAAGCTAATCTTGCCTTTGCCAAAGCGGTTGAACCACGTAACCCAGAACTCCTTGCGTACAGTAAAAAAGTAGATGAATTACGCAGTAATAACCAAATCTCCCTACCCACTTCTATTGGACAGGAGCTAAAAATAAATCCATTTATGCGTAGCGATTTGCCAACCATTACAGAGTTAGTGCCAGAAAAATTCATCTCGGTTACAAAAAACAATGAACCTTGGGGAAACTTTGCGAGTCTGAGACAGTTCAAAGACAATTTTTAATGCACAAACTAATACTTTAATATTTATTTTATTAGAATCATTAACTTAAGATATAGTGATGATTCTATTTCTGCGTTTTAAAAAGTCATTAAGTGGCAATGTTAACTCATAACAGGTAGTATTCGCCGAGTTTTTTACCCGATGTATTGGTATTTATGAATAAATCTCCCTTATTAGTAGCCTTGGCGTTAGCGCTAAGTGGTTGCCAAACTGTGACAACTCTAGACTCAGACTCTCAAGTCGCCACGCAAGCAAACCAACAACTCGAAGGCGCAAGTCCTAACGACATTAACAATGCATTGATGGTAAACGCACAATATCAGCAAGTTGACTCTGATGAGCAAGAAGCGCCCGTGTTTGATGATGTGTGGGAGCGAATTCGCTACCAACTTTCTATCGAAATACCGCAAAACCGCCCTGTTGTTACTGAACGTAACTATTACGCTCGCCACCAAGCCTATTTAGATCGTATTTCTAAACGTGCAGAACCTTACTTACACTTTATTGTTGAAGAAGTAGAAAAGCGCGAAATGCCAATCGAAATTGCACTACTGCCTATTGTAGAAAGCGCATTTGACCCATTTGGTTATTCTAATCGCAGCGCATCGGGCATTTGGCAGTTTATGCCTGCAACCGGTGAGCGATTCGATTTAAAACAAAACTGGTGGTACGACGGTCGTCGCGACATAGTGCAGTCGACTCGCGCAGCACTTGACTACTTGTCGTATTTACATAAAACACTTGAAGGCGATTGGCTAAATGCGATTGCTGCTTATAATTCAGGTGAAGGGCGCTTGATGCGCGCTATTAAAAAGAATCGTAAAAAGCATTTACCTACCGATTTTTGGTCTCTTGATTTACCTAGCGAAACAACAGCCTACGTACCAAAGTTATTAGCACTTGCCGATTTATTAAAACGCTCAGATGATTTTAACGTTACATGGCAACCAGTAATTAATGCACAAGTGGTTGAAGTGGTTGATGTTGGCTCGCAAATAGATTTAGCACTTGCTGCTGATATGGCCGATATGACGCTTACTGAGCTATACAGATTAAACCCTGGTTTTAACCGCTGGGCAACTGATCCTAATGGCCCACATTCTTTATTACTGCCAGTAGATAAAGCAGAGCAATTTAGCCAAAAACTAGCAAACACTGATGTTAAAAACAGATTACGCTGGCAACGTTATATTGTGGCTCGAGGCGACAGCTTATCAGTAATTGCCAAAAAGTTTACAACGAGCTCAAGTGCAATCCGATCGCTTAATAAACTCAAATCAAATACGATTAAAGTAGGCCAAGAATTATTAGTCCCGCTTACTGATGGCGCTATAAATAGCGAACATTTACCAAAGCAGATGCGCTTAGCTGCTAATAAAGCAACTCGCACAAAGCTTTCGCACACAGTTAAAAGTGGCGACACGTTATGGGACATTAGCCGCGAATATGACGTAACTATGGATGAGTTGGCTAAATGGAATAAGCTAAAGAAAAACTCTGTACTGCGCCTAAATCAAAAACTTACTGTGTATAAGTCAGCTAATAAACCACAAGCAACGGCAAGTACCAACCGTACTATTACATACAAAGTACGCCGTGGTGACTCACTTGCACGTATTGCGTCTAAGTTTAATCTAAGCGTTAACGAAATTATTAAGTGGAATAATTTAGCCGGTCAAAAATACTTACAACCTGGCCAAAAGCTAAAACTTAAAGTAGATGTCAGAGGTAGTTAATTTATAAAACTATATTAAAAGTAAAAAGGAGCGCATGCGCTCCTTTTTTAATACTTTAAAATTAAAGGATTAAGCAGGTAGTTTTTCTAGCCATACTTTTAACCAAGGCTCGGCTACCGGCCACGGTTCAAAATCTTCACATGCATCTATTTCTAGGCGGTTGCCCACAGGCTTTGCTTGTAAATCGCGAAGTAGCTCGTCAAAGCTTCGCCCTGCGCCACAAAATGTATCGCCGTAACATCTGTCACCCATTGCAATTACACCAAATGGTTTATCGGTAAGCATTGGGAAAGTGCTATTCATTGCAAAGTACAATCCGGCCAAATTACTCGGTACATCACCTTGGCCTGTTGTGGAGGTAACAATTAAAATATGCGATGCATTTTTTATATCATCTAGTGATGCTTCAGTAATTACTGTAGCAGTATGACCCGCTTGCTCTATTGTGGCTGCAACTTCATCGCTTAAACGCTCTGCACCGCCATTAACGCTGCCTACAAAAATACTAATATGTGCCATTAATAATCCTTTTCTTGCTCTGGCCAACCTAGCTGCTTACATATTTCAAGCATATCTTCACCTAGTGGCGCTTTAATTGTTATTGATTCATTACTATAAGGGTGCACAAAACTAAGCTCTGTTGCAAATAACATTAGGCGTCTTAGCTCAAAATGCTCCCTAAAAAATTGATTATGCTGATTATCACCGTGATTTACATCACCAATGATAGGCAGTGATAAGTGCTTTAAGTGTCTGCGAATTTGATGCTTGCGCCCGGTTTTTGGAAAACACTCAACTAACGAGTAACGCACTGTTGGATACTTACCTATAGGAATAGGCAATGCAGCTTGGTGCAAGCAATTAAACTGGGTTTGCGCTTCTTGCGGTGCTTTATCTTGATCTGCAAACTTATCGGCTATTTTATCAAGTTCTTCTTTAAGCGGTTTATCTAAAAATACCGACTCTGGTGCAAAACCGCGCACTAAGGCTAAATAGCGCTTAGCAATGGTACCTTCAATAAATAGCTGGTTCATATCGCGAGCTGCTTCAGAGCTCAGTGCAAACAGCAATACGCCCGACGTAGGTCTATCGAGCCTATGTACTGGAAATACATGTTGCCCTAGCTGGTCGCGCAACATTTGCATAGCGAACTGGGTTTCGTGTTTATCTAAAAACGAGCGATGCACTAATAAACCTGAAGGCTTATTTATAGCCACATAGTTTTCATCTTGATACAAAATAGTCAGCTCGCCATATTCAATAGGCGCTGGACGCTCACTCATTTGGTTCTCCTAAAAAGGTATCAAGGGCTGTTAGTAATTCAATAATTTCATCGCTTCCGGCTTTATTCACAAGTGTCATTTGCGCCATAGGGGCAATAGCAAAGTTACGCGGCAGTGGTTGCCTATGTGTTATTAATTGCTGTATTTTTTCAATAAATACAAATTGTAACCACTGCTCAAATGCCATTGTATCGTGACAAAAAGGAGTATTTGAAAGCAGTGCCTCAGCGTCTATTGGCTCACTTTGCCAAAGCGCGTGTTTTTGTAAAAGTGCCGTTAGCTGCACTAAATAAGTTTGGGTTTGCTGGTACATAACCACCCTCTTTTATATATGTAATGCAATTATACCCTGTTCCCTCACAAGCGGCTATGACGTATAATTAATGTAATTTTGCAGTAAAAACAGTTGAGAAAACAATGAGTGATCAAATAGCTACATTAGGTCAGCTTTTAGATGGTGCGGGTACTCAGTGGCGTGCTTTTGATATTGGCAGGCACATTACTAAGCTTGATAAAAAACAATTTTTAGCTATTGAACAAGCTCAAGTGCCTTACCCTTATCCACTTGCTGGTCATGCATGGCTCGCTATTCAATTTTGGGATACTAAAGCCAGTAAAGAACCGTATGTATGGTTTTTAAAATTCCCCCTTGATGAGCAAAGTATGCTGGTAAGTGCTAGTCGCGATCACTTTGCTGATATGGTTATTCAAGCGCTAGGCACTGAAATTACAGGCGAACAAGCCGATGGAAAGCTTGATAATAACCCTTATGTTTTTACACCAAACGCAAATAAATTAGCAGCATTTAACGCCCAAGTAAAAGTACTATTAAAACAGCCTGCATCGCAGTATTACGAGCATGCACAACTGTACTTTAGCGGTAAAATTGGTTTTGATAATTGGCAAAGTGTTGCACTACAGGGTATTGCCGATTTTGCACTACGCTTAGACAGCGATACAAACTTAAGTAATCTGCAAAAAGCATGGGCGCATTTACCTATTGAAGTACTACAACCACTCAGTGCCATGCTTGAACACGTTGAAATACCAACATCAATGAGTGAGTTACTTGTTGATTACACGCAGGGTGCAATTAGTAACAACGACACAGTGGCTATAACCGCAGCACTAAGATCAGTTTCAAAAGGTCAAGCTCAAGGGTTATGCGCTCAATTAGTTGATACTGTACTAAGCTCACCAGTGAAGCACGACTCTGACGTGTTACTAACAATCGCAGGGCGGTGTTTTAAACAATTAGAAAACCCTGAACGCTTACATGTATTTATGGATAATTGCGCGCATCATCAAAAAATTGAAGAATTGTTTCCAAGTATTTTTGCTGACTTAGTTGCAATACCAACTATTCGCCCGCATTTATTAGGCTTATTACGTAAAGAAAATCGTAGCGAAACCCTCGCGCGTGCAATTGGAAGGTTATTCTCTTAAATGGCAAGTTTATGGACGTTCATACTTATTGGTAGTGTAATTTACTTATTTTGGCTTAACCGAAAGGTTGCTGAAGCGGCGAACGTTCATGCTAAACGTCAAAGTGAGCAACTGCAGGTGCAGTTGATGAGTGTTGCATGCACAAAACGCCGCTTTGGTTTTTTAAAGAACGGCAAGCCAGGCATTAAAAGTGAATTTATATTTGAATTTTCAAGCGATGGTGAAAATGCTTATCAAGGTGTGTTAATTATGGAAAATGAGTTTTTGAAAAGTGTGGTTGTTCCACCGCATAAAATATAAAACTTAATATACTTTAGGAGTATGTGTCTTAAATTAATAAATTTAATTCAACACAAAAAACTAAGGCGTAACTAAAGTTACGCCCCAATTGGACTGCATCCTGCTAGATATCCATTATCTTAAATCCGTATTATCATCCCCTGAACGAGTAAACAACCTTGTTTACCCTCACATTGCATCCTGCAATATCCATGGCCACCTTGGCAAACCCACGAAATCTATCGTTTGGCTACATCCGTAGCATCATCCTTGGTAATCCTTTTAAGTAGCTCCTGCCACTTTTTGCATCCTGCAATGTCCATAGCCATCTTGGCAAACCCACGAAATCTATCGTTTGGCTACGTCCCGTAGCATCATCCCTGGTAATCCTTTAAAGTAGCTCCTGCCACTTTTTGCATCCTGCAATGTCCACTTGCCATCTTGGCTGTCCTGCGTAAACTAACGCTCCTGCTACTTCCTGTAGCGTCATCCGTGATTATCCTAAAGTAACTCCTAGCTACTAAGTGCTTCATGCACTTCCTTATTCTTCCTTGTATCCGTTTTAGCTTGTCCTTTATGCTTCCTGCTAGCGTCTGCTATGTTGCCTATTCCGTATCCTTGGCAGTAACTCAATCATTGAGCTATGTCGTCTTGACGAAGAGAAGTTTAAAGCAATCAGGGGGGAGAAATAGGACTTAACATTAAATAAATAAACGTCACAAAAATGAAAAAACAAAATAAACACTGAAGAACAATAACTTAGAACAAAAAAGGCTACTTATTAGCAGCCTTTAAGTGACAATGCTTACGATGATGTGAGATATATCTCACGGTCTTATGTCCGTTTGGGCGCACTGGCTTACATTATAATTTTAAATAGTTGGCTCAATTATTGGTTTAAACAGTAACTCGCCCTCTACTTGGTTAAAAGTAAGGTGTTTAAATGCTTCAAACTTTTCAGTTTTAAAAAATTCAATGTGCTCCTTACGTGTTACAAATACAGCCATCCCTGTTGACTCAGCGTTGCATTTAACTAAGTCGTCAAGCCCGCGTAGTAAGTAACGACCAAAGCCTTGTCCATGAAAATGCGGATCTACGGCAATAAAAGCTAAAAAATAGTAATTGCCTTTTTGTTTAAGGGCGTCTCTAATTGTTTGTTCTTTATCTATTAATTGATTTGTTTGTAAGTATCCCGCACTCAGCATTAATTTTAAACGCCAGTGCCAATAACGCTGCGCTTGTAATTGGCTATTAGATTCAAATACACACGCTACTGCTTTTAATTTATCGTTGCGGTATAAACCAATTAATGGCTGTTTTTCTTGCCAAAAACTACTGAGTTCTTCGCGAATTAATGATCGTAATTTTTTTTCGTAAACTGATTTATTTTCGTCATTGTAGCTAAGCATGTTTAGTAATACAGGATCGTCATGATAAGCCTGATAAATTAGGCTCGCTGCAGTACTAATATCTTCTGCAGCTAAATACTGTACGCTGAACGTATCAGCTGGTGTGGTTACACTCATTGTATTTCCTTTATTATTTAAGCTATAGGCTGTTTAACTTTAAACCTAACTATATACCTAAAATTATTAACCGTAAATTCAGCGAGAGTTTAACTAGCAGGAGGTACAGTTAAGTACTAGTATGAATTTTCATTCATTTAAAGGAGCAATATCATGGATACGACAAAACACGACATTAACACACTTTTTGCACAGCTTGGATTACCAAATAGTGATGAGCAAATAGATGCATTTATTGCCTCACATGAATTAGAAGACACAACACTACTCCAAGAAGCTTCTTTTTGGGATGAGGCACAACAACACTTTTTAGCTGAATCCCTCGCACAAGACGGAGATTGGAGTGAAGTAATTGACGAGTTAGATGTACGCATTCGTCAAAGTAAGTAATTTTATTTAATGTACCCTCCCTTATTTATTGCTAACATAGCATCTGCGCAGCATTTATATGCTGCGTATTTATTTTATTAAAGAGTTATATATCTAATGAATTCAGTTGTATTTGATGCAATCAAAGCCCTTCTCGATGAAGGCAAAACCCCTACTGTAGCACTAACTAAAAGCCGTTTGGCGCAACCGGTTCCAATGCCGATGATTATTGCAGCAGTAAGCCAATATAAAAACAATCCTGATTCAATTAATAACTTCATGAGAAACCCACAGCAGTCAGATAATACTGAGCTTAAAACAAGTCAATTAGATAGAATTGAGCAAAAACTCGATAAACTTCTTGCGCTGCTAGAACAAAAATAATTTGAGACTATAAATGTTCGTTGTTGATTTAACTTTTGATTGCTACCAAGACACCACCCTAGAACAAGCCGAACAAGCAATAAATCGCTTAGTAAATGCACTGCGTTTTAATGGTCAAATAATGGGAGAAGAATTTCCAACCGTTTTAAAAGATGGATTTTTTATTACACGCGTAATGTGCCCTACTGAAGATGCAATGCACCCGCTAAATAACAGCCCGTTTGTTAAGCACAGTATCGAAAAGTTACATAGTGCTGGGCTACTTGCGCCAAAAGTAAAAGTGATCGGACAAGATATTCACTCCAACGGCGCTGATTGCTGCAAAGAACCATCAAGTTATATTTTATATACAACCTATGTGCATACGTGCAGCCCGCTTTATTGTGGTGATGACTTTTTGCCTGTGCCGCTATTTCGTATTCCGGCAATTGCTAATGGTGACTATAAAACGCTTATAAAATGGCAAGAAGATTGGCAAGCCTGCGATCAAATTCAGATTAATGGCGCAACCCGTTGTGAGTTTCCGGCGCTTGAAGAAATATCGAGTATTCAAAGCGACTTATACAGACGCGGAAAAGACATAACAAAGCGAATTAGTTTTTTAACTAAAAAGCCAACCTATTATTATTTATACCGTGTAGGCGGCGTAGATAAAGCGTCTGAACTTGAACGAAAGTGCCCTAGTTGTAATGGCGACTGGAAATTACCTGAATCGTGGTTTGGGTTATTCGACTTTAGGTGTGAGCCCTGTGGCTTAGTGTCTAATATATCGTGGGATTTTCAGTAGTTACACTAAATTAATGAGCAACAATAGCTTGGTGCTAACTGCACCAAGCTGATTGTTGAATAGACTCTAAACCTCTAATGCCTTTAAAAAAGCATTAATGTTGGGAGCAAGTACATGGTGTGTGTTTTTGCCAACATGCTCTAAACATACTTCACCAGTGTGCACCAAAACACTCACTAGTAAATCATCTTGATCTGTTAAACCAATAAATACTGTTTCTGGCTGCTTGAGCTTGCGTTTCATTAAAACGTGACCCGTTATATTTTGCTGTAACAAATTAAAGTCTTCTTCGTTCCATGCTTGTAGTAATTCAACCTGGTGCCCATCAATACTTGCTAAAATACTTCCACCGTACATATGTCCGTATAGCTCGCTAAGCGCTTTTGGAAACTCAAGCTCAAGTGCACTGGCTAAATCATTAAGCGAACCTGCAGGTTGCTGACGCGCCCCCTGCCATTGAATGTTACCTTGCTCGTCAACCTCACCAACTTCACATGGGCTTGGCCATTGATCGTCGTGTGTAATAAGTGGGTACTTTGCAGTGTTTTTAAGGGTATTTTCGCTAAATTTTTGATGAAGTTGTTCTATAAGCAATGCAACAGACATACTGTGAAACTCATTTAAATTAGATATAATGTCCCCATTGTAACTATTTAAGAGCAAACATGACAGATTACAGCAATTCTCCAGACCTTAAAGGTAGCGTATTAGGCCAATCTACTGAGTATGTAGATGTGTACACGCCAAGCTTGCTTTTCCCTATTGCGCGCAAATTAAATCGTGATGCTTTAAATATTGACGAAGCAGAGCTGCCATTTAAAGGCCAAGACATTTGGACAGGTTACGAGCTTTCATGGCTAAATACTAAAGGTAAACCGCAAGTTGCCGTGGCCTTATTTACCTTTGAATGCCAAAGCAGCCATATTATTGAGTCAAAGTCGTTTAAACTTTATTTAAATAGCTTTAACCAAACCCGATTTGAAAGCATTGATGTAGTAAAACAGCATTTAATTGATGATTTATCAAACGCGGTTAACAGCCCTGTCAAAGTGACTTTATATAATCCTGATGATTACAATTGCTTACCGTGTACAGCGCTGCCAGGTGAATGTATTGATGATTTAGATATTGAGATTAATAATTACGATATTGATGCTAATTCACTTAAAGCAAAGAATGATAACGTAGTAACAGAAACGCTCTACAGCCACTTACTTAAGTCGAACTGTTTAATTACCTCCCAGCCTGACTGGGCAAGTGTGATCATAAGATACACAGGCGAGCAAATATGCCGTGAGTCGTTATTGCGTTACTTAATTTCGTTCAGAACACATAACGAATTTCATGAGCAGTGTGTTGAGCGTATTTATAGCGATTTAACAACACAACTTAATATTAAAGAGTTAGAAGTTTACGCGCGTTATACTCGTCGCGGCGGGCTTGATATAAACCCGTATCGCTCTACACATTATAACGATACGCCATTTGCAGTTAAAATTAATCGTCAGTAGGTTATTTTAAACTGGAATATGAGTATAAAAAAAGGAGCCAAGGCTCCTTTTTTCATTCTTTAATTAATACCAATTCCATTAAGTATGTGATCTAAATTTTACGCAGAAAAAATAATTCAGTTCTAGGCGTAAATTGATGTAAATGGTTGTTCCCTTTGCGAAATTTACAACAAAGAAATGGGTTGTTTTAGCAAGTAAAATAGATCAGCTATTTATTGGAATTGGTATAACTTCGCGCTTAGTGGGTATAGGCATACCACACACATCAACGTAGTTATGTGATTTAACAAACCATGGTTCAATACGGTTTTTACGAGCACTGATCAAGTTTTTAAACACCGATGAGTTTGTTTTCATCACTTTAAATATACTTTTATCGCTTTGTACATCACCAAGTACTTGTATATTGGTAATTGGGTTAAATGCTTTTCCTTCAGTTGGTGTACGCGCTAAACGGTTAAAATGCTCTATACCTTCGAGCACTCGACCAAACACCGTAATATTTTTATCAAGGTAGCGCGGGCCTTGCCCTATTGTTACAAAAAACTCCGTACTCGCACTGTTTATATCGTTGTCGCGCGCCATGGCAAACACGCCACTACAATGCACTTGCCATGTTTGCGTATGTGCTGAGTTTTGAGCTACTGCAAAGCCGTTTAAAAAGCCGGTAACTGGTGCATATCCGTCGCCATTTAGCTCAGTAATTAAAAGTGGTTTGTTTGTTGTTAAATAAAACTCAGCAGGGACTGTTTTATCTGCCGTTTTAATTAACTTTTTACCCAAGCTGTCGCCACCTTGCGCTACAAAACCCTCAACAAACCGATAAACGCTGGTATTTTTATAAAACCCTTCTCGTGCTAACTTTTTAATATTTTGAACGTGCTTTGGGGCAAGTTGTTCATTAAGCTCAATATACGCATCGCCCGTTAGCAGCGTTATCTTTAAAATATTTTGGGCGTTCACTACTCGCCAGTCATTATCTGTTGCACTAGCAATTACCTCACTCGCGCTCAATAAAGGTAGCTCTTGTTTAGCAACACCATTACCAAGTTGTTGAGCACAACCGCTCAATAAAACACTAAGCAGAGCTGGCAATATAATTTTCCTCATCGCTTATATCCTTATAATTATAATAGTTTTGGTTATTCCCAATCAAACTTATATAGCACATCAACATTTTGATATAGGCCGCTCGTTATTTCTATGTATAACTGAGAAAGTAACTGATAACGCACAGCCACTTCACTGAGCGAATCAAATACACCCACACTATATTTAACTTGCAAACTGGGTGCTACGTATCCTGATATTTCTACTTTGGTACTATCACCACTACCTGATGAGCTTAAACTTACATCTGACAAACCAAAGGTTTCACCTACCTTAGAAACAACCCCTTCGCTGCGGCTAACCCCTTGAGAAAGTAATAACTGTGTAAGCATAGCATCGCTTGACGAACTTTCTCCATCACCTAAAGGCTGGCCATTAAGTAAATATGCGAGTGCTTGAGCTTGATCCATCGCAGGCTCAGAAAATATTTTGAGCGTTGGTTGTTCAACATTACCTGTGAGCGTAACCCCTGCAATCACACCATTTGCAGTCGTATCGGGGTTACGTATTGCTTTAATATTTAAAAATGGTTGTTCAATTGAACCGCTAAAACCGACTTGCCCGGTGCTGATTATTAAATCTTGCCCAAAGGCTAAGTAAGTACCTTCAATTAAGTTAAGCTCACCTGTGGCTATAATTGGCGCACCTTGACTCATTTTTATCGCTAAATCACCCGCAACTTTTGATTCCAAGCCAAACGATTCTACTTTTACATCGTTTTTAACAATCACTTTTAAATCTATGTCGTAATCAAATGGAACTGTTTCTGTGGCCTCGGTTTTTTGATCAACAATAATTTCATCATCGCTAACTTGCACTGCGCCCTCAGGAAGCTCTTCAATCATTATACGACCGTAAGGCACAACTACCTCACCAGCAAGCTTGAGTGCATTATTAGCCAAGCCTATTTTTAAATCCGGCGATACTTTAAAAGTAACCCCTTGCTGCGCGCGTACATAAAACTGATCGCCAACTACCGCCACATTTACAGCAGGTTGCGCACCTTGCCAATCAACGTCACCGGTGAGGTTTATTTTACCGCCCTGGTTGTCGTTTAAGTTGCCTTTTATTGTGGCTGTTGTTTTATCAAACAATACATTTATATTTGATTTTTGCAGCGCTATAGGCAATTGCTCGCCCTCTAAACTAATATCGCTCACATTAAGCTCGCCATTTAATAATGGATCTTTTAACGTACCTGCTAATGCGACTTTTCCACTAATATCACCTTTTAACTGCTCAAGGGTTTCAAGAAATGGTTGTAAGTCTGAAAGGAGTATTTTATCAATATTAATAGTGCCGTTAAGCGCTTGCGTATTTTGTATGTCGTCAATATCAATTTGTGTGTTTATTTTACCAAGCACACTTGATTCTAAATTAGCTTCAAGCTTGCCAACTTGAGAGTCCGAAAATGCACTAACAGTTAGAGTTTCGATTGGTAATTTAAAACGATCTTCTTCCGAGGTAAGCACCGCTTCTAAGTCGCTAGAATCGATATTTGCGCGTAATGTTTTAAGCGCACCACTTTGCCAATTAAGTGCTACATCGCCAGTTATATTACCGCGAGTACGAAGGCTATTAGGTAAAAAGTGCTTAAGCTCCTCAAGAGCTAAATTGCTTAGTTTAGCATTTAGCTGACCGAGGTTTTTTGATTGGGCTAAGGTGTCTATGCACAATTTACTTTGCTCAGATGCCCAACAATGTGCACTTACATCAAAGTCGCCACTTTGCGTATTAACCATAATGGCAATATTTTTAGTATTACTAAAACTAAGCTTTTTATCGCTGAGCGTTACATTACTAAGCTCGCCATTCCAAGTGGTATTATTAATTTTGCCATGAACTTCAAACTCTACACTGCCTTGCTCAGCATCTACAGATGCCGTAAGTTGGTGATCTGTTTTGTCGCCGCTAATATCAATTTTAACGCTATTAATTTGCTGTTCGGCTACAAGCGCCGATCCAACACTTACCGAAACATCGGTTTGCCAATCGGCTGCGGTATCTAACTGCCCTTTTACTGATAATTTATTAATGTTTATTTCATCAAAAATAAAGCGATCGAGTATTAGCGCTAAATCAACAGAGGGCGTTAACCTTTCCCCTCTCACTTTTAAATTTGCGTTGCCATCAGCAGTAAATGGAATATTAGCTTTTTCATCACTTTTAAGCGTTACTTTGCCATCAACTTGCCAAGTGTCATCAACTTGCCCGCTTAGTGCTAATTTATTGGTGCCACTACTTAAATAAAAACTATCAATATTAGCTTTTAACGTGTTGTCGAGCTTAAAGTTTGAGGCAAATTCTAGTGGCACGTCGTTAAGTAATCCGTTTAACTTTGTATTATTCATTTGTAGCTGCCACTTGTCGTCAGCTGCATTAAACGAGCCTTTAAACTGTCCTGAAATATCACTGGTAGCTGCATCAGTTAAGTACTGCGCTTTTAAGTTAGCAAGCGTGCCATTAAAGTTAGCCTGTATGCCTTTTTGCCAATCAACATTGGCTTGTATAGTTGCACTGCTTTCGTTTGCTTTAATGCTTAGCGCTTGTAAAGTTGCTTTGGTGAGACTGCCTTTTAATTGGGTATTTAAGTCAACAGCTGGGTACGCGCCTAATTGGCTATTACCCTGCAGGCTAAGCTGGTAATCGTCGGCATTACCTTGTGCATTGAGGCTTACATTTCGCACTTTAAGCTCATTACTTTGTGCATCAATAAGCCACTGTTTAATTTTGCCATTTAACTCAAACGGATAGTTTTTTTGCTTTAAATTTGCCGTTGCCGTTAAACTAAGTGGATATTGCCCCTGCGTTTCTAAATTTAAGTTTAGATTTGATAAGTCACCATTCAACTGCAAATTGGCTTGGTGCTCATCACTTTGTAAAACAACATCCCCTTTTACGGGCAAATTTCCTGCAAGCTCAGCGTTAAGGTGCGTATTAAGCTGCCACTGCTCATATTTTGCTGAGAATGACTCTAAATTAATAAAAGCATCTTCCACACTTAATTGCAGTGAGATGTTTTCAATAACATGCTGGGCTTCGTTTTGCTCTATCGTAATGTTAGCTATTTCAAAGTCTTCAACAACTAAGTCAAGTGGCGAAGTAAATTCTATATTAGGTAATGCGGGTAGGTGCGTTAAAGGCGCTTGAGTATTTTGCGCCGTTTGTGTTTTCGCATCTTGTTCTTGCTCTTTTAAAGCAACAAGTATGGTGGGAATATTCAGGCTTTTAACCGTCAGCTTTGAACCCTCTGCTTTTGCTGAGAGTTTAAAGTTATTAACGCTTACGTTTGCACTTGGGTGCTCTAGAGTAAATTTATTGATCGCAATGTTTTTTAAAGCAATATTAAAAGGTAAGCTGATTTTTTCAAGCGGCTCTGCAGCGGCTTCTTCTTGTGACTCTGCAGTTTTTGGTAATGTTAAATTTATAGATTTAGCACTTAAGTTATCTATACAAACTCCATCGCACTGCCACCAAAACAAATCAATTTTCAATTGTTGTGCATTAAAATCCAATCCGTTGCTAGTAAAGCGCACATTAAAGGCATCATTATAAATAAAACGGCCATCTTTAATTTCAATATGTAGTCCGTCTACCGCTTTGTTTGCACTATAAGCAATAAATTGATTACCGGGTGCGGTAAATAACAAACAAAATAGTGCGACAACTAACGTGACAAAAATAGCACTTACGGCGGCTGTTATCTTTTTTAATACTGACATTAAATTTCTGGCCCTATGGTAATACTTAAACGTGTGCTTTTACTTTCTTTTGTTAATCCCCAAGCGTGGTCTATACGCACTGGGCCAACGGGTGTTAAATAGCGAAAACCAAAACCAGCGCCTACTTCAAAATCATCAGAAAAATCATTCGTCGCAGTACCACCGTCAACAAATAAAGCTGCGCGCCAGTTTTGAGCAAACTGATAGTTGTACTCTATTGTACTGGTTAGTAAGTATTTACCACCGATGAGATCGCCATCATCATTTTCCGGCGATATTGATTGGTACGCAAAACCACGAACACTTTGATCGCCACCTGCGTAAAAACGCAGTGAGTAAGGTACGTTTTCAATATCATCAACAAGCATTGCACCAACATTTGCTTTTAAAAACACTAAATGCTTCTCTAAGTAAGTACGTAACCACGCATGTTGCATTTGTACCCTAATCAGATTAGTACTCGAAAGCACATCATCTAAGCCAAACTCAGCAGATATAAGCCACTGCTCTCCCCAGTATGGAGTCGTGCCGCCTTTTGATTTTTTGCGGGCGTAGCTAATGCCCGGCATTAACATTTCGGTACTTTCTTCCTCTTCATCACCGATGCGGTAGGTTTCTTGGTCGCGGCGTAAAAATGCAGTACGCACCCACTTATTTTCGGTTAACCATTGGCGCTGAATTTGCCCCGTGAGTATTTCACTGTAGGTATCGTTTGTTAGTTCATCCTCTAATTTATATCCAGCAGAAAAACGCCATAAATCATCATTCGGATCATCAACTGGAATGGTATAAGCCATGGAAATATCTTGCTGCTTTTGCGCCACATTTAAATTAGTTTCGAGATAATGACCGTCTTCTGTGATCCACGGTTTACTCCATTTAAAACGCACTTTGGGCCCTAAGTCAGTACTAAAACCGCCGCCAATTTCATAGCTATTTGCAGGCTTGTGCAACACATCTACCTTAATAGGTACTTGGCTATTTTTACGCGCAGCAATATCGGCGTAAACGCGCACGCTTGCAAAATAAGGGGTGCTTGATAAATCCAAATTATAGTCAGCAATATGTGTTGATTTATAAGGTTGGCCCTGAGTAAAAGGCGCAAGCGAGCGTATGTATTTTTCAGCAGCCGTATTACTAGCTATTTTTATATCACCAAACTGGTATCTAACCCCAGTATCAATTACAAAAGTAATAACAGCACTATTTTTCTTAAGTGACACTTCTAATTTGCGCGCTGGCCACTTTGCATCAAAATAGCCAAGCTCCAATAGCATAGATTCTATTTTTTTATGAGCAGAGTCATATCTACCATGATTTAAAACATCACCTTGTTTTAAGTTGGTATTTTTAATTAATGCCTGTAATTGTGGATCATTCTGGCCATCGCCGTTTAGCGTAATATTAATTGCTTCTATGCGAGTTGCAGGACCTCGCTCAACTTTAACAATTAACTCGCTGTCGTCTTTATCATAAATAACCTCGACGGTCGGGCTATAATAACCAAGTGCTTTAATGCTATTTTGTACTTGCTTTTGGGCATAACGACGAAGTGTACGGGTTGGTTTTTCACCAATTAATTGCTTGAGATAAAGGGCTACGTTATTTTCTAAATCGCCACTTAACCCTTTAATTTCGTAATCTTCTATGACTTTTTCTGCAGCATAGCAATTTGTCGCAATTAAAGCGCTCACAACACATATGCAACGTAAAAACTTAATAAACAAGTAAATATCCTTACTTTTAATATCTTACATAAAACTGGCTGATTACGCGCATATTAGCATAGCCATAATGAGCAACACATTAACTTAATGACAATCTAACGCGTAAATTTAACTTTGAATAAGTATCAGCATAATTAAAATTAGTACGCGTTAAGACAATATTTTAGTTACAATAGTGCCTACGAATAAAAAATTAATTTTAAATGAGTTTTTAATGCAATTCCCTGATGATGATAACGGCCAACTTTTAGCCGAAATAGCCGCTGCTGGCATTGATTTAAATAAAATGCACCAAGTCGATTTTTTTATTTTATTTGAACAAGAAGCCGATGCTGAAAAATTTGCTAAAGAAATAGTCTCTGATGCATTAGTTCAAAATGCTGAGCTTGAAAAATGTAAAGACACTGGCGTTTGGGAAGTAATCACTCAAGTACAAATGGTGCCAGAGCACACCCTTTTAGGCCAAGCTGAGCAATACATTGAAAGCATTGCTAATAGCTTTAATGGATATGGTGACGGCTGGGGATTAATGGACGGTGACGAGGCTTAGTTGCCTTTTAATTGTATTAGTTCAATGTACTCTATCAGTTAAGCTTAACGGCTTAACTGATTTGCCTTCCTAAAATTGCCTTTATAGTCAAATAGCTTATCAGCCACTTTCCAACCATACTTTTTGCTTTTTCGTGCAATAACAAAATCCGGTGGTACTAATTCAAATTGTGCGTTTACTACTTGCGCTGCAGTTTTAAAATTAATAGGTGTTTGTCCAAGTCCTACTCGTAGACCAAATTGCTTATTAAATATAAATTGCCCGCCTTTATTTGCGAGGTTATATACTTCATCGCAACTTGCACCATCTTCATCAAAATACGTTATTTTAATAAGTTCATCTTTAATTAGAGTTACCGATAACCCACTACATCGAAGCACAAGTGCGTCTTTTAAGTTTAATGCATTACGTAACTTATCATCAGGGTCGGTCATTACCGCGCCGCAATCATGGCATTTACGTGCAGCAATATCATTTTGGGCACCGCACTGCTCACATTCTTTAAACCTAAAACGATAATCGCACTGCTCTTTATGCCCATCATCATCTTCTAACAGCCCTTTACAGCGCCTGCCAAAGTGCTCTATTACTTTGCCAGTGGAGTCTGTTTTGCCCCAAAATATATTCGCAAACCCACAACCTGGGCAAAGTACCTGTACAGGTTCATTATCACTATCGCCTTTTTTATCACCTACTTCTGGGTGAAATAAATTAAAACCATTGCCAGCATAATCTATTACTAAGCAATCCGTTTTCGATTCAGATAACCTTAAACCTCGCCCCACAATTTGTTGATATAAACTAACTGATTCAGTAGGTCTTAAAATAGCAATAAAGTCGACATGTGGCGCATCAAAGCCGGTTGTTAGTACCGATATATTAACTAGATACTTTAATTGCTTAGCTTTAAATTGCTTAATGATTTTATCGCGCTCAGTGTTTGGCGTATCACCTGTGATTAGTGCACTTTGATGAGCTGGCAAGTAGCTTAATATTTCCTGGGCATGCATTACCGTGGCGGCAAAAACCATAACCCCTTCGCGCTCTTCACTGTATTGAATTACTTGCTGTAATATAGCCTGCGTTGCGCGCTCACTGTTTTTTAAAAGCGCATTCATGTCATCAGTCGTATATTGCCCAAATGCATTGCTATCTAAGGACGAAAAATCATAATGGCTAATTGCTGCATCAACTTCGTTAGGCGGCGTTAAATAATTATGTTTGATCATATACCTGAGCGGCAATTCAAAAATACAACTTTTAAACGGACTTTCTTGAGTACCCTTAACAAAACCATGATAATGATGATGGTATATCCACCCCATTCCTAACCGATAAGGTGTTGCTGTTAAACCCAATACTTTTAACTGAGGGTTATACTCTTTTAAACTGTTTATTACTTTACCGTACTGACTTTTTTTATCCCCATTTACCCTGTGGCATTCATCAATAATAAGTAATGAATAATGCTCATTTAATTTATTTAAATTACGAGAAAGTGATTGCACACTGGCAAAGGTTACTTGATGGTTTAATGACTTTTCTTTTAAGCCTGCTGAAAATATACTCGCCTCTAAACCAAAACTTTTATATTTTTGTGAATTTTGCTCTACCAGCTCTTTTACATGAGCAAGCACTAATATTTTTTGCTTAGCTATACGCGCAAGTTCAGCAATAACCAAACTCTTACCTGCGCCGGTTGGTAGTACAATAACGGCAGGATCATTACTCTTTCTAAAGTGTAAAACGGTGCGTTCTACGGCTTCTTGTTGGTAAGGTCTTAGTTTATAGCTCATGGGAAAACAAATAGGTTTGAGTGAAGAGATTTTAGCAAATAATAGCTGGGAGTTTTAAACTTTAATTATATTTTATTGAGGGGTAAACAAAAAAGAGAAGCCGAAGCTTCTCTTATATTTAGCTTTAAGCTAAAAACTTTTCAAGCTCAACACCTTCAAACGCTTTAGGACGACGGCCACGGCCAGTCCATTCAATAGTCTCACCATTAAGTTCCATGCGGTACTTAGGCTTAACTTTGGTGCGCTTGTCTGATGCTCCATCTTGTAAATCTTCTAGCGTAAGTCCTTTTTCTTTTAAAAGATCCAAAACTTCCTGTTTCGCTTTTTGCTGCTGGGTATATTTTGAAATTGCATCATTGATAAGCTGTTGAGCTTTTTCAAGCTCTGTTAATGATGCTGTTTTAATAAAAGATCGGACTTCTTTCATCTATATCTCGCTAAATTGTGTGATTGGAATTATTTAATTATTCCTACTTAGTATAATGCCAAGTAGTTATTTTTACCATTCAAAGACACCTGCTGCTTTAAGCTTTATAAAAAAATACTTTTACAATAGTATAATTATCAAATCTAGAGGCTATAAAATGACAATGCAATACTTTTAACCGAGTAGACTCAATAACTAGAGATTACCCTTTTTTACCGTGGCTAAAAACACTAAGTTCATATTTAGCCTATTTATTAAATAGTACATGCATATAAAAATCACAATATTAAAATTATTTAACTTTATATACATGTATTAATAAAATGGTAAATAACTATAGATGTTTAGCTAAAAACTTTTCAATTTTAGTATACAACTCTATTTTATTCTCTTCTTTTTGGAATCCATGTCCTTCGTTATCTTTCATAATCCACTCATCGTCAGATAATATAATTCCGCGCTCTTCTAAAGAATCTCTTAAATCGAGTGCATGTTTTTTTACAACACGAGGATCCTTGGCTCCTTGCACAATCATTAATGGCGCTACTATTTTATCTACATGATGAAGTGGAGACATTTTTTTCATTAAAGCCTTATCATTTGGATTACCAATTTGCTTTTCTAGAAGCTCTCTTTGTGGTTCCCAGTGCTTAGGAAGCGAGTCAAAAAGTAACTCAACGTCAGTTATACCTACATAATTAATACCACATTTATAAAGCTCTGGAGTAAAAGTAAGACCGGCCATAGTTGCATAACCGCCGTAACTAGAACCATAAATACATACTCTTTTTGGATCTATAACCCCCTCACCTACCAAGTACTCAATAGCGTCGGTTAAGTCATTTTGCATCTCGGCGCCCCATTTACCGCCATAGCCTGCTTGTTGAAATTTTCGCCCATAACCACCTGAACCACGAAAGTTGACTTGAACTGTTGCATAGCCCCGACTCGCAAAAAATTGCGTTTCAGAATTAAAACCCCATGCGTCTCTAATACCATAAGGGCCGCCATGTGGATTAACAATCAAAGGTAAATTTTTACCGTTGCTATCTTTTGGTATTGTTAAATAGCCACGAATAGTTAAACCATCACGGCTATTAAACTTAATTGGTTTCATAGGTGATAACTGACTTTTATCAATCCAGCCCATAGGTGAAACTAATGATTTGAGCGTATTTTTTGATTTATTGAACAAATAATAATGACCAGGATCTGTATCACTACCAACATATACAACGTTCAGTGCTTCATTTTTTGAGCTGCTAACTACATTAACAACTTTATCTTTAAAAGCGCTCTTCAATGAGGCCATCATCTCGGCGGTTTCTTTATCAAAATAAGCTACTTCAGGGTATTCATCTAAATACCTGACTCCGATTAGCTTTTTACGTTTAGTCGATAACATTAAATTAGAGACATCAACTTCTGGCATTCCAAAGATTAATTCACCTAACTCGTTTTTATCAGGATGAAAATAATAAATAGCTGACGTATCTCTATTAATATTTGAAGCTACAAATAGTGTTTTATTATCAAAATCGAAAGCCAGAGGTGTAATATTTTCTTCTTCAACGTTATAGTCACGTAATATACGAAACTCTTTTTCACCTTTATTCTTATAATAAAACTTACCTTTTAAGCCATTGATAGCAACAGCACCTCTCACTTCACCATCATGATCTAAAAGCCAACCCTGAAAATCACCTGGATTCTTAGCCAGAATCTTCATTTTAAAATTTCTTTCTCGCTTTCTATCCCATTTACTATTAAGAGGTAATTTATAAAGATCCGGAGCTTTAATATTTCTTCCATTATATTGAATAACAATATGCTCTGGATCATTAGGTAGCATATGGACAATGCTTGCAGAACGGATACCTGAGGCTCCTACTTTAGAGCCAACTAACTCAATAACTCTCGCTTTTTTAGCGTTTACATTGATTTTATAAAGGCTAAAAGCTTCATTTCCATCACTATCAAGCTTAAAAACAATTTCATCATCATTAGCCCATGAAAAATCATTAATATCTTGATCATCAAACTTTGTTACCGCCTTTGCATTTTTTAACCCGTCAGTTTCAAGTATAACAATATTTTTTCTCTCATTTATTGGAGATAGTACTGCTAAATACTTACCATTTGGGGAAAGCTGAAGATTAGAGAACTTAGGATTTTTAAAAAAATCTTCAATTTTTGGTTGTGCCTTCTGAGCATTGATTTCAAAAGAAATAATACACAAGTAAGAAATTACTATTAACTTAAATATTGCTGACATAATACTTCCAAATAAATTAAGTGCTTACTAACAACAGCTTGTTGAGAGAGACTTCACTTATTAGTAAATAAAAAAGCCCTACTAAATAGCAGGGCTTTATTCTTTGTAACTAAATTAGATAATGCTTAGAACGACTGCTCTAAACGTAAGTACAATGAACGACCTGTTTGATCATATAGAGACCAGTTAGAGTCTCGGTAATCACGGAAGCCATCGTAGAAGCTAGGTGCAACTTTATCAAATAAGTTATTTACACCTAAAGCAATTTTGGTATTTGTAGGTGCAACATAGCTTACTTGAACGTTATGTTTGAAATAGCTAGGAATATCAGCAAGGTAATCAACGCCGTATTCTTCATTACCTGAATCTTGACTACCAACATAGAACATAGTCCACGTAGCTGAGAAGTCTTCATAAGCGTAGTTAACCGCTAAATCTGATTTCCATTCTGGATAATCTTGTAAGCCAGCGTAATCAAATGCATCAGATTCTGAATCAGCTACTTCTTCAAATGATAAAACTCGAGATACATTTAATGTGCTCGTAAAGTTACCAAAGTCAGTATCAAAACGGTATCTAGCTGTAAAGTCTATACCGTCAGTAGATAGCGAGCTCTTGTTCACGTAACCAGTGTACATGTAATCAATTTTACCTGTATCAGCATTACGCTCAATTGCATTTGGAGTAGAGTTTAAACCACCTTGTTCAATTTCAAGGCGAAGAAGTTCTGAATTACCTACACTATCAATTTTATCATCGTAATTGATTGAGTAATATGTTAATTCAAGCGAAAGGTTTTCAACTGCATCCCAAACGAAACCTACCGTTGTAGAATCACCTGTTTCAGCTTGAAGTTCAGTATTACCACCAAACCACGTTGCAACTTGCTCACCTGCATCAGCACAATAACCATCAGTTTCTTGTCCTGGGTTAGCAGAACACCATGCTGTATCACGAACAGTTGGGAAGCTTAATGCGTAAGATTGGAACATCTCACCCATGTTTGGAGCACGGAATGACTCCCCCCAAGAACCACGAAGTAATAAAGTATCTGTTGGACGCCAAGTTAAACCAACTTTTGGTACAAATTTGTCAAACGTAGTACTTTTTTTACCAAGATTTGTTGTACCACTTTGCTCATACTTTTCGTATCGACCAGCAACTGTCAAATCAACATCATGTGGGAAAGAAGCTTGTACTTCAAAGTAAGCAGCTGTACGGTCACGATCTGCATAAACATCATCACCACCTGAACCACCAGAAATAAATCCATTCGCTGATTCTGGATCACTGATTTGGGTAAAATCAATTTGCTCAAATTCACCACCAACAACACCGGCAACTATAAATTCACCGTCATCTAGTAATGTCGTTGAAATTAGACCATCGATTTGTTTACTTTCGTAACGACCTTCATAAGTACCTGTATGATTTGCTTGTTGATAAAGCTCACCCATACTTGTGCTCCAGTCATCGTAACTCATGCCTGATACGTTAAACACATCGTACTCACCACTATCAATTGCCGCTTGGAAGGCAACGTCATTAACTAGGTTTTTACCAAATGAGTTAGTTTTTGAAACACTGTTTTGGAAGTTTACTTCCCAATCAAGACCATTACCAAGGTCGGTAAAACCTTCAAGGCCAACTAAAATATCTGTTGTTGTAACTTCAGTTGTTGTATCACGGTTACCAATTGGCACAGCTCGAGTAAAAATGCGTACATCTTCATCTGATGGGCTATATTGGTTATCTGCACTCATGTAAATAGGCGTAGTAGATACTGGTGTACCAGCATAACGTGCATCTGTTTCATTGAAGCTAGCCATCGCACGACCAATGAAACGAATATTGTCTGTTAGTTCATAAGTGAAGTTAGACAAAAATGAGTTTTTGTTTGTATCAGGGTAAAACTTAGTTACTTCACCGTAGCTATATGTACAACGGCCATTACCATCAGCATCAATAGTATTTACAGTATTAGGTTCTGCATCACATAGATCTGAATTTGCATGGTAGCCTGTGCTATCTAAATAGTTAGATACTGGGCTGTACGAGCTGTATGCACCGTAAGTTTCATCATCTAGTGCCCAGATATCTCTATCGTAAATAGCATCGCTTTCAGAGTGTTCGAAAGTGAAAACAATATTACCTTTTTCAGCAGTAAAACCTGACGATACAGAGAAAGTACTGCTATCACCGCCGTCAACACTTGGTTGATTAAATTCATATTTAAGATTTAAACCGTCGAAATCTTTTTTAGTGATGATGTTAATTACACCAGCAACCGCTGCAGAACCATACACTGCAGAAGCACCATCACGTAAGATTTCGATACGCTCAACGATAGCCATTGGAATTAGAGAAGTATCTGCAGATGCACCAGAAGAAGTACTTGTTCCAGGCATACGACGGCCATCTAATAGTACTAGAGTCGCATCAGAACCTAAACCACGTAAGTTAATGCTTGAAGTTGCAGAAGAACCTGCGCCGTAGCCAGAAACACCAGTCCAAGAACCGAATGAGTTTGAAGATAAATTATTAAGTACATCTCCTACAGATGGCTCACCTGACAAGTTAATATCTGCTGCAGTAATAACTGTTACTGGAGAGCTATTTTCAAGATCAACCTGTTTAATACGAGAACCAGTTACTTGAATACGTTCTACTTTATCTGCGCTTTCTTCAGCTGCGAATGAACTAGCCGAAAATGCAGCTGTTGATACTGCACCGAAAGCGATCGCTAAGCGAACTGCTTTTGAAACTTTGTTATTTAACATTTGATTCTCCCTAGAATACATTTTATTAATTATAATTTTCAATCTAACGTGATGGCAAAGTGTTACCAAACGCTACAATTGTGTGATGAATGATAATACCAGTGAAACAACAACGTCAACAATCAATTAACCTTAAACCCTTTTAAATTACAAAAAAAACTTAGACACACAATTAAATATCAATCACTTAGAAAGACAAAAATACATAACCAACTGTTTTAAAAGCAGAAAAAAACAAGTAAAAAGGTTCAATTTAAATTACATAAAATAGGGAATTATTAACAAAATAACATGAGGGAATCATAAATTTTAACAAAAAAAGAGAAAAACACTTCATCCCACATCAAAGTAGGTTAAATTTCATACAAAAAATATGACTATTTAAATACGAAAACTGTAAAGTAATTATAAAAATGAAAGTTGAGCCCCTTGACATTCAATTTCTTTTAAATTCAAGGCATCAAGTACCATTTGAGCGATAGGTGTTAGCTGTTTTTGTATGTAAACCGAATAATTTAAGTTATTTGAACCATTGTATAATTGCGCCCCATCATCAGAATAAACATATTCAATAATTTGACCCCGTTTAATTTCAAAATCAGGATTACTAGCTTTATACTTTTTAATCGCTTGCACTTGGGGAGGAACATTTTTTACGTAATCATTTAGATTTTGTCCTAACTTTTTACGATATATTAACTTTTCATCGAATTCACCTGCGAACAATCTTTTGGTGTAGTCACTTATAATCTCGTGAAGTTGTTTTATTTCAAACTTTTCATTAAATAAAGTTTTGAATAACTCTTTTTGAAACTCTTGTGCAAATTCGGTCCAATCGCTGCGTACGGTTTCCATTCCTTTAAATATAAGTTCAGGTATCCCATTTTTTATAATTTGTCCTACGTAACGTTTTTTTGAACCCGTTTTTTTACCTCTTATTGTTGGCATAAAGAATGGGCTATAGTGGGTTTCAAACTCTATTTCTAAATAACTAGTAAGCTCAAAGCAGTCTTTAATATCGCAGCTCCATTTATTATTAATATAGGTCGTTAAATCTTTGCCTATTTGATTGCAACTCAGAGCACTTAGCTGATCGTCAGCTTTTACAAAAATAGAATCTGTATCGCCATAAATTACTTCGTAACCTAACTTTTCAATCCACTTACGGGTTGTTTGCATAATTTCATGCCCACGTAATGTTATTGAACTCGATAATCTTGGATCATAAAATCGACACCCTTTAGAGCCAAGTACGCCGTATAAGCTGTTCATTATTATTTTTATAGCTTGCGATAACATTGGCTGATTTGTGTCTTTTGCCCTTTGCCGTGTATGTGTTAAATGCTTAATTAACGACGGTAAGTGGTGTTCATTTCGTGAGAAAACGGCTTCGTTAAACCCTTCAATTGCATTCTCAGGTGAATCTAATCCTTTAATGAGCCCAAGAGGGTCAATACAAAAAGTTCGCATGATTGAGGGATATAGGCTTTTAAAATCTAAAACAAGTATATTTTTATAAAGCCCAGGCACTGACTCCATTACATACCCACCAGGGCTTTCAAAAGATAAACCGTGATCACCTAAATTTGGTGCTACATAGCCGCTGCGATGCAATAAGGGTAAATACAAATTAGTAAATGCAGCAACCGAGCCGCCCATTCGCTCAAGCTCAAGACCGGTTAACTGAGTCCTCACTATTGCAAATTCAAAGAGTTGTAACTCTGCAAAAATCCTCTTAACGAGTATACAATCTTGTCGGTTATAAGCTGCTAAGTTGAGCTTATCTTCATTAAATTGACGAACAATTTCACTTAAACGATTATCTGCCTGAATTAGTTTAGATTCACCAAGGACTTTATAAGAAATATTCGCAAGCGAATAGTTATCAAAGTGATAAGTGGCATTTTTTAAGGTATCAATGCCATCTATAACGCTTCGCCCAGGTAAGGTGAGGCGAGTGTAATGCCCTGTTTTTATATTTAAAGACTGCTGATCTCGGCCAAAATTAAGCGTTACCCCTAGTGCCTCTGCCCGAGAGTTTAACACTGTAAAATCAAATTCAATGACATTCCAACCCACAATAATGTCAGGATCATTATTATTGATATACTGCTGTAGCTTTTGTAGTAGATTAATCTCGTCAAAGCACCAATCAATATTAAATGGCTGATTATGCTGTTGAGGCTCACCAATCATTAATACAGTATCAAGGCCATTTCCTACCAGCCCAACCGAAAACAATACGCCCTCACCATTACACTCAATATCTAATGAAAGCGATTTCAGCGTGGGTGTATATTCAGGGCTCGCTTTTAATTTAGCATTGCTAATTAAAATAAAGCCGTTTTTTTGAGATACTTCACCCGTAACCCATACACCACCTTTAATAAAACGTTCCATTAAAAAACGATCGCTGTGGCGTATATCCGCTTCGTATATACTTATGTGCTTTTCAAGTAATGTGCGTGCTTTGTAAAGGTTACTTACATCATTAAAATAACAGCCTATGCACACAACACCACTAAAATGGCGCATTTCTACCGTTTTAAAATTAACACTTATATTTTCTTTATTTAGTATGCTTTGTGCAAAATTGTGTTCATCTTGTGGGATAAAAAAAACAGCTTGCTGGTTTTCAATTAGTACTTTAATTGGGCCATTGTCAGATACGAGCCAGTAGCAAAGTGTGATCCCACGCTTACTCTTAGACGAGTATTGTTGCCTTGATAAAATAAAGCCCTGATAGATTGCTTGTGTCAATGTACGATCCCACTTAATATATACACTGTAATTATATACATACTTTAGGTAAATCATCCCATGCTTTCTGACTCACTAAAAAAAACAATTAGGCAAGTACACCAGCATGTGGCTAGTAACCTAAAAGATTATCGCCCTCGTAGCAGTCAAAATTATCTTGTAGCCGAAATAGCAAAAACACTTGCTGGCGAATACCATAAAAAGCAGCGCATTTGCGTAATTGAAGCAGGCACTGGTACCGGTAAGTCTCTTGCCTATTGTTTAGGCGCGTTGCCTCTTGCCTTAGCACAAAAAAAGAAGCTAGTTATTTCTACCGCGACCGTTGCACTGCAAGAACAATTAATAGCAAAAGAGCTCCCATTTTTTAAAAAGCATTCAGGCCTCGACTTTAAATTTGATTTGGTAAAAGGTCGCCATCGTTATATTTGCGCTCACAAATTACATAATGCTGTAAACGGCGATAGTCAAACACAAATGGACTTTATGCCAACACTTACTTCACCATTGAGCGCAATGGAAACCAAGTGTTTAAATGAGCTATATAACGCCTATGTGAATAAAAAATGGCAAGGCGATAGAGACAGCTGGGCCGATACCGTACCCGATAGAGTGTGGAACTTAATAGCGTGCGATAAACATTCGTGTCAGCGCCAAATGAAGGCCCATCAAACGTGTCCGTTTCAGCTTGCTCGTAATCAATTGATGCAAATGGACGTACTGGTAATTAATCACTCATTACTACTTGCTGATTTAGATTTAGGCGGCGGTAAAATTTTACCCGAGCCCGACAATACCATTTATGTAATTGATGAAGCGCACCATTTAGCACATATAACACGCGATTTTTCATCTGCTGCTGCCACAATCAAAGGTACAATAGAATGGCTTGATAAGCTCACTAAGTTTAGCGGGAAAATGGCGAAGGTTTTAGTAGGGCAAAGAGCCATTGGGCAAAACTTTAAACTTTGCGACAGTATTAACGACGCAAATAAAGACTTAAAAGTAGTTCGCGATATTCTTGATAATGCCGACTTTGAATATTCGAAAGACGATACTTATCGCTTTGAGCACGGTGAAATTCCACAATCGCTGCACAGTAAAGCAAAAGACATAAGCGAAGCCACGCAAGATGCGCTGCGCTGTTTAAACAAAATGCACGACACCCTTACCCAAGATGTAAGCGACAGCGACATAAAACCTTACGTTGCCGACCCAATACTAGGCGAAAGCGGTCAATACATAAACCGCTTAGAGCAACTAAACAAACTATGGTTTAGTTACGCAAAAAAAGGCGAAGGTGCTCCCCATGCACGGTGGATAAAACGTCTTGAATATAAAAGCCATCACGACCACTTATTAAGCGACTGCCCTATCGAGGTCGGTTATTACCTAAAAGATAAATTGTGGCGAGAATGCGCGGGCGCTGTTTTGTGCTCTGCGACATTAAGTGCACTGGGCTCGTTTGATCACTTTGCTTACGAAACAGGACTTGCTAAAGAAGAAGGCGTTAAATTTATTAAAGTACCTTCTCCTTTTGATTACCCAAAACAAGCCACTTTACGTATTCCGGTATCTAAAGTAGAACCTACCGATAAAGACTTTAGTGATCACCTAGCTAAAACTTTACCAGAGTACCTAAATGATAAAAAAGCGAACCTTGTACTATTCGCTTCTTACTGGCAAATGGACCACGTAACAAAGTTTCTTAGAACAAAAGGTTTTAACTTATTAGTACAAGGTGAGATGTCGCGAGAAGCATTGCTTAAATTACACACTAAAAATGTAGACGAAGGCAAAGGCAGTATTTTATTTGGAACCCAGAGCCTTTCGGAAGGTCTTGATTTACCAGGTAAATATTTAGAGAACCTAATAATTACTAAAATTCCGTTTGCTGTACCTACTTCGCCAATAGAAGAAGCGCAAGCAGAATTTGTACAAAGCAAAGGTGGTAACCCGTTTTTAACGATTACCGTGCCAGATGCCGCAAAGAAATTGGTACAAAGCTGTGGTAGACTGCTGCGAAAAGAGAGTGATGAAGGCTGTATTACTATTCTCGATAGACGCTTAGTTACTAAGCGATACGGTAAAGCCATGCTCGACACCCTACCACCTTTTAAAAGACAAATAGATTATTAATGTTTGAACTCGCACTCGATCCAACAACCTGGGCTGTTTTATGTGCTGTTGCACTTGCCGCAGGTTTTATAGACGCTATCGCCGGTGGCGGTGGCATGTTAACTGTACCCGCTTTATTAACTGCTGGCTTACCTCCACATTTAACATTAGGCACCAATAAATTAGCGGCTAGCTTTGGCTCGTTAACGGCAAGCTATACATACTATAAAAAGAACTTATTTAGTCCTAAGTTTTGGGCAGCCTCCATTATTGCTACCGCAATAGGTGCATTGATAGGTACTGTTATTGTTGATCATTTAAGTATCGATTTTTTAAACAAACTACTCCCCATTATTATTATTTTAGTTGCTGGCTATAGCTTATTTGGTAATTTAAGCACCACCGAAGGCGATGAACTTCCTAAACTAAACAAAGCGATGAAAATAAAACAATGGCTACAAGGTTTAGCATTAGGCTTTTTTGATGGTTTAGCAGGCCCAGGTACGGGTACATTTTGGACTGCTTCTAATGGCATGCTTTACAAAATGAACCTGCTACTCAACTGTGGTTTAGCGCGTTCAATGAATTTTGTGTCTAACTTTATATCTTTAATTACCTTTGTTGCACTCGGCCATGTAAACTTTTTACTTGGCATAACAATGGGCTTTTTTATTATGCTAGGCGCATGGTTTGGGGCGCATTCAGCAATACGTTTTGGTAGCAAATTTATTCGCCCAGTTTTTAATACTATGGTTATACTTTTAGCATTAAAACTAATTTACGAGGCTTACTTTTAATATGCATTCAATGGCTTTAGATAAACTACGCCAACAAGTTGCAACGCTAAAACAACAAGCTGAGCAATTTGATAAAGCTAAACTTTTTTCTAAAAATCGTTACATGCAAGCACAACCTAGCTTGTTTGACCGCGCAGTTTTTAGTACCAAAAGCATGAACCTAGTCGATTACGTAATAGAAATAGAAGACGAAGTTTCAAGGTTACCGCCAAGCGAGCATCGCCATGCTTATACCTACGCGCTTGAACGTATTGCAGCTCAAATACAAGCTGTATTCAATGTTATTAAATCAACGCCTATTTGGGTTAAAGAAAACAAAAGCCATTATAAACCACGCCCTAAGCAAACCGTTTATAAGCAAGCTGTGCAAAAAATAATGCAATCATCCCATGAGCTTTACGACGAATTAAAACAAAACCATGAGTTTGAACGCCGTTTAGTGCTCATGATTGAAGAGCGAAAAATGCAAATGGATAAAGCCTCGCCTGCTAAAGCACAAAAGCTTAACCTTGAAATATTAAGCACACACGCTCGATTAGGCCGCTGCAGAAAAGCAATTTCTGCCACCGAAGATAAAATTCAACAAGTAGAAAAACAGCAGCTGCGTTAAGGCGCACTTTACTATGCAGCTTTATTATCATCCATTGTATTCAGACCTTATACTCCCAGAACGTCATCGATTCCCTATTCAAAAGTATAAGTTACTTAAAACAGAAATAGAAAACCTAGGTGTTTCGGCTATTCACTTTCAAGAGCCTAAAAAAGCAACCAAATCTCAACTTTCGCTATGTCATAGCCAACGTTATATAGATGACTTTTTAAATGGGACTCTTAGCAATAAAGCCATAAAAAAAATGGGCTTTCCTTATTCAAATGAATTGGTAGAGCGCACATTACTATCAGTTGGGGCAAGCATCCAAAGTAGTGAACACGCGCTAAAACATGGTTTTTCGGCTAATTTAAGTGGTGGCTATCATCATGCATACAGTGATTACGGCAGCGGTTTTTGTATTTTTAACGATCTAGCTATTGCAGCAGCACATTTAATAAATACAGAGCAAGCCGACACTGTTTTAATTTTTGATTGCGACGTACACCAAGGCGATGGCACAGCACAAATCACTCAAAACCATGACCAAATTATTACCTGCTCAATTCATTGTGAACAAAATTTTCCTCGTAATAAGCAAGAGTCCACCTACGATTTTGCATTGCCCGCTAAAACAACCGACGCTGAGTACCTTGCTACATTAGAGCAAGCACTCGATTTTTGCGTGCGTATTCATAACCCCGATATTATTTTGTATAATGCAGGTGCTGATATTTACACAAAAGACGAGTTAGGCTTGTTTGAAGTATCACTAGATGGCGTATATAAACGCGACTTTTTTACTCTCAACTTTTGTAAGCAACACCAAACCCCACTAATGTGCGGCCTAGGCGGAGGTTATCAGCGTAATTTGAGCTCACTAATTAATGTTCATAAACAACTATTTAAAGCCGCTATCGATTTATAGCAAGCCATAGTATAGACTCAATTAAACTGATTATTTTAAAGCGGTGGGAATATGCGATTACACGAAGACATACACAACTATTACGAAAAGATTGTAGTCGAGGAAGTTATCAAACTTAAACTTGATGAAAAATATGATGAAGATGTAATGGCTGACTTTTGTTGTACGGTACTAAATCAGCTCCCGCCACGATATATTCGCTACGATGTAGATATGGCGTTTTATTTACCGCAATCAGAACGCATACATATGGAACAACGTGTACAAACCGCAATAAACGTTGCCATCAGCCAAATATCAAAAAAGAAAGAGTTAAATGACAAGTCCACTTGATCAAGCCCCTACACATATGAAACTTGCAGTAGATTTAATTATGATACTAGAGCAACACGATGTTGCTCCAGAAGAAGTACTTAAAGCACTTGAAATAGTTAAAAGCGACTTTGAAAAGAAGCTAGAAAAGTCATAACTCTATTCTATTATTTGTATGTCGTGCTCGGTAACGCTACCTTCGTGCTTAGTGCAATCAATTTTAACTTCACCAAATGTACGCCTAGGCGAAGTTGAGCGTCGACAGGTCATATTTTGTGCTTTAACGCCAAATTGCGTTATATACAACTCAACTGTTTCGTCTATTTGTTGTTTTTGCTGCGTAGTCGCCGCACTGTAAAATGCATCGTATTGCGCAGACCAGTTCTCAACCCCTGCTTCTTTTGCAACACCTAGCCAGCCCATTCCGAGTTTAGTAGATTGCTCCAAGTATTGGCCTTTTAAAAACATGAATGCCAACGTATATTGTGCACTTTTATAGCCAAGTGCTGCCGGCTCTTTTAAATCATAAAAAGCTTGCTCGTATAGCCCCTTTTTATACGCTTTAATACCATTGTATTCTTTTTTCTTCATTGTATTATCGCTGTATAGGCTAACAGGGGTCGACCCACACCCACCTAATAAACCTACAGCCAAAATTGCTGCAACCGATATACATTTAGCCATAACTAGTCCTTTATTATTTTTTATATGCGAGTACCGAATCTGGCTTACACTCTTTGCAAAGCCTGCTATTGTGTAATCCAATTTGTATAATTAAAATACTATCATGAGCTTAGCAAGTTTACTTCGGTTATTTTTTCTGGCTGCAATTTGGGGCGCGTCATTTTTATTTTTGCGAATGGCCGTTAACAGCTTAGGCCCAGCGGTGTTAATAGAATTTAGAGTTGGCTTTGCCGCACTCACCCTCTTTATTGTGGCGCTGTACTTAAAACGCCGCTTGGCGTTTACTGAGCACACAAAACACTTTTTTATAATAGGCGCGTTTAACTCTGCTCTGCCGTTTTTATTTTTTGCTTACGCAGCCCAAACTATTAGCGCATCCACACTCTCAATTTTAAATTCTACAACACCAATATGGGGTGTTGTTGTCGGAATTTTATGGACAAAAACAAAGCCCAATAAAAGTATGGTGATTGGTTTACTACTGGGTTTAATTGGCGTAGTTATTTTGGTTGGGCAAAATCATTTTGTGTTAAATAGCCAATCAATTTTGGCCATAGTAGCAGCATTAAGCGCATCACTTTGCTATGCCATTGCATCGCATTACACTAAAAACGCGCCTAAACTGCCCCCATTCGATAACGCCCATGGCTCAATGTGGGCTTCAAGCTTTATGGTATTACCGCTTATCTTATTTATGCCAATACGAGAAATACCAAGCACCAACGTTATGCTAGGTGTACTCGTATTAGGAGTAATGTGCACCGCACTTGCTTATATTTTATTTTTTAAATTAATCGAAGATATAGGCCCTACCTCGGCGTTAACAGTCACTTTTTTAATTCCGCTATTTGGCATTTTTTGGGGGCATTTAATTTTAGATGAGCAAGTTGGGCCAAATACATTATTAGGCGCATTATTTGTCATTGTGGGCACTATGCTGGTTACTGGTTTCTTACCACGAAAGAAGCACTTAGCTAAAACAAGCTAAGTGCTTATATCAAGCGCTTTTACCAAAAAAGCTTACTTTTGCGCCTTTTTTCTTAAGTTTTCAATTAAGTCTTGGGCGCTAAAACTGTTGTCGCTTGGCTTTATACCTTTGCCCATTTTAATATCAATTAAGGTGTGCACTTCTTTGCGTTTATCATTGTTACTTACCTGTACGCCTACGCTGCTTGTTGGGCGTGCACGAGTTTCGCAGGTTAATAAACCACAGTTTCGCTCATATTGCTGGCTGTGTGACGCACTAATAGATGACGCGGGAGCTTGCGATTTAGACTCAACAAAGGTTTCTTTATTAGTTACAACAAACCAGTCGTAGCCTTGTGCTTGTGTAAGCTCAGCCGCGCGTAATAATGCATAGTCACCGGCATCGGCTACGTTGTTTGACACACTTTTAAACTCTACTCGGTATTGATCGTCGCTAATTTTTTGCTCGCTGTAACCTTGTGAGCCATTATTCGCGGCGCGGTAATCAGGTTTAGATGCGCAACCCGCCATAAGTAAAATACTGATAATTAAAATAGATGTTTTCATAATTCACCTCGTTTTATACACATTATTATTTAACTGCCACTTTGCACTAATTGCTTGCTGCTCTTGCGCTCTATCGAGTGGTGCGCCGCTGATCATGCTGTCTATAACAGCATCTAACTCACTGTTATTAGACGCCGCTTGATATTGCGCGCCATTATTACTTTGCTGCGTGGCTGTTTGCGCTTTAATTTGCCAACCGCTTTGCGTTTTACATGCAATACTTGTTTGCGTTGTGTTGTTTGAACTTAGTGCATACTGCCTACAAAGCTCACCTTGCTGATTTTTAAAACTAAGCTGCGCGCTAAATACTGAGCCATCAATTTGCTCATAGTCTCCACTACTTAGCTGTGTATTAAGGGCTGAGGCTATGCTACTGGCTACTAAATTTTGCGACTCATTGGTTTGTAAATAACTAGTCATTGCAATACCAAATACCACGGCAACACTTGCAGCTATTGCTAAGCTTTTATTAGCTGAGTGCTTAGCCTTTTGCCAAGGCGTTAAAGCCACTACATTGCTATTCGACGTGTTTTTAGGCGTTGCTGTATCAAGCTTTGCAACCGTTTTAGCTAATGAGTCACTAAGTGGTGCGTCGTCAATACTTGTTGCGTGCTCTTTTACTAACATGTCTACTTCGCTAAATTCTGCAAGTCGCATTACTAGCTCATCATCGGTTTCAAGGGCTTTACGCACTTGCTCCATTTCGTGCTCGCTGAGTTCTGAGTCTAAAAAGGCGCTAAGTGTTTCGTCGTTAATGTTCATACTTGCTCCTTTTTAAAGTCGGGTTTTATTAAGTTATAAAGTGTACTGCGTGCTCGCGATAATTTACTCATTACACTGCCTATAGGTATATCTAGCGTATGTGCGACTTCTTTATAGGCCATGCCCTGCACTGCCACTAGCGCTACTATGGCGCGTTGCTCTTCGGGTAATTGCCCAAGTGCTGTATTTACATTTTTAAGCATTTGTTTGTTTTCGAGTGTTTGATGTTCATTACTTGTAATTGGCTCTGGTAAAACATCGGCCTGGGCCGTATTTTGCCTTACCTTGCGTGAGCGGTATTCGTCTATCCACACATTGCGGCAAATTTTAAATGCCCATTTAGCAGGCTCAACGTCAACCGGAATGCCTTTTACTAATAGTTTTTCAATTGTTATTTGCACTACATCGTCTGCATCTGCTTTACTACCCGTTAGCGAATAGGCAAAACGCCTAAGTATGGGCAATAAGGTTTTTATAGTTTCGTTCATTAATTTTTACCCCTTTTATAAAGAAGACGATTCAAAAAAACATTTATTCCCAAATAATCAAAATAATTTAAATAATGAAATATTTCTATGTGTTAAACGTTAACTAACCAGTATGATAAATTTAATAGAGTAACCCACTATGAATATTAAAAACACACGCGTTAAACACATAATAACCGCTTCGCTTTGTATATTTAGCGCAACGAGTTCAGCCAATATAGTAAGAGTCGATCAGGTGCTTGGGCAGCTAAACCCAATAGAGCAGCGTATTGAGCAAACTATAGAGCGAGCACAGCGCCTGCCGCTTCCGGTGCCTGTTCCACAAATATCGATTGATGAACTAAAAGCGCAAATTAGTGAGCCAATTAGCAGCTTACCCAATGTGCTTAACATTAATATAAATAGCCAAAACACCGCATTTGTTGAAGTAGAGCTTGAAAGCGGCTTTAGAGCAATAGAGCGCCAATGGTTATTAATGGCAAATAGCCAACAACTTAATACCCTAAAGCAGCAAAATGTAACCATTGTATCGGTAAAAAATTACAACGCACTTAACATGAGCTTAGTGCGCTTTAATGTACCCCAAGGTGTTAACTCTAAAAGTGAGTTATTAAAAGCACTTAACTTAGATGAGTCTGCAATACTTGACCGAAACCACATTTACCAAGCGCAAACAGGCGAGCCTAGCGTGAAAGTAACACCAAATAAGCCTGTTGCTCCTTACTGCACACAAAGCGTAAAAATTGGCATGATCGACAGCGCAATTAATACCAAACACAACGCTTTTAAAGGCGCAAATATCACCACGCAAAGCTTTTTACCTAAAGGGTTAAGCTCGCCAAATTTACACGGCACCGCCATAGCGGGGTTAATTACAGGTAAAGGAGTAATGCTCAGCCCGCTTTTAAGCAGTGCCAAGCTTTACAGTGCCGAGGTGTTTTATAGGCAATCTGAATATGCACAAGGGGCTACATTATTTGCCATAGTAGAGGCACTTAACTGGCTAGTTAGTAATAAAATCCCCGTAATAAATATGAGCCTAACAGGGCCAAATAACGCAATTTTAGAAGCAAGTATTACTGCAGCAATAAAACAAAAGGTATTAATTGTAGCTGCTGCGGGTAACCAAGGGCCGGCGTCGCAGCCGTTATACCCAGGCGCGTATAAAAGCGTGATAGCGGTAAGTGCTATTGATTCAAAAAACCACATTTATAGATGGTCAAATAAAGGCGATTACATAGACTTTGCAGCCCTTGGTGTAAATGTTGTTACAAGCCAAGGCAATGGAAAATTTGGAAGGGAGTCGGGTACGTCAATGGCGGCGCCGCATGTAAGCGCGGCATTAAGTTGTTTATTGTTAAAGCATGGTAATAATAAAACCAAAGCACTAAACGAGCTTACATCGCTGGCCGTCGACTTAGGCGAGCAAGGCAAAGATACCACCTTTGGTTATGGCGCCATTTACCCACCTAAAAGTGCACTTTAGCTGACGCCGATAAAACAGATTGCGTATAGGTATTGCTACTAAGCTTTGATTGATAATCGCCATATTCAGCCTCGGCTATGAGTGTTACGTGCTCAAATAAAGCTAGGTTATAAAACGCATTAACGACATTTCTGTGCTCATCTCGCGACGGTATTTGCTCAAAAAAATCACCCGTTGTTTGCTCATCGTAATCTTTATTTTGATAACGCCAACCTGCCCCCACTTTGTTAGCCATATTAAAGGCCGTAAATTTGTGCGTAACTTTAGTAGTAAAACCGTAGCCGTTAAAGTCGTATTGGTTGTCGTCGGCGTTTTCTTTATCGGCACTTAGCGCTGTCATTAGCATGGTTTGGCCATTATTTATAAAATGATAAAGCGCTACATCGGCACCTACACCATCGGCATTACGTGCTTTTGCATTAGCAAAACGTTTAGTTTTGGTTTTTATGCTCATACGTAAATACGTATACGGGTTTAAAAAATGGCCATAGTAGGCGCTGGCTTGATTAAAATGTAAAAATGTATCGCCATCTACATTTGCTTTTGCACCATCGTAACGAACCCCTACCTCGTGATTACTAAAGGTATAGCTGCCATCTAAACCATATTGATGAAGCTCTAAATCGTATTGATCAAACTCATCGTAGTCTTGTTGTTCAAACCGATAGCTTGAGGTTAATTTGGCGCCTTTGGTTAATTGCCATTTTGCATTAACACCGGCTGCGGTTTTTATGCCACTGTCGCTTTGTGACGAAATATCGTCAAGCTCCTGAACAGAGAGCGCTGAATTGCTTAATACCCCAACTTCAGCATCTGCATTTAGCTCAAAGCTACTTTTAAAGGGTTTATTTTGCTCAGGTGTTTTAACGTGGTTGGTTTGTGCAAGCACCGCTTGGGCACTAAAAACACACAATGTGGCGGTTATAACTGCTTTCATATTTATTCTCCAACAGGCCGAATAGGTTTCCCTATTCGGCATTTGTGCAAACACGCGGCGTATTAAAGGCCTAGATCTAAGTCGTTAGTAATGTTGGTTACTACTTCACTTGCGGTGCTAAGTGCTACATCGTTACTAATTTGATCAGTAACCGCTGCACTCACCTGCCCGCTAACACTTTGTTGTACCGTGCTTTGTAAACTGCTAACCGTACTATCTTGCACACTGGCAATTAAAGATTGCTGAACACTACTTACAACTTCATTACTGGTATTAATTGCATCACCTACCTGCAGTGCAGAACTTACTGAGTTTGCAGCCGTATTAGTAATTGCTAATTGGTTTGTAAGCTCACCCGCATTAAGCGCTCTCGCTGCATCAGCTTGTATTACTGAATCGGTAGCGCTGCCCACATTTGAAAGTAAAGAGGCATCTGTTGGTGTATCAGTAGTATCAGGCTGAGCGCCTTGATCAGAGCTAACAGAAAGTAATGACGATTGGCTCACTGCAGTCGTTAAATTACCCGCCGATGAGGTTAACTGCGCGGTTGCATCAAGTGCTGTATTGACTGTGGTATTGCCTGTGGCATTAAAAGACGATGCCGATGCATTCAATGAGTTATTTAAAGATGAGCTGGCAGATGCAACTAATGAATTTGCAGGCTCTGCGGCCTCGCTGCTTTCTTGCGCTGAAGTTTGTGTATTATTTGCCGTTGAATCTGTAGCTTGCGAGTCATCAGCCGTTACTTGTGTATTGCTAGATGCGTTTGTGTCATTGCTACCACTGGCTGTTAAACCGTTTTGTGAAAGCGCAATAGATGTAGATGTTTGTTGCTGCGCCGACGTTGACTGGGATATTTCAATATCAGCGGCCTGCACTGCACCTGTAAAAGTACACACACCGCTTAACATCATTACGCTTACAATTTTATTTAATTTAATCATTGTTTTGTCCTCTAGTTTGTCGGATTGACATAAAGAAGACGATTTACAAAAACACTTTATTCCAAAATAAATTAAAAAATTACAATAAAACTACTTTTTATTTAAATTTCATATAGTTAAAAAACAATACGCTACTGCGTTTGCGTTTCACTATTTTGTATCAGTAATAACAGCTCGGCAGTGGCGGTTGCATCGGCCAATGCGCGGTGATGGCTGGTTAAATTTAAGTTAAAATGCGCGCTAAGGTTACCAAGCGAATACGACTTTAAGCCTTTAAACGCTTTGCGCGATTCAACCACGGTGCACATTTTTGGCATTTTAAAAAAGTGCCCTGCCATCTCGCACTCTTTTTTAATAAAGCCGTAGTCAAAATTAACGTTATGGGCTACAAAAATACTGCCTGCGAGTATATCTAATAGCGGCTTAACTATATTGGCAAATACAGGCGCGTTGTAAACCATACTGTCGCTAATACCGGTTAATGACGTAATAAAACCAGGTATATGGCGCTCGGGGTTAACTAAGCTTGTCCAAGTATCAATGACTTTACCGTGCTGCACTTTAACAATGCCAATTTCGGTAATTCGGTTGCCGCCTTTTAAGCCGCCCGTGGTTTCTATATCAACTACGCTGTAAACACGGTTTGGGTCTACAAACCACTTAACTGCGGCAATATGTACCGTAAAGCCCACATTTTTTAAATTATCTATGGTGGTTAATTGGTTGCGCCTAAGCTTATCGCCTGGGGCTTTTACCTCTTCAAAGTGTACTTGGCCATTATTAATGACCATTAAATCGGGGTAACCGTCTTTTAGCTGTAAATAATGTTTACTCATGGCTGCTAAGTGCGCAATTAGTGCCTCAAGTGGGCTGTTTAAAATAAGCGCCTCTAGTGGCTCTAATAAATTGCTGCGCCATCTAAATAAGCCATTGGGCTGATCAAAGTATTGCGCTGCATTTTTGCATACTAAATTAAGTAATGCTTGCGACGTTTGGCACTGAGCTAAGCGCTCGTTTATCTGTGTTTGCTGCGCTTCATAAAAATTACCAAGCCTTAATACTTGCGGATAAATATCAAACTCATTGCATGGCGGATAAGGCGACTCCACAAATAACTCGTGCCAAAATACTAAACCAAACAAACTTTGCCAAAGCGTGTTTTCGGTATTAAATACAGCCATACCTTCGCGAGTATAATAATCGTTTACGCCCTGCTCTACTTCACCTCGGTACAATTCATCTATTTCTAGCACGCACTGAGTGTCGGCAAGCATGGCACTTAAACGCGAACGTGTTTTTTTATTAAACTTACGCATTAAAAAATCGTCAGCAAAATAAAGTAAATCATCAGTAAGTGGGTTTTCGATAATGGCTTCTAACCGTGCTTTTACCCACTCTTTATTGCCAAGCCTGTATTGCTCTCTTATTTGAATTTCTTGTGCTTCGCTATCATCCACGCACCCTTCAAGTAAACTAAAAGCAAGTTCGCTATCAACTGTTTTTAGCTGCCTATAAAGCCTAACTAATAGTTTGTTTTTTAATACAACGGCAATTGCACCATGTGCAGCTTGCACTAAAACCTGTGACGCTAAAGCAACATAGTCGCTCTCATCTGTAATATTTTTAAATGCTAACCGGTAACGGTTTAATAAATAGTTTGATTGCGCTTCGTCAAGTGTTTCAAAACGCGACAAGCTCTCGCTGTGTCCTTCGCGCGTAGCGGTTAAGCCTAAGTCTCGCATTACAAAACGGTTTTGATGATTCACATCTCCACTGCTTAGTTTACCTGCAAATAAAAACTCAAAATACTCGTAGTAATCACTGCGGTTATTAATTACATACTGGCTATAAAGTGGCGCAAGCTCTTGTGGGCGTGCTTTAAAAAACTCACGCGCAATATCCACCAGCGCGCCTTTAGCGGCACTCTTTTTAAAACTTATTTGCTCACTGTAATTACTTAGCAACTCAACCAAAGAAGGCTTAGTTAAGTGCGCTAAAAGCTGCGAATAATGCTGCTCGTTTGGCTCAAATAAAATACCGGCTTTTTTTAGCGTATAAATAGCCTGATGCGGCGAGGTTATTTCTTCATAATTAAGCGATTGCGCCTGCACTAAATAAGGCTTTCGCGAGTACACACGCGCCAACATGCATTGGCTTTGCTCATCTAGCTGGTTAATTTTACTAATAAATTCGCTGTGTTTGGGCTCAAGTAAATGCATACATTTACTAGTTACAAACTCAATAAGCTCTCTAAAATGCGCTAAATAGTATTTTGCTGGTAATTCTTTTTTCATAATATCGCCATAACTGTATATAAAAACAGTATCCAGCATTTATGCTTATTATTCAATCTTAAACTTGTAACTAAAACACGCTATAGTGAGCTTATTAAAGCAAATTCATTAAAAATAAAGGACTTACCATGAGCGCGCACCCATACGATGTTTTATCACTTAATAACGGCGCAAATATTATTTTTACGCCCTGCCCTGGCACAAAAACACAAAACTTAGCGGATTCAATCGCCACATTAAAAACTGCTGGCACTCACATGCTGCTTTCACTTATGCCGCAAAAAGAACTTGAAAAAAACAACGTACAAACAATTAATAGTGAGTGCAATAAGCACGATATAACCTGGTTTCATTTACCTATAAATGACGACGAAGCACCCAAACAGCCTTTTACATCAAGCTGGAACACCCACAAAACCGACATATTACAGGCCATACAACACAAACAAACCATTGCCATACATTGTAAAGGCGGTACAGGCCGCACAGGTTTGGTCGCTGCGCTTATTTTAAATTCGGCAGGTTACACAAAAGAAGAAGTATACAGCCTAGTACAATACATTCGCCCTAAAGCGCTTACTATAGAATTGCAAAAAGAGTACTTTGAGAGTTTTAGTCGGTAATAAAAAAGCTAGCGTAAAACAGCAAAGCTACTGATAGTTAAACGCCCATTAACTGGGTCACAGGCATAACCATTAGACGCGTTTATATTACCGGAATGCAATAAGTTACTTGGGTATATAACTGCGCGATTTAGCTTTGCCTCTACACTGTAAACTTGCTCAAACAAAGTTGTACTTCCATTTATATATTGTGGATTTTTATGAAGCTTTTGCGCCATGGCTTGTTGCTTAATAGCTTGCCTATAAAGCATAAGCCGCTCTTTTGTTATACGTTCGTACCCTAGGGCTCTATGCTTATAAAATGAAGTGCCACCATGAGTTTCATCACATAAAAAGTGCACTATAGCAAGTTGATTTATATTAGGTGTATCAAAATGAGGGAGCATTTGTATTGGCCTGAGCTTATCAGGCTCAGTGCATGCAATTGAAAAAGCAGAAAGAATTACATCGAACTCGCTTTTATCCGCCATATCAAAGTGTGAATTAATAATTGGCGCAAGCGCTTTTAACCGCTCGATATAACTAAGCGGTGCTGCTTTTCTTACTCCTGGGTAAAAATCACTTTCTTGTGCGCAAAATGTTTCCCTCGCATTTTGAGAAAACACAGCAAAATTAATAAGCGCATCTACATTATTTACGAAATCATCAATAACAATAATAGGGGTTTTCTCTTCCCCTACAGTATGTATGTGTAACGCCATATTTTCGTTTAGTTTAAAATCAATCATCGGTTAAATTAAGCACTGCATTTTTACGCTCTATCAATGGGTATATTTGGCCAAGTGAGGTTATAACAGTATAAATAGCGGGTAATAAAGCGCTTTGATGTAAAAGTGTAATTTGATCACTATTAAGTTGTGCGAGTCTTTCTTGGTTAATAGTGTATAGGCCGTTTAACTTTGTTTTTTGACTGTTCTGAAACGTTACCTCAAGCGATAATGGCTGCAGTAGATCATGCTGTAACAAGGTATCAATTAACTTTTTATTGTCTATTTCGCCCTGTAGTAAATGCCCTAAACACTGCTTTATTTGTTTGAAATAGCTACTTTCTTCTGCGCTTTGGGTATAAATTGGTTCTAAATTATTCTGGCTTTGCGATCGATTATTAACGACTGCTGGGCTATTTAAATTAATACACACAGGGTATTGAGTTTGCTGCGCATGAGTATCACCAACAAAAAATGGCTGACGCTGTAATTGAAGCGGTAAATACACACCCTGCCACTGCGAGTTCTGATAAAACAAGTTCTCATGTTGCTCAAAGCCTAATAAAGCATTGAGTGTAAACTCCCCTGTTTCTGAGTTTTTTGCAAAAACTATAGGCTGCTGAACAGCAATTTGATTAAGTTCTGCCATAACAACAGGAACCATATTAATGTTTTCTGCGTGTGATTGTGCCTTTTGTGTGTCTATTTTTATGTGCTGATGAGCACTTTGTTCTAATGCGACTAAATTTTCCATGTGTGTCTCTTTATTGTTTTTATGTGTAAATTTTTAAGCTAAATAGTGCTAAAACCATGATTCTTAACTTTATTTAATAATTCTCGGTTACTAGGTAAGTTAGTTACAGCTTGGTTTATCATGCTCTTATTTTTATCAAACTGACTTTTAGCAAAAACAGTGTCTTCAAGCATATAGGCAGTTGTGCTGTAGTCACTTCTAAAGCCCATACCATATAAAACATATTGATAACTCGCAGCTGGAAACACCTCATTGTTACTTGTAAAGTCGTGATCAGCAGGGGCGCGGTATTGCCATAGTTTCATTAGATCTTGTAAGCTTTGAGGAATCGTTTTAGGGTCTCTGTTATCGCTCCAAAATGCGTTATCGTCACGGGTAGATAAAATATAATGTAACTTTAAAAAGTCGATTATTTTTCCCCACCTATAGGTAAACGTCTCATTAAAGCGTTTGGCGGTAATATCCATAATATCCCGGGTATGGGGAAGTTGTTCGCTGATCATTTGTGCTGACATTTCTACTAATACCAATGCAGAAGCTTCTAGTGGCTCTAAAAAACCAGCCGAAAGCCCAACCGCAACACAGTTGTTTTGCCAAAAATGTGAGCGGTGGCCACTTTTAATAGGGATTTTTCTAATTGTTAACGACTCTATTTTATCGCCTACATACTCTCTAAGCTTTTCCCTTGCTTGCGACTCGGTACTGTACTTACTGGAGTACACATAGCCCACCCCACGGCGATGCTGTAATCCTATATCCCATATCCAGCCCGCTTCTTGCGCTGTTGAAATTGTGTGAGATGCAATACTGTCATTTTCATCTTCATAAGGGACTTGCACTGCTAAGGCGGTATCAATAAACAGCACATCATCGCAGGGCTGAAAAGGAACCTTATAATGCTCGCCTAATAACAATGATGAAAAACCAGTGCAATCGATAAATAAATCACCGCTAATTTCACCTTGTTGCTTTGTAGTAACGCTTGCAATATCGCCATTTTTAGCACTATTGACCTGCGTTACATCAGCTAAAATATGTTTAACGCCTAGCTGCTGCGTACAATGTTTTTGTAAAAAAACGGCAAATTTTGCAGAGTCTAAATGGTAGGCATAATTGGCTATAGCAGCATATTCTGGTGTACGAATTGTTTTAGGGGCAAGCCCTTGCTCACAAATAGCTTCTTGGTAACACACTGCGTTTGAAAAAGACGTTGACTCTGCTGTGTTATTTAACCAATGCCCTGCCATATCGGTTTTTGAAAAGCCCTGCGGCAGAACTAATGGGTGATAGTAAAAATCATCATCGCTGCCATCCACCCATTTGGCGAATTTTGCTCCTTGCTTAAAGCTTGCTTCACACTCGCGTATAAAATCGGTTTCGCTAATACCAAGTGCTATTAATGTACTACGCATGGTAGGCCAAGTGCCTTCACCAACACCTATAATTGGTACATTTGGAGATTCAACTAGCACAACATTAAGACCATCGGGGGTATTACTTTTATGGTCCGCCGCTAATCGACCAGCTGTTAGCCAGCCTGCTATACCACCACCAACGACAACCACTGTTTTTATTTCTTTATTTTGCTGGTTCATGCTTGTTACCTATAAAGGCATATTTAAAAAGTGGCTATTACTAAATGTAAAAGCCACTTTTATTATTTAAGTTAGAAACTTCCACGAACACCTAACGCAAAACGTCGCCCGCTATCTTCAACCATTAGTAATTGATTAGAGAAGCGACCACGTTTGTGTACGTATTCTTCGGTTAAGTTTATACCCTCAAAGAACACCGATACATTTTCGGTAATATCATAGCTGCCACTGGCATCGAATTGTGCATAGTCTTCAACTATCGTCACACCATCACCATTTAACTGTGTTAGTGACTGTACAAAGCTATCGCGCCAGTTATAGGCTAAACGCGCCTGAAATGGGCCATTCTCATAAAAGCCAACCACATTATAAGAGTCGCTTAAGCCTGTTAATGCAAATACTTGAGTTATATCTGCAGGGTCTAGTTCTGCATCACTATCAACAAATGTTGCATTAACCATAAAACCAAAGCCACTATCAAAACTATGCTGTAAGGCTATTTCCCAGCCATCAACAATCGCCGATTCGCTATTATTTGGTAATGTGTTTGTAAATACAGCCGTCGAGTCAGCAGCGTCAGGGTTATCTACATCGTTACCTGTTGAGGGGTCAGTCAACAATCCGCCGTCAGACAATTCAAAGGTTAAATCTTCAGTGGTATTGATAATGAAGTTAGCAACATTCTTTCTAAAGTAACCAGCGGATAAATAACTGGCATCAGCGTAATACCACTCTAATGATAAATCTAAGTTATCAGAGGTAAATGGCTCAAGCGCAGGGTTACCAGAGCTTGATGTTAAATTGCCCCCTTGGCGCGTTGTTTCAATTACTGTTACAGGCGACATACTATCGAGTGTTGGTCGCGTAATTGTTTGTGATACAGCAGCACGTGCTATTAGCTCATCGCTTATTTCAAGCTTTACGCTAAAGTTAGGTAAAATCGCTTCGTAATCTGAACTTGCTGAAATATTTTCTACGGCGCCGAAATTAGCAAGCATTTCTGTTTTATCTAAGATAGTTAACGCGCTAACCGGCTCATCTGTGCCCTTTACTTTTACATCGGTGCTTTCATATCTAAAGCCCGCTGTTGCGTATAAAGGCATGCCTGCAAGTTCAGCTTCAAAATCAAATTCTGTATAAAACGAGAAAGTATCTTCAGTTATCTCAAACGACTTATTACGTTTAACTGCATCAAAACTAATAGGCTGACCATTCGCCGCAGCTATTTGCTCAAGGTACGCAAAGTTTGCCTCTCCATCATGTGCAAGCCATGACGTTGGCATACGACCGCTGCCGCTCACATCACCTAAAAAGTCATCTCCTGCGTCAAATACAAATTGCGCTAAGCCATCCATACTTGGGTCATCTGGGTAACCACAAAAGGTACAGTGAATACCTACGCCTTCGTTGTCCCAACGATCAAGGTTTTTAGTTTCAGTTGAATACATAGTACCAAATTTAACCGAAACTAGGCCTGAGCTGCCATCGTTATGCCAAATGCTATCCCAACGAAACTGATCCACAGTATCTTCTACAGCCCAACCACGGCGAAGCATTACGTGTGCACGGCTGTTGGCTGTATCTAAATGATTTGATACGCCATCAGGTGCAACTGCAGGGTTATAAGCAACACCGTCCAGCTCTTGCTGGCCGCTATAAATGTTAGGGTTAGCAGAGGCAAACTCACTCGCGTAAGGTAAGATACCGCCATCCACTTCAAATCGAACTCGGTTAGCATAGCCAATCAACGATAGCTGATCGCCACCGCCATTATTAGCCTCACGCTTGGCTTTTGAGTGGCTCAAATCAAACTTCATATTTAAGTTATCGTTTACATGCCAATCAAAGTTTAAACCTAATGCGCTAGAGTTGGTTAAACGATCAAACTTTTTAGCGTGCATATCGGTGGCAAGACCTACCTCTTGATATAAATCAACCACAGTGCCATTTTCATCAACGGTTGGGCCTGCAGCATCACCAAAGCCTTCTAAGTTTGGCGCTGTAAACCAGTGCCCGTAAGACGTTGTGTCTGCTTCTACATCAAAATCTGAATAGAGCGCATCAGCAGTGATAACTAAATCATCTGAAGGTGCATACTGTATAACTAAATTTGCATTAGTGCGTGTACGTGTCTCTGTAGTAACTTTATGATCGTAATTACGTGGCGAGAAAATATTACCGGTGTATGCTTGCCCGCTTTGAGTTTGAGGATTTGGGACGCCCACGTTTTCTAACCAGCCGTCTACCTGTGCCTGATTTAAGCGTGTTTCGCGTTCTTGACGAGAAACGGCAAACAACAAACCCAGTGTGTCATCATTAAATGTATTACTAATTAAGCCAGAAATCTCAGGTGTGGTTTCTTCACTATTTTCATCGTAAATACCTTTAACACTACCCGCTATTTTAAAGCCACTAATCGCAAATGGACGTGCCGTATTAACGTTTACTGTTGAGCCAATACCACCAGATTGCATAGTGGCTGTTGAGGTTTTAAATACATCTAAGCTTTTAACCAATTCTGATGCAATGGTATCAAAGCTAAATGCACGGCTTTGATTCTCTGATGCCATTTGGCGTCCGTTTACTAGTACAGTATTAAACTGCGGGCCAAAACCACGCACCGTAATAAGCTGCCCTTCGCCGCCTGAACGGTCTATTGAAACCCCAGTAATACGTTGCAAAGACTCGGCTAAATTTGTGTCAGGAAATTTACCAATATCTTCTGCTGAAATGGAGTCAACCACGCCACCGGCTTCTCTTTTTGCATCCATGGCTCGACCAAGCGAGCCTCTAATTCCGCGTACTTCAATTATTTCTGGTTCTTGTGCTGCTGTTTCTGCTAATGCAGGGAGCGTTGTCATTGTGCTTAGTACAGCAAGTACTGCACTGGACACGCCATTTTTTTTATAGTTAGCCATGTTGTCAGTTCTCTCGAAGCTAGGGTCTATTAAAATAGAAATTTGCCCATCTTCGCTAACTTGCATTTGCAAGCCGGTACTGTCGAGTAAAGTCTGTAATGCATTTATTATTGAATACTCGCCAGTAATAGTATTTGTTTGTAACTGTTGAATTTTATCCAACGGAAAAAGCAAAGTAATATCGGCTTGCTCGGCAAAGTTTATTAGCGATAAATCGGCCCTTTGTCGAGGAATGTTAAACATTGCTTTTTCGTCCACCGAGCCCGCTTTCACCTCTGTGGTGACTAAGCTAAAAACAAGCACATATAGCGGTAAACAAAGTGGCAAATGTATACATTCCATGCGTATAGTTTTTGGCCATACACAGGATGAAGACGAGTGACTTTTTATTTTCCTCCATAAATATTTTTTATTTTTTTCAAATAATTTATTTTTTTGACTAGCCATACTTATTATTACTAAACCTTTATTATTTTTTGGTGTGCAAAAAAATGTTGTGGGGTTTCAACTAAAAAAGTTAAATATATTTTTATATTAATTAATTGGTTATATGAACACGTATAATTATAGAGCTAGCCTATACGTGTTAATAATTTGAAAAACTGTAGTACACTTGGTATTCAAATTACAAGCTTTTAACAACAAGGATTGATAGTGCCTGCAATTTTACAAATAGAAAAACAATTTATTTTAAAATTGAGTAGCGGATTTTTTATTACCAATCGTCTTAAGCTGTAATGGCAAAACAATAACAACAATTGCCAAAACCACACACACACGAGACACACACTCAATGACAAAAGACACACTATTTTATAAGGCTTATCTGGCCTCGCGCAAAGGTCTCTCAAATGTAGTGGCACGCATAGTGCCTCCACATGAAATTGAAGACATTGTGCAAGAAACTTACGTGCGAATTTGTCAAATAAAAAACACTGAAAACATTTGCTCACCAAAATCTTTTATTTATAAAACGGCGCGTAACCTAGCGCTCGATTATCAAAAGCAAGCCAATATACGACTAGTCGATAGTATCGACAACATGGAAGCATTAGAGCAACTCTTAACGGAACATCAGAAAGACGAAATGTACGAAAATGCGCTTACCGATTGCGAATTTTCAAATTTTTGTGAAGCTGTCAGGCTTTTGCCTGTTCAATGCCGTAAAGTGTTTGTATTAAAAAAAGTGTATGGTTATTCGCAGCGAGAAATTGCTGCTCAATTAAACCTTAGTGAAAGTACCGTGGAAAAACATATAGCAACCGGCGTAAAACGTTGTACGCAGTTTATGCGACAATCTGAAAAAAGTGTGTATGGCAAACCTAACTCTTCTTCACAAAAAAGTGCAGGGGGTAGTCATGAGTAATGTCCACCATATAGACGAACGAAATAATAAGGCAGTCGAAGACGCACGCCTTGATTGTGCAAGTGAATGGCTTGCTAAGCTCGATAGAGGTTTAACTAAACCCGAAAAAGACGCATTGCAGCTCTGGTTAGCTCAGTCATATAAAAACGTCGAAGTATTACTTGAAGTTGCACACCTATGGGACAAGATGGGTGAACTCAGCCGCTTATCTGATCTATTCCCGCAATCACAATCTAGACAAAAACGCCTCCCTGTGTGGTTAGGTGCAACGGCCGCTTCTGTTTTATTGGCTGTTGCACTTAGCTTTTTTCAAGAAGCATTTAATTTTTCATTTTTTTATCCCGTTAATCGGTCAGCTGTTGTCGCTAAGCAACTTAACTTTCAAACGGGTGTAGGTGAAAGCAAAGACATAATTTTGCCAGATAAAAGTGAAATTACATTAAACACTAATAGTTTTGTACAAATAAGATATACCCGAGACTCTCGAGTAATTAACTTACTGCGGGGGGAGATACATATAAATGTGGCGCATGATAAGGCACGGCCTTTAAGTGTTATTGCTGGTGATAAAGTTATTCAGGCAGTAGGCACTGCGTTTAATGTTGAAGTGGGTGAAAAACAAATAGAATTAATAGTCACTGATGGAAAAGTGCTTGTTGCCGAACAAAGTAGTTCGCAACCATCAAGCCTCCAAAAAAATGGAACAAATAAGCTTGGTAAATTTTTATCAAATAACTCTACAGCAGTTTCTAAAGGTGAAAAGCTCGATTTAAGTTTCAAAGGTAAAATAGCTAAGCACGTTGAAAAAGTAGACCCTATAGACGTAGCGGCTAGTCTTTCTTGGCGTAAAGGAAGCCTTATTTTTAGAGGCGAATCTCTTGCCGATGCCATGGCCGAGATTAGTCGATATACGAATATAGACTTTGAGCTTTCTGATGATGAGCGTTTAACAAGGGTACAAGTCGCTGGTATGTTTAAAACAGGCGATGTTAAGGGCTTATTAGAAGTATTAAATAATAATTTTAATATTAGTTATGAAAGAATTAGCCCAGATAAAATTCGTTTAAATTACGCAGATCCAAGCGCTTCAATATAGTACAGTACACAATAATAAAAATCAGGACACACAATCATGACATCATCTTTATCGCCGAGGAATAATAGCTCGGCGCACACATCAAACACGTGCTCACTTTTTTACGTAATTTTTATCTCTGCCGTGGCTGCTATTGGTGGCTTTTTATTTGGTTTTGACTCAGGTGTTATTAACGGCACGGTGTCGGCACTCGGTAAGGCATTTAATTCAAGCAGTGTGGCTACGGGCTTTAACGTAGCGTCTGTGTTACTTGGCTGCGCCCTAGGTGCGCTTGCTGCGGGGCCGCTGGCTGATAAGTTTGGTCGCCGTGCAATTATGATCATCACCGCGATTATTTTTGCCATTAGTGCATTTGGTTCGGGCATTAGCGAAAGCTCAGCTGAATTTATTTTTTACCGCTTATTTGGCGGTTTAGGTATTGGTGCTGCATCGGTATTGGCGCCAGCTTACATTGCTGAAGTTGCGCCACCAGCACTACGTGGTCGTTTAGCTACATTACAACAACTCGCTATTGTATTGGGTTTATTTGCTGCGTTTTTAAGTAACTACTTAATTGCTGATGCAGCAGGCAGCGCGCAAAATATTTTAATGCTTGATACAGCCGCTTGGCGCTGGATGTTTTGGGCTGAGCTTGTGCCTGCAATACTGTTTTTAGTGGGTGTGTTGTTTATTCCTGAGTCGCCTCGTTATTTAGTGGCGCAAGGTAAAGTGGATGATGCAAAAGCGGTATTTAGCAAAATTTCAGACGACAATGCAGATAAACAAATAAGCGATGTAAAACGCTCATTGCATAGCGACACAAAGCCAAGTATTCGCGATTTATTTATTGATAACAGTAAAAAAGTACACCCAATTGTTTGGGTGGGTGTTGCGCTGAGTGTATTTCAGCAATTTGTGGGTATTAACGTGGTGTTTTATTACGGCTCAGAGCTGTGGCAAGCCGCTGGGTTTGACGAGTCGCAATCGCTATTTATAAATGTATTAGCGGGTACGACTAATATTGTATCGACCTTTATTGCTATTGCCCTTGTTGACAAAATTGGCCGTAAACCGCTGCTCTTAGTAGGCAGTATTGGTATGTTTATCAGCTTAAGCGCGCTTACTTATATATTTGGTAGTGCAGGCCTTGATGAAGCAGGCAAACTTGCCCTTAGCGATAACATGGGTACGTTTGCACTGATTATGGCTAACTTATTTGTGGTATTTTTTGGCTTAAGTTGGGGCCCTGTTGTATGGGTATTATTAGGCGAAATGTTTAATAACCGTATTCGTGGTGCAGCCCTTGCTGTTGCAGCTAGCGCACAATGGATTGCTAACTTTGCCATTACCATGACCTTCCCTGTTATGCTGGCTAACATTGGCCTTGCCGGTGCTTATGGCTTTTATGCGTTATCGGCACTTATAAGCATATTTTTTGTTGTTAAATACATAAAAGAAACACGCGGTAAAACGCTCGAATCTATGTAATTTTTAAAAGCGGTGATATTAATCACCGCTTTGCTTTTACATACAATGGCGTTATTTAAGAGTGATTGTTTGGATGAGCTCAACGTTAATTAATAAATATATTTTAAACTGCTGTTAATACGTAAACGCTCCTTTTACCAGCAAGCTTTTACTACCAAAGTTTATAGCTACCGATTGCATACTTAAATATCACTACAGCTCAATACGTTAGCGAAACTTTTAACTTAAGTTAAGGTTGAATAGCAATCTACGCTCATTTATTTTAACTTTATAACCATTGCCGTATTACCTTTTATTATTACTAATCTATTTAAATTCCTTTTTAGAATATCAAAAATTAGCTATTGTCCGCCCATTCCAACTTTATGTATTTACTAAAATGAAAAAACAGTTAATTTCAGGCTTAGCTTTAACGTGTGCGTTAGGTTCGTTCAGTGCATTTGCTACTAATGGTTATTTTACTCACGGCTATGGCATGACCCACAAAGGCATGGCTGGCGCAGGTGTAGCGCTGTCAGAAGAGTTAATGTCTGGCGCTAATAATCCAGCAACCTTTTTACCTAATGGAACAGAGCTATCACTGGGCTTAGAGCTTTTTTCACCTGAACGAAAATATACTGCATCAAAAGTAGATACTTTTTACCCTGGCGCATTTTATCTTGAAGCAAAAACACAAAAAAGCGACAACACCGTATTTGTAATTCCAGAGTTTGCTATTGGCCATCAATTAAATGAAAAAGTAAATATTGGCTTATTAGTGTATGGCAACGGCGGTATGAATACCGAGTACGGCGCAGAATCCTCTCCTGAGGGGACTTTTTACGCTGGTACAACGGGCGTTGATTTAAAACAACTCTTTATTAGCCCAACAGTAAGCTATGAGTTGAATGAACAAACACGCCTTGGTGTATCTCCTATTTACGTGGTGCAACAGTTTGAAGCGCAAGGGCTTGGAAACTTTGCTCCTTTTTCGCAATCACCCCAAGCGCTTACAAATAATGGCACCGATACAAGCACAGGCTTAGGCATTCAACTAGGTATTAGCCAAGATATAAATTCGTCATTAAGCTGGGGGGCAAGTTACCGCTCATCAGTGTCTATGCAAGAGTTTGATAGCTATAAAGGTTTGTTTGCAGAGCAAGGCGGATTTGATCTACCAAGTTCGTTTCAACTTGGCGCAGCCTACAAGCTTACCCCAAGTAATCAGGTTGTATTTGATTGGCAAAAAATAAATTACAGCGAAGTAAAAAGTATTGCAAATCCAATCAGTAACTTGGTGTCAGCACCTTTAGGGGCTAACGCCGGCGCTGGGTTTGGCTGGAACGATATGACTATTTATAAGCTTGGCTATCAGTGGCAACGTACATCGCAACAAAAAATTCGTTTTGGGGTATCTTATACCGAGCAACCTATTCCTTCATCAAACGTTTTGCTTAATATTTTAGCCCCGGGCGTTCAAGAGTGGCATTTTACTACTGGCTTTAGCCATTCTTTTACCAACAAGGTACAATTAAACGCTATGGCTTTTTATTCGCCAGCAAAAAAAGTAACGGGTGCTAACTACTTAGCGCCTAATCAACAATTATCAATCGAAATGAAACAAACCGGTTTAGGCGTTTCTATTGTTTGGGAAATTTAAAAATGATAACAGAATTCACCCCAGTATCGGCTGCAATAGGCGGGGCATTAATAGGTATAGCGTGTACGTTATTACTGGTTTTATACGGAAAAGTTGCGGGCATATCAGGCATTGTTAAGTCTGTATTCGCTAAAGCAAATTCAGACTCTCGTTGGCAGTTATACTTTATTTTAGGGTTGTTGTTGGCAGGAGTGGCTGTAAGGGTATTTGCGCCATCTTTATTAGAAGGCGAATTGCAATTACCGCCTTGGCTTATTGTTGTTGCAGGGCTTTTAGTTGGCGCTGGTACAACGTTAGCTAATGGGTGCACAAGTGGCCATGGTGTGTGCGGCATGTCGCGCTTTTCTACTCGCTCTTGGGTTGCAACATGCACATTTATGCTTGTCGCCTTCATTACAGCAAACCTTGTAGGATAAATAATGAAAGCAATTATGATGGTTGTTATAGGCTTTATATTTGGCTTAGGACTTATTATTAGCGGGATGACAAACCCTGCTAAAGTGATTAACTTTCTTACGTATGGAAACCAATGGGACGCAAGCTTAATTATAGTGATGGCTGTTGCCATGCTAATAATGATGCTTACATGGTTATGGGTTGCAAAAAAAGAGAAGCCACTTCTTTCAGGAACGTTTAATTTAAGTGATTTAAAAAAAATTGATGCGCGCTTAATTATCGGCTCGGTACTTTTTGGTTTAGGCTGGGGTTTAAGTGGTATATGCCCAGGCCCGGGCTTGGTTCAATTAGTATCTCTTAAAATGGAGTTTTTATTGTTTTTTGCAGCCGTGCTAGGCGGTATGTGGTTAGCCAAAAAAGTATAATATTTGCTGCCGACTAAACTCGGCAGCTACTTTTACCCAAACAAAGGTACATAACTTGCTGCAATATATAAAACTATATTGAACAGGTTTAAGTTATGCTAAATAAAGCGCTGGAATTTTCTAACAACACACCTTGGTTAGGCGCAGCGTCCTCCCTTTCACTTATAGCTATACTACTGTTTTTAATTCGTTTTTTTGTAATGTACTGGCTAAAAAAATGGACTTCAAAAACCAAATTTATATTCGATACTTTACTAATAGAGTCAATATCTAAGCCGCTAACACTGTGCACAATTATTGTGCTACTCACCATTTTAGAGCACGACACTTTCATTATTGGTACTTCTATTTCTCAACAGATTCCTTTTAATAGCATTAATATTGTATTAGCTCTGCTTGCACTTATTATGTTTTTAGACCGCTTTATTATTGGCACTATTAATTACTATGGTAAACAATCTGCCGTGGTTTTTAATTCAAAAAGCATAATTAAAGGCGTGATACGCGTTACATTATCGTCAGTGGGATTACTGGTATTAATGGGCACGTTAGGTATTTCTATTACGCCCATTATTGCCTCGTTAGGTATTACATCACTAGCTGTTGCCCTTGCTTTGCAACCTACCCTTGAAAACTTTTTTTCTGGCGTGCAGCTAGTAATAGATAAACCTATAAGGGTGGGTGATTTTATTGAGCTTGAATCTAAGGAGCAAGGCTTTGTTGATCATATTGGCTGGCGATCTACATGGGTTAAAATTCTACCTAACAATATGATTATTATACCTAATAGCCAATTATCTAAATCGCGTATTATTAATTACTTTTACCCTGAAAAAGAGCTAAGCGTGCCTGTTGATATAAGCGTGCATTACGATTCAGATTTAGAATTTGTTGAACAAGTAACACTTGAAGTAGCTCGTGAAATACTTATTTCACACGAATGGGGCGTTGATGATTACAATACCTTTGTGGTTTTTCATACCTTTGATAGATCAAGCATTAACTTTACGGTAATGCTTAGAGCTAAAGAATACTTTAATCGCTTTTGGGTTAAATCTGCTTTTATAAAAGCCCTGCATAAACGCTATAAAAAAGAAGGTATTGTAATCCCCTTCCCTATTACGGCTATTAACACGACTCAAGAAGCCGCTAAATTTAATAGTGATAAAAAGGTGCAAGGCGATACGTAAAACAAAGCGCGAGTAACTCTCGCGCTAATAAGTATTAAAACTTGTAGGTTATTTGCCCAATAATTTCACGAGGGCTGCCAGGAAAGTGGCCGTTTCGTTCACTAAATCCACTAACCGCGTATTCTTTATCAAATAGGTTATTAATATTTACACTCAGCAATACGTCGTCAAAGCGACTCGTCCAGCTCATGTCAAATACAGTAAATGGTTTTACTTTTTGACCACTGGTACTCAGTTGCTCACTTACGTAATTTGCACCAAATGCAATTGATGAGTCAATTGAATCGATAGCGTAGCGAGTCCATAAACCTGCCTGGTGGCGTGGTGCATTAGCAAAGCGCGAACCGTCTCCAAATGTATTTGAAAGCGTATCACCCGTTACGCCGTCTACCACTTGCGTATCGTTGTAAGCGTAGTTAGCCGTTACGGTCCAGTGCGCTGATAAATCGCCGACTAAAGTTGTTTCAAATCCTCGGCTTTCTACTTCACCTATATTTAAAAGTGCAGCAATGCCATCCCCCGCTCCCGTATCGTCAGGGTTGCTCATTACCACGTTTTCTTTATTAATTTGGTAAATTGCAAAGGTGCTCATTATTTTGCCGTCGAGCCATTGGTTTTTCATACCCAGCTCGGTTTGCTTACCGGTTTCTGGTTCTAAATTACCTTCGCCTTCTACATCTTCTTGGTCGGCTGATGATGTAGGGTTAAAGCTCTCTGAGTAATTAATATATACCGATGTGTTTTCTACTGGCTGATAAGTAACAGCAACGCGCGGCGTTATATCGTTATCTGAGTAACTAAAACCTGTTTCTTGATTAAACTCTTTAAAATGGTCATAGCGCAAACCTGCAATTATTGTCCACTGCTCGCCTATGCTAATTACGTCTTGCGCGTATACACCAAATCGGTCGGTATCTACGCCATCGCGGTTCATGTCGGTAAGGTTATAAGTACTTGGATCGGTTTCACCGTAGTTTAAATTAAAAATATTTAAATTAGCGACGCCATCGGCCTCATATCGGGCGCGAAAGTAGTCATATTCGGTATCAACGGTGTGGTAATCACCACCAAATAAAAACTGATGGGTTAATTGTCCTTGTCCAAAGTTATAAACAAAGTCGGTGGTTACACTTGCCTCTTTATTGGCACGAAATTGCTTACGGTATTCACGCTTAATCGTTTCATCGTCAATATTGGCAACGCCATCACCGTTTACATCTACCCAGCTTTGCGACTCATGGTAGGCTTGGTCTCGCTCGTTATCCATGTAACGAAACGTAGTACTTAACGAAAAATCATCATTAAAATAATGGCTAAGTTCTGCTTGAAGCACCAAAGCTTCCATATTTTGATAATCAAACGACTCATTCGCGTTATAACTTGGGTCAACTAAAAAGTTACCGTTGTCATCTACCGGTACGCCACGTAAGCGGTTTCCGCCTAGGTCTTGTTTAATGTAGTCAACACTTGTGGTTAAGGTTGTTGAATCTGTTAAATCAAATAACAATCCGCCTGTCAGCTCGGTGTTTTTTGAGTCTGCATTGTTACGAAAGCTGTCTTGCTCTTCATAGTAACCACCCAATCTATAAGCCATTGTATCGCTTAAACCGCCGGTCATATCAAGTGATGCACCACGGGTGTTGTAGTTACCCAAAGTAAGCTTTAGTTCGCGTTTTTGTGTGTAGCTTGGCTTTTTGGTTACGTAATTAATCATCCCACCAGGTTCGCCACCGCCATACAAAGCAGAGGCAGGCCCTTTTAATACTTCAACACGTTCAACATTAAATAACTGCGGTACACCAAAGCCCGAATATGGGTCGCCACGCACACCATCATAAAATACATTGGCATCGTCTCTAAAACCACGAAAAGTTACGCCTGAGTAGCTGTATTCACTGACACCCGCAATAGAGCGGTATAAATCGGTAATGTCGCGCGCGGCTTGGTCAATAATAAGTTGCTCGGTTAACACCTGAGCCGATTGCGGAAGCTTAATAAGATCTAAATTAGTTTTGGTACCAATTTTACTTTCGGTTTCTAGGTAAAATTGCTGGGCACGGCCAGTTACTTCTATTTTTTCAATATCGTTATTTTGCTCGGCAAATGCCACATTAGAAAAAGCAGAAAAAGACGCAGCAATACTGAGCGCCAAATATTTTTGGTTAAACATATTGATCCAGAGAAGAGGTTTATAAAACGTTGCGAATGATAACGACTATCATTAACGTGTGCAATGTAAATAATTTCATATTCATCCTTATTTTTCGAATGAAGAGTTTTTGAGTAACACACTAAATTTGCAGCTCAGCATTAAAAAAATTAATTAGCATTACTGGAATACGAAATTGATATAATATAACATACCTTTGATTGTAATTTAGTAAGATTATTAAATGATAAATAAACTGCCCGTCACAGTGTTATCAGGTTTTTTGGGGGCTGGTAAAACCACTGTACTTAGCCATATTCTTAATAACAGGCAAGGTAAAAAAGTGGCTGTTATAGTTAACGATATGAGCGATATAAATATCGATGCAGCCACTATTAAAAACGATGTATCGCTCAATCACAGTAACGAAAAGCTCGTTGAAATGAGCAACGGTTGTATTTGCTGCACCCTACGAGAAGACTTACTTGTTGAAGTGGGCAAACTTGCCAAAGATGGGCGTTTTAATTACCTCGTTATTGAATCAACCGGTATTTCTGAGCCATTACCTGTAGCCGAAACCTTCACATTTGCCGATGAAAATGGCGTATCACTGGGTGATATTGCCACCCTTGATACTATGGTAACGGTGGTTGATGCCGTTAACTTTTTAAACGACTACGAACAAGCAAATGATGTACAAGATACTGGCGAATCGTTAGGAGAAGACGACGAGCGAAGCGTAGCCGACCTACTTGTTGACCAAGTTGAATTTGCCGATGTAATCTTAATTAGTAAAACTGATTTAATTACAAACGATGAATTAAATAAACTCACTGCCATTTTAAATACGCTTAATACTCAAGCTAACATTATTCCTATTTCAGACGGCCATATTAATATTAACGAAGTGCTAAACACGGGTTTATTTAATTTTGAACGTGCCCAACAAGCACCGGGGTGGCTTAAAGAAATGCGTGGTGAACATATTCCCGAGACTAAAGAGTATGGTATTAGCAGCTTTAATTACACTGCGCGCCGCCCATTTGACCCAGAAAAGTTTTATAACTTTCTTCATAGCACCGAACAATTTGGCAAACTTATTCGCTCAAAAGGGTATTTTTGGTTAGCAACACGCCCTTTATTTTGCGCGCAGTGGAGCCAAGCAGGCGGTATAGCTCATTACGGATTTGCTGGTATGTTTTTTAAAGCCATCCCCCAAAAAGACTGGCCTACAGAGCCTGAACTGCTTGCTGACATAAATAATAAATGGGTAGAACCCTTTGGTGACATGCGCCAAGAGCTTGTGTTTATTGGTCAATCATTAAATAAACAAGCGATGATTAAAGCGCTTGATGACTGCCTACTACCAGAAGATGCCGTACTTAAAGGTAAAGACTTTTGGAGAACCTATAACGACCCGTTTCCTATTTGGGAGGAAGAGTAATGAATGCCCTAGCCCCAATAACTGCGCAAATAAAGCCTGCGGAACCGCTGTACCGAAAAGCAGCTAAAGAGTGTGACGCCGATGTATTGCCACAAATTTATAACCAAGACACTAACATTGTTATTTGGCAAAGAGACCTTGAGCAAACATTAACAAATGCAGTTAATACTCTCATTAGCGCAAATGCTTTAAAGCCACTAGAGCTTGCGGTATCGCCCGATGATGCGTTTGATCAATTAATAAAAACGCTTAAGCCAGAAGATAATAACCGCGATGAAGTTAAAGCGCTGTGTGAAGATATTGCACTGTTGGTTGAAATGTTTTGCTGCCTGTTTGATTTAAAACGCGCCGGTTTAAGGCTAAAAATATTAGATAAACCCATGTGCCCGCGTTTTCATGTAGACAAAATTCCGTGCCGGCTAGTTACTACCTATCAAGGTGTTGCTACGCAGTGGTTAAATCACAGCGATGTAAACCGCTCAAAGCTAGGTACTGGTAATTTAGGTAAACCCGATGAAGAGTCTGGCTTATTTAAAAGCCTAAATAATATTAATCAACTCAAGCAAGGTGATGTTGCCCTGCTTAAAGGCGAGTACTGGGATGAAAACGAAGGTGCAGGGCTTGTACATCGCTCACCAGCGGTGGCTGCAAACGAGCAACGCTTATTACTTACGCTCGATTTTATCTAAAATTTGTTGTGGTGATAAACGCTAAGCTAGTGCGCGTTTATCACCCTAGCGATTACTTCGTACAAACCTTGTGTATTTACAGGTTTAGATACAAAATCGTCCATGCCCACACTTAAACAGCGCTGTTTATCGTCTTCGTAGGCATTAGCGGTAATTGCAATAATGGGCACATGTGCCTTAGTGTTTGCTTCGTTAGCACGTATTGTTTGTGTACATTCGTAACCATCCATATTTGGCATTTGGCAATCCATTAAAATTAAGTCAAAGGTGTTACCCTTAAGCACTTTTAACGCTTCAATTCCATCGTTAGCCATTGTAAGTTGTATATGAGTTGGCTCTAACATTTTTGCAATTACTTGGCGGTTTATGGGGTTGTCTTCTACCAATAGTAATTTTTTGCTACCAAGATCAGGTACTGATTGCGACTTTACTGCGTCTGTGGGCTCTATAAACTCAGCTTTAGGCGCATTAATGTAAAACTTGAGCATGCTGCCTTTACCGGGTTCACTATTTAAAGATATTTCACCCTGCATTTTTTTAATTAACCCTTGGCTAATGGCCAAACCTAGCCCAGTACCGCCATATTTACGCGCAACACCTACATCAGCTTGAGTAAACTCACTAAACAATAACGATTGCTGATCTTTTTCTATGCCTATGCCGCTATCAGACACACTCACAAATAATTGCTGGCCACTGTAATCAAACGATAAACGCACAAACCCGCGCTCAGTAAACTTATACGCGTTAGATAATAAATTAATAATAACTTGGCTTAAGCGTAAATCATCTACGTTAATACAATCTGGCAAGGTGTTACTACACTGAACTATAAACTGCACATCGTCAGAGCTTACAATGGGTGAAAACAACGATTTAATATTTTCGATAAACGGCGCTAAGTTTGTTGGGCGCGGGCTAATTTGCATTGCATTAGCCTCAATTTTAGAAAAATCTAAAATATCGTTTAAGATTTTTAATAAGTTTTGAGCACTTTTTTGTTGCGTATCTAAAAGATCTCTTTGCTCGTCGGTTAACGAACTATCACGCAGCAATACTTCACCCATGCCCAAAATACCGTTCATTGGGGTGCGTAGTTCATGACTCATATTTGCTAAAAACTGCGATTTAGCCACATTAGCTAAATTAGCACGCTCTACTGCTTGCTTAAGCTTGTTAGTTTGCTCAGCAACTTGTTTTTCTAGCTGCTGGTTAAACTCACTGAGTTGTTTGTTTAGGTCTTGGTTTTTTATATTTGACGCTTGCAGGTTTTCTATTGAATGCTGCAGCGCAGTGGCTAGCATTTCAAACTGCTGTTGTAGTTGCAATACTTCTTGCCAACTTGAATCTGTATTAAAAGTATGTTTTTTTGATTTATTAAAGCTTTGCATTAAATTAGTTAAACCACTAATTGGCTGCACTAATAAGTTTGCAAGTTGGCGTACAAACAGCACCACCATAATAATTAGCATAGCGCCTAGCAAGATACTTGGCAGCCATGCTTTGGCTACAGCCATACTCAAATGTTTACGATTATAAAAAGTGATTACTTGCCATTTGCTCTGCGGATTAACATATCTAGAACTATGGTAAACCTCATTATTATTGGAGCGAAATAAATTTTTATCGCCCATATTAGGCGTATTAAAACCATCTTCGTTAAAGTCGGTTAATATTTTAAACTGCTCAAGCGAGCTAAAAACCACTTTTTGTTTATCATCCAGTACAACTAACTCGCCAGTATTTTCAAATAAATTAGGAATAAACTGCTCTAATCGTCCAAGCTTTAACGACCCCTCTACTACGCCGAAAAACTCACCATCACGATAAATAGGTGCCGACAGCGCAACAATGGCTTCATTGCCAAGCCCTCGTCCTTGAAACACACCACCGCTATAACCGAGAGGATATTGCTTAGCCTGATTAAAGTACTCGCGATCAGTGACATTACGCTGCGCCTTAGTTAACCCCGCTATAAGGTTATTAGGCGACGTTATTTCGACGTAGCCGCTAGGGTTTGCATACAAGCTTGTAGCAAACCCAGGAAATAGATTCATTAGCCTTTTTAACTGCTGCTCACTATCTGTGCCCGCGCTTATGGCGTCGCTACTCATTACAATAGCATTTTTATGAAACGTTAAATAATCACTTAATTGAGTGCTTATATATTTGGCTTTTTCTTCAAGCTGGGCGTCTACCTCATACTCTAACCGAGAGTGGTGATCGTTCACTAAAATTACACTGGTAAGCAGTATAACCAATATAATAATAACGCTTACAACATAGCTAAGAATGCGAGCGAGAGGCCTGCCCTGATAGGCACGGCTGGCGTGGGGTACAAATACACTAAATAAATCAACTAAAGCTAAGCTAATTAACGCATTTATGAGGTACTTTGATATTGCAACAACTAGCGTTAACCATGGCAGACCAATAAGAAACTGCCCTATTCCCCAAATTATAGGTAAACCAACTAACAGCCAAAAAACAGTACCAAGAGGGAGTATGGGTTTAGAGCGGCGTAAACAAAAAGTGTAAAGCCAAAAAAGCTCGAGTAAATAAACAATACTCGGCCAGCAATGCCCCCACCTATAAAGTAAAAAGCCAGATACGATCGCAAGGCTTAAGCACGCATAACGCAGCCCAATAAACACTAAGCTACATAATACAAATACTTGCCCAAATAAAAACTCAGAACTGTCGAAAAAATATAACGGCGAGAGGTTAACTAAACCCCCTAGCAACCCTAATAAAACAGCGAGTGTCCACTTACTTCTTTGAGGCATTACTTCAACCCTAGAGTACTTTGTTAACACGCAGTGTTAAATTAATATAATTGCTACATTATTGCGTACAAGTTAAAAGTTGTCTAGCGAGAAAAGGAGCTGGAAACTATTAGGTATTATGGATTAATTTAGTGAAAAAATATAAATATTAAGGAGTTAGCGATATACACCCAATGTTGCTTGAAGTATAAGTTGGCATAGAGTTGAATCATAAAATGGCATAAAGTGACTGGTTTTCTTAAATTAAAAGCTCCTGATACCAAAGCCAGTTTTTTAATGCTAAAAAATTCCGATTAATTTAGTAGAAATAGATATTTCTCATTAAGACTTAAACACCGTTAAGTTTCAATTTTTGATGGTGAAGAAAATGATTGGATAAATTTTATGGGATATCTATGTCGATGACATGACGTACCGATTCACAACAAACGATTATATTAGCACATCAAGAATAGTGGAAATATCACCTCAGAACCAGCTAATCAAAACAGTCAGTGGTAGCCTTTATCAAGTTATTGGAAAAGGCAAAAAGCCGAAGTGCAAATGTGAGTGAGCCATTTAACAATTTGGTTAATACTAAACTATGTCATCTTATGCTTCTGGTTTATGCCATCTTTTAGTACAAATATGTCAACTTATACTTCAAACAACACCCAAATGAGGAATTTGGGTGGCAGTCTTACCAGCCACATCTCGGCACACACGTCACAAACTGTGGCTGCTCCCTTCCGGGCCTGACCAGGTTCGCCTGCTAGTGTTGCGAGAGGACCAATAAGACTACCATTGAGGGCCTTGGTTGGCGCGGGAGGGATTATCTCTACTTTTACTCTGTTATTCAAGGGATAATCAAAAAAGAAAGTGCGATTGCATACTTCATATACAATCGCGGCATATTTAGCTGTTTTAGTGCGTATTAATTGTTCTCTAACTGCGCTTTTATATTACGAAGTGCTGCTTTTACTTTTTTCATGTTTTCTGGACCCATACGTAAAAGCTGTTTTTGCGCAGCAGGTAATTGCTCCCACTCCGAAAACGCATACTGATACGTCACTGAATCGCGAAGTAACGGCAAGTCACCTTCAGGCTCTGGCGTATCAAGTAATAAATCGATTGCATCGGTTAGCGTTTGATTAAACTCATCATCGCCATAACCAATTTCACTGTATGCATTATTAATAAGTGGCTTGTACTCTTCGTACATACGAACGGCTTGCGCTGCACTCATACTGGTAAATATTTTCACATACGGGGTATAACGCTCGTAGCTGTTAGGGTTAATTGTGAGGATATCCCCTTCATTAACGCTAAATTTCTCTTCTGGCTGTACAACAGGCGTGTGCTTTTTAGCTACCTTACCTTTAGCTAGGTTATCTACAAATACAACACCACGGCGAATTACATCGTCGGTCACCATTAGGCTCATTACTGAGTCGCTTAGGTACTCATCCATTTTAGCAACCACAACTGCATCACTTTCGTTAAGTGTTGGTAGTGGCTCTACTTCATGCTCCGGCTCGCTCGGGCTTTGTACTGGTACTTCAAGCTCGGCTGGTTTTTCTGGCATTACAGATGGCGCGTCTACCACTGGGTCGTTCTCGGGTTTAAGCTCCATCATAGGTTGCTCTTTAACTGCGGGCTCTACCTCAGTGCGTGTTTCTTGCTCGTCACTTGGTGTGAGCAATACGAAGGCGGCCGCACATGCTACGACTATTAAAATAATAACGGCGAAAAGAATATTGTTATTAGGTGGACGTTTTTGAACATCTGATGCTTCTGGTTTATCTGACATACGAACTCCATAAAAATTAAAATGCGATATCACTTAGAGTACGCTAAGTGGATTAAATTCATTCTTACACAAATACTATGACATTTTATAATACGGCAATTATAGCAAAGTAAGTTACCTACTAAATTGGGTGATTAAATAATGTAATAAGCATTAGGGCAGTTATCCTTTGATTCTTCTAGCTTAAAGACTTACAGTTAATAAATAAAGTAAAGACGTAGAACAGTTTAACCACCAATATGAAAATCAAGCAAGTTGATCCACAAAAACCTAAAACTGCCTTATTACTTACAGGTGGTGGCGCACGAGCTGCTTATCAAGTCGGTGTGCTAAAAGCGCTAGCTCATAGTATGCCTCGTACTGCTCCATTGCCATTTAGAGTAATAAATGGCACCTCCGCTGGCGCTATTAACTCTGCTGCATTGGCATGTTACGCTTCTTGTGCGCATTTGGCTGTACGAAAGCTCGAATCAGTTTGGAAAAACTTTTCAACCTCTATGGTCTATAAAAGTGACTTTTTAAGCGTGTTTGGTCATATTGCTCGCAATATCTTAACGAGCTTTCAGTCAGAGCATATTAACCACCCACCAGCGAGCTTACTAAATAACCGCCCTCTGCGTAGTTTATTAAACGAGATTTTAGATTTACACCGCATTGAGCGCAATTTACACCGTAATTATTTAGATGCGCTGTCTATTACAGCCTCAAGTTATACAACGGGTGACTCGGTTGCATTTTTTCAATCTAATACGCAAACATCTTGGCAACGTGCTAAACGCGAAGGCCGCGCAACTCGTATTAATGTTGAGCACTTAATGGCATCAAGTGCCATTCCTATGGTGTTTCCAAGTGTAAATATTTATAACCATTACTTTGGTGATGGATCTATACATCAACTTTCTCCGCTGAGTCCGTCGATTCATTTAGGCGCTGAAAAAATATTTATTATTGGGGTAGACCAACCTAAAGAATTACACCCACCGGGTTATTCGCCACATTATCCTGGACTATCTGCTGTTGCGGGGCATTTACTAGACAGTGTATTTACCGACACTATGCAATCGGATTTAGAGCGTTTGGCTCGTGTTAACCGCACATTAGGGCTATTACCCGCTCGTGATAAACATCAAGAACTTAAACAAATAGATACCTTTGTAATTAACCCATCGCAAAACTTTAATGCTATTGCAGCGCAGTATTACGATGATATGCCTTGGGCTATAAAAGTATTGCTACGTACCATAGGTGTTAAAAAACATTCGCAATCGAGCTTAACCAGTTATCTATTGTTTGAAAAACGCTACACCCAGCATTTAATGCAAATTGGTTATGAAGACGGTATGAAAAAATTACCGGAGATACGCAAGTTTTTAGAACTAGATTAAGCTCAAACAGAAACGTTATTCTATTCCGTCGAGCAGGTAGTGCTCTACCCGCTCAACACGCCTTGGTTTACCTTGTAACACTAAAACGTCATTAGCCAATAAGGTTGTTTGTGCTGATGGCGTGTCTATTTCGGCCCCTTCTCTGCGCAGCGCTTTTACCAGTACCCGACGCTTTTCTAAATTTAGATTTTCGATTGTTTTATTAACTGCATAAGCTTTATCAGGCAGAGCAACCACATGTAAGTACTCTAACCGGTCACTTGATGTATCTTCATTATCTTTAAAATAGCCTGCATAAAAGCTTTGCATTAACGGATAACGATTACGACGCTCTTTACTTACTCTTCGCACAATACGCGTCATCGGTACGCCCGACATAGACAACACATGCGACACGAGCATTAAGCTTGCCTCTAACGACTCAGGTACTACTTCGGTTACACCTAGCTCTTTTAAATAATCTAGCTGGCTATCGTCACGGGTACGAATGAGTATTTTAACATTGGGTGCTATTTGCTTTATGGCATCAATAACAACCTGTGCATGATCAAACTCTGTAAAAGTAATAATAACCAAGCGAGCTCGCTCTACTCCTGCGCACTTTAAAATATCTTTTTGTTTAACATAGCCAAATATGACAGGCTCACCCGCCGCTTTGCCTTCTTGTACTAAAATTGGGTTACTTTCAATCGCAACATAGTCTATTGCTTCGGGCTTTAAAAAACGCGCTATAGTTTGCCCAACTCGCGAAAAACCACAAATAACAACATGGTCACTATAAAGCGTACTACTTTGTGGCTCACTCTCGAGCGCCAAACTTGGGCGATCGAGTATGCCTAAACGCTTTAAAATAAATGGCGTTTTATCAATCAAAAATGGGGTAAATGCCATTGAAAGCACACCAAGGGCAATTAAAAATGAAGCTTGCTCTGAATTTAATAATTGATGCTGGCCAGCAAGTGCAATAAGTACAAAGCCAAACTCCCCCATTTGCCACAGCATAATGCCACAGGCGAGTGAATCTTGGTTTCGCTCATGCATTAGCCGCGCGCTAAAGGCTACCACTGCAATTTTTAACACCAGTAAACCCAGCAAGGCGCCAATAATTATTACGATATGCCCCAGTACAAATAAAATATCTAGCTGCATACCTACAGTAACAAAAAATAGCCCCATTAAAATATCGCGAAATGGGCGTATATCGGCCTCTAACTGATGCCTGTAATGGCTCTCACCTAACATCATTCCGGCTAAAAAAGCACCTAGCGCCATAGACAAGCCAAACATATACGTTAAAAAGCCTGCAAACAACGCGACTAATATGGTGGTAAGTACAAATAACTCATCGGTTCGTACTTGCGCTATTTCTTTAAACACAATGGGCAATACCCATTTACCAATTGCCCAAAGAAGCACACATACAAATGCGCCTTTACTTAGGGCAAACGCTAAAGCCCAGCCAATACTTTGAGAGTCACTTGATGCAAATAAAGGAAGTATTATTAATAGAGGAACAACAGCAATATCTTGAAAAAGTAGAACACCAACGGCTAATTGCCCACGGCGCTGATTGAGCTCCCCCGTTTCTTTTAATAGCTTAACTACTACAGCGGTTGAAGAAAGCGCCATAATTGTGCCGATGGTAAAACTGGTGAGTAATGAAAAGTTTAAGCAATATAGAATAATAATGAAGAGTAAACTGGTTATACCTACTTGTAATGAGCCCAAACCAAATACTAGGTTGCGCATTGCCATTAGTCGAGAAATAGAAAATTCTAGCCCTAAACTAAATAACAAAAACACAATACCCAGTTCAGCTACAAACTCTATTTCGTGAGATTGTGCAAGCCAGCCAATACCATGACTACCGGCTAAAACCCCCGTTGCTAGGTACGCTAAAATAGGCGGCAAGCCAATGCGCTTAAAAAACCACACAAAAAGAACTGCCGCGACTAATAAGCCAAAAATTTGAGCATTAATACTTTGCAAATGCAGCCTCGCGTTTAAATTAAACTAGTAGCTTGTAAGTAAATATAACAACCATATGTTTTTCATGCAATTTTAAAATATGGCACAAAAATAGCTTAGTTATTGCAAAGTAACACCCTCGGGGGAGAATTTAATGGAAAACGTCCATATTTTGACGCAGCGTGTGTCTGGTCGCGGTGATTTTTTGCCGTTTTCGGCTGAACACTCACCTACAAATGAAATAACTGAAACGCATGAACTCGTCGCAGAGCTACAAACAAGCTTAGTGATCGAGGATGTTCTGGCTATTTACGCTAAATTTGCAAAACAATTGCTCAATTTTTCTGGATTGCAGTTTCAATCAACTTTAGGTACTGCTCAAACATCACAAAGTGATACAAATAGTACACCCTATATTTTTGATTTAGCGATTAATAAAGACCACTTAGGGCAGCTAATTTATTTTAGTAAATTCCCGCTTGGTCACGCAATTGAGAAAAAATTACATACATTACATACTGCTCTGGTTTATCCACTTCGTAATGCGATGATGTATAGCCGCGTACTAAAGCTTGCCACAAAGGATGCGTTAACCGGTTTAAATAATCGTAGTCAATTTAATGACTTTTTACTTCAAAAGCTTGAAAACTGTCGCCGTTATCAACGCCCATTTAGTTTAATGTTGCTTGATTTAGATAACTTTAAACAAGTTAACGACAACTTCGGCCATAAAATTGGTGACGATACACTTAAAGAATTTTCAAAAGTACTGTGTAGCAGTATACGCGGCACTGATTCGGTATTTAGATTTGGTGGTGATGAGTTTGCTTTACTTATTGAAGACCCTGAGTTTACAACTAATAAAGTGATTGCTGAGCGTATAATGTGCTTAGTAAGAAAATCGCCATTAATGTCTAAGTATAAAGTAACAACCAGTATTGGTTTTACTTTAGCTAACAGCCAAGATTGCGAAACTGAGATATTTGCTCGAGCCGATAAAGGTTTATACAAAGCAAAGGCATCAGGTAGAAACTGCGCAAAAGCATATTAGCCTTTACTTAACTGCATTAAATAAAAAAGCCTAGCTTCCCCCGCTAGGCTTTGCACATACCAATTTATAAATAAACAACGCAGCACAAAAACCAAAAAAGAACCCGCTAATTAAATTAAGTAATGCAGTAATAGTCGCAAGCGGTGTAAATAATACTAAAAGCAGTGGCAGACTCACGCCTAAAATAAAAAACAATCCACCTTTACCTAACCAATAAGCTAATAAAAGTACTGCAGATGCAATCCCACCAGCGACTGCATAACCTAACGTAACTATATTTAACTCAAGTAAAACATTAGCGATAACAGCAATAAGCGCTGTTATTAGCATACCCATTGGCGCTTTTTTTACTAACGATAAGCCAACATGCGGCTGTTTACTCATTTATTTACACTCCCAAAAAATACCTTTTTCATCAACATGCTTAGCGCTTATAAAACAACCAACCACTTGAACTAATTCATCATTATAAAAAATAAGTGGCACACTGGCGCGTAGCCACGGCGCTATTTTTGCATCTTTAAACCAATGCTTAACTGTATTACTACCAGGCTTTTTAAGTGGTTTAATACGTGCGCTATTGCAATTAAAGCGCACTATTACTTGCTCATTTGAGTGTGGAGGTCTTACTCCAAAACCAATGCTTTTAATTAATAAGCGCCCGTCTGCAAGTTTTAGCTGCGAATGATTTAGCTCAATATCTGTTAATACTTCACTTGGTGTTACAAAATACAAATAACCTTGATGACGACGTATTTGCCCATAGAGCAAATCAATACGCATTTGCGCGTCGTTTTTTGCGCACATTGCTTGATTAATAATTTGCTCAAGCTGCTTTTGCGATGGCATGACCTGTGTAAATAATGCAAGCCACGCACGTACTATATTTGCAATACGCGCTGAGCTGTATTCGCTTATTTGGCTAATGCACAGTGCTTGGTACTCGTTAATACACTTATTTAAATCAAGCTGAGTGTACTCATCAAGTAGTGTTTGCTGTTGTTGTAGTAGCTCAATACTTCGTGCTGTACATTGTTCAAACCCAGTAAAACGCTCGGCTAACACAGGTACTATTTTTGAGCGTAAAAAGTTACGGTCAAAACTTTCATCTGTATTTGAGTCATCAGTTATGTGGTTAATACTAAAGCGTGCCGCAAACGCTTCTATATCGCTTCGCTTTACGTTTAACAATGGCCTAAAACATACACGGCCACTTTGCAGCAAACGCGCTTGGTGCATGGCGCCAAGCCCTTTTAAACCCGAGCCACGCTTTAAGCGCAGTAAAAACGTTTCTACTTGGTCGTTTAAATGTTGGCCCAATAAAACAATGCTGCCTTGTGGGCTTAGCTCATCAAGTGCTTTGTAACGTGCATCGCGAGCTTGGGCTTCAAGGCTCGTACGCGACTGCTGCTCAATTACAACTTTTGCGACTTTAAAAGGCACATCAAGCTCAATACATACATTTTTGCAAAAGCGTTGCCAGTCATCGGCATACTGGCTCAAGCCATGGTGAACATAAATAGCCGATACATCAATTGCAGGGTTATCGGCTCTTAAAGCACGCATTAAATGCAGCAACACCACAGAATCAACACCACCAGAAAGCGCCACAGTAAAAACAGTGTTACCTTGCTCAATATAGCTATTTAGTGATTTTTTTAATTGCTGATAAATTGCTGTTGTATGCATATGGCCGCACTTTTATATAAAAACTCTGAACATTTTAAAGCAAAAAAGCCGCATAAGCGGCTTTTTTTTAACAATTAATGTGTTTAGCAATAACCAAACGACATTAAACGTTTGTAACGTTGATCAAGCATTTCTTCAAGCGTAAGTGCTTGTAAGTCTGCTAGGTCACGCTTAAGGCGTACTTTTAAGTTACGTGCCATAGCATCGTAATTACGATGTGCACCACCTAGTGGCTCATCAACTAAGTTGTTGATTAAGTCTAGCTCTTTAACGCGCTCTGCGGTTACACCCATTGCTTCTGCTGCAAGCGGTGCTTTGTCAGCGCTTTTCCAAAGAATAGACGCACAACCTTCAGGCGAAATTACAGAATAAGTGCTGTACTGCAACATGTTAACTCTGTCGCCAACACCAATCGCTAATGCACCACCTGAACCGCCTTCACCAATAACCGTACATATTGTCGGCACTTTAAGTGACGCCATTACTTTTAAGTTACGTGCGATTGCTTCAGATTGACCACGTTCTTCAGCGCCAACACCTGGGTATGCACCTGGTGTGTCAATAAAGGTCATGATTGGCATTTTAAAACGCTCAGCCATTTCCATTAAGCGTAATGCTTTACGGTAACCTTCTGGCTTTGGCATACCAAAGTTACGTTTAATTTTTTCAGCAGTATCACGACCTTTTTGTTGGCCAATAACCATTACCGGTTCGCCATCTAAACGCGCAATGCCACCTAAAATAGCTGGATCGTTAGCAAAAGTACGATCGCCAGCAAACTCGTCAAATTCCGTGAAAATGCGCTCGATATAATCTCGAGTGTAAGGACGCAACGGATGACGTGCTAACTGTGATACTTGCCAAGCGCCTAAATTAGAAAAAATCTCCTGTTTTTGTTTGGCACTTTTTTCTTTTAATTTGCTGACTTCCTCTTCTAACTCAAGGTCTAATTCGCCAGCGCGGCTGATACTTTGTAATTCTTCAATTTTTGCTTCTAATTCTGCAATTGGAAGCTCAAAATCAAGATAATTGAGGCTCATGCTCTAAACTACCTAATTAGTTAAATTCTAGTTCTACATCTTGCGCAGCCATTAGTGATAACTTATGGATTAAGTCGTCACTTGGCGTAACACACCATTCGATCCCAAGAGTTAATTGCGCCAACGCATCTGGACGTTGGTAATAAACCTTGATCGGACACGTTCCCATTTTATAGGGTTCGAGTACTTTTTGTAATTTATCGAAGAAACCTGCCTCGATTTGCACCATGTTCAGCGTCATTTTAATCGCTTTAATACGCTTTTCACGCGCTTGAGCAATGGTGTTTATTTCTCTGGCGGTCATTGTAATACCACCGGAGAAGTTATCAAAGCTGACCTGTCCAGATATTACCAAGATATTGTTAACTTGGAGCATATCTTGGTACTTTTCAAACTCGTCTGAATACAAGCGTACATCAATCCGTGCACTCTTGTCATCTAAAGTTACTAAGGCCCAACGATTTCCTTTTTTATTAATTAATACTCTAGAAGCAATAACTAAACCAGCTGCCGTTGCAAACACATCACGATTAGTTGGCTGTAAATCAACTATTTTTCCGCTAGTGTAATGCCTAAGCTCACGGCGGTACTGATTTATTGGATGCCCAGTTAAATAAAGGCCTAGCGTCTCTTTTTCGCCATCTAACCACTCGTTATCAGTAAGCCCTGTGGCTTTAATAAAAGCTTGTTCAACTTCATCAGGCTCAGTGGCTAATAAACCAAATAAGTCACTTTGTCCTAATTGCTCAGCTTTGTTGTGTTGATCGGCCGCACGCATAGCATCTTTTAAACTGGCTAGTAATGTAGCACGCCCAGATTGGGTTTTCTCTGGTCCTAATTGATCCAAAGCACCCGCGTAAATTAATTTTTCGGTAACACGTTTATTTAAGCGTTTTAAATCAACACGGGCACAAAAATCAAATAAATCTTTAAATGGGCCGCCTTTTGCACGCGCTTCTAGGATTGCATCAACCGGTGCTTCACCCACGCCTTTTATCGCGCCAATGCCGTAAACAATTTCACCTTCAAGGTTTACTGTAAACTTAAACTCACCTGCATTTACGTCTGGTGGTAATAAGGTGAGCTTCATGTTTTCACATTCATCCACCAAAATAACTATTTTGTCGGTGTTATCCATATCGGCCGACATTACCGCAGCCATAAACTCTGCAGGATGATGCGTTTTCATCCACAATGTTTGATACGATACGAGTGCGTAAGCTGCTGAGTGAGATTTGTTAAAACCGTAACCTGCGAACTTTTCTACCAAGTCGAAGATTTTTATCGCAAGCTCGCCGTCAATGCCGTTATTTCTTGCACCATCTTCAAACGTTGAACGCTGCTTTGCCATTTCTTCGGGTTTTTTCTTACCCATTGCACGACGCAGCATGTCGGCGCCACCTAGCGTGTAACCTGCCAGTACTTGCGCAATTTGCATTACTTGTTCTTGATACAAAATAATGCCGTAAGTTGGATCAAGTATTGGTTTTAAGCTTTCGTGCTGATACTGCGCATCTGGGTATGAGATTTCTTCTCGGCCCAGTTTTCGGTCGATAAAGTTATCTACCATGCCTGATTGCAGCGGACCTGGTCGGAACAAGGCCACAAGTGCAATCATATCTTCAAAGCAGTCGGGCTTAAGGCGGCGTACTAGGTCTTTCATACCACGCGACTCTAGCTGGAATACAGCGGTCGTTTCGGCGCGAAGTAGCAACTCAATACTTTTTTTATCATCCAGTGGAATGGTGTTTATATCAACGGGGTCTTTACCTTGGCGCTTCATGCGCACATTGGTCATATCGACCGCCCACTGCAATATAGTCAGTGTACGTAAACCCAAGAAATCGAACTTAACTAAGCCTGCTGTTTCTACATCGTTTTTATCAAACTGTGTTACTGGAAACTTACCTTCGTCATCGCAATAAAGCGCAGCGAAGTCGGTAATAGTGGTTGGCGATATTACTACGCCACCCGCATGTTTACCGGCATTACGTGTACACCCTTCAAGGATGCGACACATGTCAATTAAGTCTTTTACCTCATTGTCGCCATCGTAGGCTTCTTGCAAGCGCGGTTCTACATCAAACGCTTTGGCAAGTGTCATACCGGGGTCACCCGGAATCAATTTTGAAATTCGATCAACAAACCCGTAAGGATGGCCAAGCACTCGCCCTACATCGCGTATTACCGCTTTTGCAGCCATGGTACCAAAGGTAATAATTTGCGAAACCGCATCCCGACCATACAAAGCCGACACGTGATCAATTACTTCGTCTCGTCTATCCATACAAAAATCGACGTCGAAATCGGGCATTGATACACGTTCAGGGTTTAAGAATCGCTCAAAGAGTAAGTCAAACTCAAGTGGATCAAGGTCGGTAATTTTAAGCGCGTACGCAACTAACGAACCCGCACCTGAACCACGACCAGGTCCAACTGGAATATTATTATCTTTACTCCACTGAATAAACTCCATTACGATTAAGAAGTAACCTGGGAATCCCATTTGGTTGATTACACCGAGCTCAATTGCAAGACGCTCATCGTATTCAACACGTTTTACTTTTCTATCTTCTTCGTCGGGGAATAAAAACTGTAGTCGTTCTTCAAGGCCGTCTTGTGACACTTTAACTAAAAAGTCTTCAATTTTAAGCGAGCCGGTTGGGTAATCAGGTAAAAAGTAAGTACCTAATTGCACAGTTACATTACAACGCTTAGCGATTTCTACGGTATTTTGTAGTGCCTCTGGAATATCGCTAAACAACTCAGCCATTTGCTCAGGTGTTTTTAGATATTGTTCTTCAGAGAACCGTTTAGGGCGGCGCTTATCATCGAGCGTGTAACCGTCAAAAATAGCAACACGAATTTCGTGCGCTTCAAAGTTTTCGGGCTTTAAAAACACCACTTCGTTGGTCGCTACAACCGGTAGTTGCTCTTTAGCAGCAAGCTCTACCGCCATGTGCAAGTAATCTTCTTCAAGCGGTCGATTGGTGCGAACAAGCTCTAGGTAGTAGTTATCGCTAAAATGCTGCTTATAAAAACTAACAACCGATTCAATTACAGTCGGATTATTTTTTAATAATGCTTTACCTAAGTCACCGTCTTTAGCGCCTGAGAGAATAATTAAGCCTGCTTTTAGCTCAACTAACCACTCGCGGTCAATCACAGGGCGATGAAATACATGCCCACGCTGATAAGCTTTAGATATCAGCAAGGTAATATTTTTATAGCCGTCGTTGTCTTTGGCTAATATAGTTAAGCGGCTTGGCTCATCAGGAAACTCTGGGCTACGAACCCAAAAGTCAGCACCCACTATAGGTTTAATACCTGCATTATGCGTGGCGCCATAAAAACGCACTAAACCACAAAAGTTCATTTGATCGGTAATTGCAATGGCTGGCATTTGCAGCTCTTGCGCTTTTGCGACGATTGGCTTTGTTTTAGCAAGGCCATCAACCATCGAAAAGTCTGAATGAACTCTTAAATGAACAAAATCAGGAGCAGCCATGCTTAGCCCTCACCATTGGCTTGCGCCAAAACGCGCTGCACAGGTTTAAAGCTTTTACGATGCTCGTCAATTGCACCGTATTGTTCAAGTGCTGCAAAGTGCGCTTTAGTGGGATACCCTTTGTGCCCTGCAAAACCATATTCTGGGTGGCGTGCATCAAGTTCAAGCATTTCGTCATCGCGCGCTACTTTAGCTAAAATAGACGCTGCTGAAATTTCGGCCACTAAGCTATCACCTTTAACAACAGCTTGTGCTGGCATAGTGAGTTTTGGCAATCGATTACCATCTATAAATACAAATTCAGGTTGTGTGCTTAATGCCTCTACTGCGCGAGTCATGGCAAGCATCGTTGCGTGTAGAATATTTAACTCATCAATTTCTGTTGGACTGCAGCGTCCATACGCGTAGCACAATGCTTTTTCTTTTATTTCAACTGCAAGTGCTTGGCGTTTTTTATCCGTTAATTTTTTAGAATCTGCTAAACCTGCAATTGGTTTAGTGGGATCTAAAATGACGGCGGCAGTGACTACATCACCAACAAGCGGGCCGCGCCCTACTTCATCTACACCAGCAATTAAGGATACATTGGGTCTATCAATTTGCATTTATTAACTCCGCCACAGCATTGGCTGCTTGTTCACTGGCATTTAATCTAATTTTTTCGTGAATAGCTAAAAAGCGTGCTTTTAGCTCTTTGTTATCTGTGTCAAGCATAGGGGTAAGTGCGTTTGTTAAGTTAGTCACATTACACTCGGTTTGTAAAAACTCAGGCACTAGCTCTTCGTCAGCTAATAAATTAGGCAGCGAAAAGTACTTAATATTAAACGTAAATAAAGTTTTAAAAATCCAATAGCTCAAAGGCTTTATTTTATAGCCCACAACCATTGGTTTTTTATAAAGCATACCTTCAAGTGTTGCTGTGCCCGAGGCTAATAAAATAGCATCAGCAGCTTGCATCGCTAATTTTGATTGCCCATCAAGCAGGTTAACATTAAGGTTTGGTGCGGTAGCGTTTAATATATCACTAAACTGCGCTTTGCGTTTTTCGTTAACCAACGGCACCACAATTTTAAGATTGGGGTTTTTAGCTTGCAGCTCCGCGGCTGTTTTAATGTAAGTCTCGCTTAGCAAACCAACTTCAGAGCCTCGACTACCAGGTAGCAGCGCCAGTACTTTGTCATCAAGGCTTAAGCCGAGTTCTTCTCGTGCTTTAGTATCGTCGTGCTCAAGTGCTATGTCGTCTGCCAAGGTATGCCCCACAAATGTACATGGCACTTGGTGCTTATCGTAGAACTCTTTTTCAAATGGTAATAATGCTAACACTAAGTTAGTGGCTGCACTTATTGTATGAATGCGCTTTTCGCGCCACGCCCAAACAGACGGACTTACATACTGTACGGTTTTAATACCCGCATCTTTAAGTGGCTTTTCTACACGTAAGTTAAAATCCGGTGCATCAATACCTATAAATACATCAGGTGGGTTATCTACAAAATGCTGCACGAGTTGTTTACGTATTTTAAGCAAACGTGGTAAACGCCCTAGCACCTCAACAAGCCCCATAACCGAAAGCTCATCCATGTCGTAAAGTGTTTTACAGCCCTGCGCTTGCATTTTAGGTCCTGCTATTCCTTCAAAAATAGCGTCCGGAAAGTGTTTCTTAAGGGCTTTAATTAAGCCTTCACCTAAAATATCGCCCGACAGTTCACCTGCCACAATACCAATTCGTAGTTGTTTTTTATCTTTATTCATTTGATTTTATTTCACAAGTAAACCAGGCGTTCATGCTTGTTAGTTTACCGTGTTTTACTGTTTGGTTAAACGCTTTAAATAACTGGTTTTTTATCACGTAAGTTAAGGCTTTATGTTGTTTGTTTTTAATACTGATGTAGCATAGGAAATATATATTAAGTTTTACTAATATGTATGTTGACAAAAATTGCACAAACGTAAATACTATTGCAAACTTTCAGTAATTACTGAAAGTTCATTAAATCTTAACTTTGCCAATAAAATGTTGCCCTGTTAATCCGTCACTCTCAAGGAGCCAATAATGATAGATGAAACCTTTGTGGATCTATCGCGATTACAGTTTGCTGTTACCGCTCTCTTTCATTTCTTATTCGTACCGTTAACGATAGGTATGACCTGGATTTTAGTTATTATGGAATCGGTTTATGTTATGACCGGTCGCGAAATTTATCGTGATATGACTAAGTTTTGGGGAAAATTGTTTGGTATTAACTTTGCTATTGGTGTGGCAACAGGCCTTACCATGGAATTTGAGTTTGGTACTAACTGGTCTTATTACTCCCATTACGTAGGTGATGTTTTTGGGGCTCCCCTGGCTATTGAAGGTTTAATGGCATTCTTTTTAGAATCGACCTTTGTGGGTATGTTCTTTTTAGGCTGGGACAGGCTTTCTAAACGCCAACATTTAGGCGCGACCTTTTTAATGGCCATTGGTACTAACATGTCGGCGCTGTGGATTTTAATTGCCAACGGTTGGATGCAAAACCCAGTAGGCGCTGAATTTAACTATCAAACCATGCGCATGGAAATGACCAGTTTTGCAGAGCTTGTGTTTAACCCTGTAGCCCAAGTTAAGTTTATTCATACTGTATCGGCAGGTTATGTAGCAGCGTCTATGTTTGTGCTTGGTATTAGTAGCTGGTACATATTGAAGGGTCGTGATTTAGCATTTGCTAAACGCTCTTTTTCAGTCGCATCAGGCTTTGGTTTAGCGTCAATTTTGTGTGTAATTTTACTCGGTGACGAATCAGGCTACGAAGTAGGCGAAGTCCAAAAAGTAAAACTTGCCACAATTGAAGCCGAATGGCACACAGAAGAAGCTCCGGCTGCGTTTACCGCATTTGGTTTTCCTGATTCAGAAGAGCAAGTAACACATGCGGCGGTTAAAATACCTTACGCACTTGGGTTAATTGCTACGCGCTCACTAGATGAGCAAGTAACGGGTATTAACGACCTAGAAAAACAACATGAAGTACGTATTCGCAACGGTATGATTGCTTATGAATACCTTACAAAACTTAGAGACGGTGAAGATACGCCAGATAATATCGCCAAATTTAATACTCTAAAAGATGATTTAGGCTATGGCTTGCTACTTAAGCGCTACACACCTGATGTTGTAGATGCTACTGAAGAACAAATTCAAAAAGCTGTTAAAGACTCTTTTCCTAAAGTAGGCCCTATGTTTTGGTCATTTAGGATTATGGTTGCCTGTGGTGTGGCCATGCTAGGTGTATTTATATTGGCATTTTACTACAACGCACACCGCGTTATTGAGCAAAAACGCTGGTTGTTATGGGCTGCCGTATTGAGTATTCCACTACCTTGGATAGCGATTGAGTTTGGCTGGATTGTTGCCGAGTATGGTCGTCAACCTTGGGCTATATCTGAAATACTGCCGACCTTTTTAGCCACGTCGTCACTAACAGTAAACGATATTTTAATTAGCTTAACTGGGTTTATTGTTTTCTATACTGGTTTAGCCATTGTGGAAGGCTGGCTGATGATCCGCTTTGTTAAGCAAGGGCCAAGCTCGCTACATACTGGTAAGTATCATTTTGAATTACCAAGCAAAGCTGATAAAACTGAAGGAGAGCAATCATGATTTTTGATTATGAAACGTTAAAAATGCTTTGGTGGTTGATCATTGGTGTGCTGCTTATTGGTTTTGCTATTACCGATGGTATGGATATGGGCGTTGCTATGTTGCTCCGCCTCGTTGGTAAAACAGATTCAGAGCGCCGCACAGTAATAAACACAATTGGCCCGCATTGGGATGGTAACCAAGTATGGTTTATAACTGCAGGCGGCGCGTTATTTGCGGCGTGGCCTATGGTTTATGCAGCTGCATTTTCGGGCTTTTACTTTGCCATGATGCTAGTACTCTTTGCTTTGTTTTTTAGACCACTTGGATTTGATTACCGCAGTAAAGTAGACTCAAAACGCTGGCGCAATAACTGGGATTGGGGCTTGCTTGCAGGCAGCGCAATTCCAGCATTAGTATTTGGTGTTGCGTTTGGTAATTTATTTTTAGGCGTACCGTTTAATATTGATAACCTTATGCGTGTAAGCTACCAAGGATCATTTTTTGGCTTGCTTAACCCATTTGGATTACTTGCAGGTTTAGTGAGTATTACCATGTTAGTTGCGCATGCGGGTATGTGGTTACAACTTAGAACAGCAAGTGTGGTCGCAGAGCGTTCGGGTCAATATGGTCGCTATTCTCTTATTGTGTTTATCGTGTTATTTGCTGCAGCTGGTTTTTGGGTGGCTAACTTAACGGGTTACCAAGTTGTATCTATGGCTGATACACAAAGTCATGCAGACCCTTTAGCTAAAGTAGTCACTACAGCGCAAGGTGCTTGGTTAAGTAATTACAGCACTCGTCCGTGGACAATGACCTTCCCTATTTTAGCCTTTGCAATGGCATTAAGTGCACTTGTGTTTTCAAAATTAAATAAACCTGCACTTGGACTTATTTCAACAAGCTTAATGTTAATTGGCGTAATTATGACGGCCGGTGTTTCTCTGTTCCCATTTATTATGCCATCAAGTAATAACCCTAATATTAGCTTAACAATTTGGGATGCGGTATCGAGCCATAAAACGCTCAATATAATGTTTGTTGCAGTGTGTATTTTTGTACCACTAATATTGTCCTACACCACTTGGTGTTACGTAAAAATGTGGCGCAGAGTAACGGTAGAAGAAATTGAAAACAACACTCATGGTAGCTACTAAGGAGACTAAACAATGTGGTATTTCGCTTGGATTTTAGGTGTACTTTTGGCCTGTACCTTAGGTGTAATAAATGTAATGTGGTACGAATTTCATCAAAATAAAAACAGCATTGCTGATGATGAACAAGCCATGCACGATTTATTAAATGATGCTAACAACACAAAAGATGACGACTAACCCCCGACCAGACCGCGCGCAGCAGCAATCACTGCGCGCTTTTTTAAAGCGTCAAAGTAAACCCGCTGCAGTGTGGTTAAAGTTAAGCATTGCACTGGGTACTTTTAACGCATTACTGATGATTGCAGGTGCTTATTTACTGGCTCAAGCTATTCATAATGTAATGTTTGAAGGTAATAATTTAGCCCAAGTCACTCATTTATTATGGCCCTTAGCAGGCATTATTTTATTGCGCGCGGTGTTTTTAGCGTTAAGTGAGCGCTTAAGTGCATTTGCTGCGCTTAAAATAAAATCGGCTATGCGCCAAACACTTCTCCATAAGCTCAGCTTACTTGGGCCTAGTTATATAGAACAACACGGCCAAGGCGCTACATTAAATACCCTGCATAATGGCGTTGAAGCACTTCACGACTATTATGCTAAATACTTGCCAGGTGTTGCTTACAGCGCGCTTATTCCGCTGGCAATATTGGTAGTTATTTTTCCGACAGATTATAAAGCTGGGCTGATATTTTTATTAACCGCCCCACTTATTCCTTTTTTCATGATTTTAGTAGGCTCTAAAGCCGAAGCTTTAAACCAAAAACGCTGGAAGCAACTTGCTGTACTGGGCAATTACTTTTTTGACCGCGTGCAAGGTTTAACTCAGCTAAAACTATTTAATGCAACATGTACCGAGCTTAAACAAATAGCTAAAATTTCAGATGATTTTAGACACGCGACACTCGATGTTTTAAAAATCGCGTTTTTATCATCATTTGCACTTGAGTTTTTAGCCACTATTAGCGTGGCACTCGTTGCCGTAATTATTGGTTTTAGACTATTTTTTGGCACTCTTGATTTTGCCACTGGCTTTGTGGTGCTACTTTTAGCGCCTGAATTTTATTTACCACTGCGCCAACTAGGTAGTCATTACCATGCACGTTTACAAGGTATTAGTGCGGCGGCCGATATGGTTGCGATTTTAAATGCCCCACTGCCAAGTGACGAAAATGCGTCAGTAACTACAAGCGCACCTGAAAACAATTTAACTTTAAATACAATTAATTCAATAAGTATTACCGACCTTAATTTTATATACCCTGGTAGTAACGAAGGGATTAAAAATATAAATTTAACATTGCCAAATAAAGGCTTAATTGCAGTTGTGGGCAGTAGTGGCTCAGGTAAAAGTACGTTGTTTGATTGTCTATTAGGGTTTCACCCTGAGGTGATTAACAACCTATCTATTAATGATCAGAGTTTAAGTACAACCGATATTACTTACTTGCAAAATAATATTGCATGGATACCACAACAAGCGACGCTATTTTACGACACCATTGCTGCCAACATTAAATTGGCCAAACCCACTGCCACACAGCAAGAGCTTGAACACGCGGCAAAACAAGCTGGTGTGCTTGAATTTATTAATACCCTACCCGATGGTTTTAACACCCAGATAGGTGAGCAAGGTGAAGGGCTTTCTGGCGGTCAAAAACAACGTATTGCACTGGCTCGCGCATTTATAAAACAAGCACCAGTCTTAGTGCTTGATGAGCCCACTGCGCACCTTGATAGTCAAACAGAGCTGCTTATTCAAGATGCTATTAATGAATATACTAAAAACAACTTAGTATTAGTTATTGCCCATAGATTAAATACCGTTAAACATGCCAGCAATATCATTGTGATGCACGATGGAAAAATAGCTGAGCAAGGTCACTTTGAAACACTTGCAGCGCAAAATGGTGCATTTGCTGACTTACTAAAAACGGCTGAACAAGGGGTGGTGCATGCGTAATTTTATTCGTTTATTAAAACTTTGTGCTCCTCATTACAAAGCTATGCTATTGGGTACATTTTTAGCGACGATTACGGTATTAGCTAATGTGGGCCTGTTGGCTATATCTGGCTGGTTTTTAGCATCAATGGCCGCTGCTGGTATTGCGGGCGTACAAATGAATTATTTTACTCCTGCCGGCACGATTCGTTTTTTAGCTATTGTGCGAACAGCATCGCGCTATGGCGAACGCCTAGTTACTCATAACGCCACGTTTTTATTACTAAGTGAAATACGTACCAATGTATTTGCAACGTTAAGCAAGCTTAACAATGTTGATTTAGCAATGAGCCGCAGCGCTGATCTAGTTAACCGATTACAAAACGATGTAGACGCACTCGACAAATTTTATTTAAACGTTTTACTTCCTATGCTGGTCGCTCTTTTAAGTGTGCCAATCATCATGCTGTTTATGTCGGCCTATAATGGCAACGTCGCCCTTATTTGCTTTACTGGCATTATACTTATTGGTGTGGTTATACCTGCCCTACTCAGCATAAAGCTCACTAAAAACAGCCATAAAGAAGCACAACTTAGTGCACAACTTCGCTCTGAGCTTTCAGATACACTTACAGGCCTTAGAGAGCTTAGTATTTATCAAGCCCGTTCGCAGCAACTTAATAAGTGCGACGAATTAAGCGAGCAGTACAATCAGCAATTATTTATTTGCCACAAAGCACTGGCAAACTCAGATGGATTAAGCTTGTTGGTTGTTCAATTAGCCATGCTTGCTAGCATAGTAACCATTGTGCCGCTGGTTTACGCAAGCAGTATGGTAAATGTAGAACTTGCTATGTTAAGTTTATTTGTACTGGCAAGCTTTGAAAGCGTATTACTACTACCCAACGCGTTTATAGAGCTTCCAAATGTTTTAAAAGCAGCAGAGCGATTGTTTACACTTGAAGATAAAGCAGCTAGTACGCAAATTAAAAGTAAACATGTAGACATTGATGAAAACTTTAGCGCGCAAAATCACACGTTAGTACTTAACAATATTAGCTACCAATATGGTGAACAAACAGCGCTAACTAATATCAGTTTTGAACTAATGCCTCAGCAAAAAGTAGCGATTGTAGGTAGAAGCGGCAGCGGTAAAACGACGCTTGTAAATTTACTTACTGGTTTATGGCCTTTGCAACAAGGCAGCATAACGCTAAACAATCAAAATAGCGTTGTTGACTTACATTCGTTAAATAATGATATACGCGCAAATGTTATAAATATACTCGCCCAGCAGCACCATATTTTTGATGGCACATTAAGTGAAAACTTACGTTATGCCGCGCCAAATGCAACTAAAGAGCAAATGATTGAAGCGCTCTCATTAGCTCAATTGAGCCCATGGTTTAATGAGCTAAAAGAAGGTTTAAAAACACGATTAGGCACTGGCGGGCGTAACGTGTCGCAAGGTCAATCTAGGCGTATAGCCATTGCCCAAGCATTACTTAAAAACCCTACTATTTTAGTTCTTGATGAACCAACAGAAGGTCTTGATAATCAATCTAAGCAAGGGGTAATGCAAGCAATAATGCATGTTATGAATAACGCCAGCGTGCTGACAATTACGCACGATCCCGCTCTACTTGCTCAAATGGATAATGTTGTATGGTTAGAAGGCGGTAAAGTAGTCGCACAAGGCTCTCATAAAGAGCTCAGTAGCACTTATCCCGACTATATTGCGCTAACTACCCGGTTTTAAAACCGTTACTGATACATCAATAACGCCGACTTTAGGGTCGGCTATCTTTTCAAACATACTCTTTGATAAATCAATAATACGACCTCGCACATACGGGCCTCTATCGTTAATTCTTACCGTGACTGATTTATTATTAGCGAGGTTGGTAACAACGACCTTAGTGCCAAAGTCGAACTCTAAATGGGCTGCTGTGGCGGCTTGTTGGCTAAAGCGCTCTCCGTTGGCAGTTGTTCTCCCGTGATATTTGTCAGCATAAAAAGATGCTTTACCAACTTGAGTAACCTCTCCAGTAGATGATTTAACAATAGGTTGGCTACTACAAGCGGCTAACGCTGAAGTAATAAAAAGAGTGACAACTAACTTAGGTAAACGCATAGGATGACTTTTATTATACAAATTAGATGCATCCTAACTTGAGCTCGCTGAGTATTAACTGAATTAGGTCTAAACCGTGGGCAATAAAAAACCACCTTCGATTTATCATCTAGGGTGGTTTTTTTATGCTTAGAGCAAAACGCGCGAATTATCTTACAATGCCGCGCTCTGAGCTTTTAACAAAGTCGACCATCAATTTCACAGCAGGGTACTTTTCAGCATCTTCACTAAGCGATTCAATCGCTTCGTCTGCACCTAAGCTTTTACGGTAAAACGCTTTGTATGCACGTCGTACAGCCATAATTTCATCACTTTCGAAACCACGACGTTTCATGCCTTCTTTATTGATAGCGGCAGGGCCTGCTGGCATACCAATGGTAGTAACAAAAGGTGGTACATCTTTGTTAACACCTGAATACATACCAATAAAGGCATGTGCACCAATTTTACAAAACTGATGAACTCCCGAATTACCACCTAAGATAACCCAGTCGCCTACATGTACATGGCCGGCCACACTTGCATTGTTAGCAAAAATTACGTTATCGCCAATTACCGCGTCATGTGCAACGTGTGTATAAGCCATAAATAAGTTATTACTACCAATTTTAGTAACGCCTTGGTCTTGAATTGTACCACGGTGAATAGTGGCACATTCACGGATAACATTGTTATCACCCATGACTAATGTGGTTGGCTCGTTGTTGTATTTTTTGTCTTGGCAGGCTTCGCCCACAGACGCAAACTGAAAAATATGATTGCCAGAGCCAATAGTTGATGGCCCTTTAACAACAACATGAGACTCAATAATACAGTTATCACCGATAACAACATCATTGCCAATATAACTATACGGACCAACTGAGACATTGTTACCTAGTTTAGCGCCAGGTTCGATTATTGCTGTAGAATGGATCACTATTAAAACTCTCTTCTCGCACACATAATTTCGGCACTACACACTACTTTGCCGTCGACTCTAGCTTCTGCTGCAAACTTCCAAATGTTGCGACGTTCTTTTAAAAACTCAACATGAAGGTGCATTGTATCACCTGGGATCACTGGCTGTTTAAAACGTGCGTTATCAACAGCAGCAAATAAATATAATTCGTTTTCACTACGATTTTCTACTGTTTTAAAACCTAATAAACCCGTGGCTTGCGCCATTGATTCTAATATTAGCACACCAGGAAAAATTGGCTGATTTGGGAAATGGCCAGTAAATATAGGTTCGTTTATAGAAACATTTTTAATAGCATGTAAAGATTTGCCAGGTGTAAAATCAATAACACGATCAATTAATAGCATCGGGTAACGGTGCGGTAATAAACTTAAAATTTCTTGAATATCAAGGCTATTTAATTCGTTTGCCAAAATAGCATCCTTATTAGTGTTCAACGTTATGACTTAGCCAATGCTTCCAGCGCTTTAAGACGAGATTTCATGTCTGAAAGGTTACGCAAGTGAGCTATTGATTTACGCCATTCTTTGTTTGTTGTATGGGGCATACCAGATGAGTAAATACCTGGTTCGGTGATTGATTTTGTCACCATACTCATGCCGGTAATTATAACACCATCACATACAGACATGTGACCATTAATTGCAACCATGCCACCAATTTGACAGTTTTTGCCAATGGTAACGCTTCCTGCAAGTACGGTGCAGCCCGCGATTGCGGTGCCTGAATTAACTTCAACGTTGTGCGCTATTTGACACTGATTATCGATAATAACATTGCTATGGATAATGGTATTGTCCAGTGCGCCACGATCAATTGTCGTGCTTGCACCAATTTCAACTTTGTTACCTATGATCACTGAACCAAGCTGAGGTATTTTTACCCATTGCCCGCGTTCGTTCGCATAGCCAAACCCATCACTACCTACAACACTATTTGCTTGAAACAAACAATCTGAACCAATTTCAACATCGTGATAAATAGTCACACTAGACCAAAGCTTAGTGCCAGAGCCTATTTTAACACGTTCTCCGATAAAACTGTTCGGACCAATTTGCGCATTGTCACCTATCACCGCATCAGCTTCAATGACTGCATTAGCCCCTATAGCGGCGCTGTCACTAACAATCGCTGTTGAATGAACCGTGGCACTTGGATGAATACCCGTCGAGGCTGAGCGTGGTGTTGTATCCATAAATTGCGCTAATTTTGCGTAACTTACATACGGATTCGCAACAATAACTTTGCTACCACTAAAGTACTGAGCATCGGCTTGGCTTACTATTACAGCGCTAGCTTGAGTAGTCTCAAGTTGCGAGCGATATTTTGAGTTCGCTAAAAATGCAATATGCCCAGAATGGGCATTTGCAAGTGTCGCTATTTTTTTTATTTCTAAAGCGCCATCACCCTGAAGTTCGGCGCCTAGAAGTTCCGCAATTTGCGAAAGCGTATAATTTTGCATAGAGTGATTATTTCTTACTAACTGCAGCTACAACTTTAGACGAAAGATCAGTTACTTCTTTAGGATTAAAGTAAATTGTTGTGTCTTTTACTTTAACTTCGTCGAAGTCGCCGTCTTTAGCAATTTCTTCAATTGTTTTGATTATTACACCTTGAACTTTAGCAAGTTCTTGGTTTTGGCGCGCTTTGATTTCTTGCTCTAAAGGACGACCTTGTTCAGCAAGATTTTTTTGCATGCCTTGGATTTTATCACGTAGTGCATCTTTTTGAGCTTGGCTCATAGTTGTACTTTCGCGTTTAAATTTTTCAGCTTCAAAACGAATATCGCCTTGTAACTTTTCAAGCTCTTGACGACGTTCAGCAAACTCAGTTTGTAAAGACTGTTCAATTTTAGCCATTTGAGGAATTTGCTTGTAGATTTCCTGCATATCAACAATACCTACTTTGTGTGCAAATGCATTCACAGAAGTACCCATCATTAAAGTTGCTAAAACTGCTACAGCTGTTGATTTAAATAATTTTTTCACAAAAAACTCCTTTAGAAAGTGTTACTAATGTTAAAGCTGATGGTTTTCGTATCGTCATCTTCTTCTTTTTGCAATGGATACGCAAAACTGATCAGCATTGGACCCATTGGAGAGATCCATTGTAATGAAAGACCGGTTGAAACCCTAAAGCGCATTGGGTCTGAATAGTCATCTAATTTAGCACGTTCATCAACGCCTAAGTTTTGATAGCGGTCTACGTTAAACTCAGTATCCCATACGTTTGCAGCATCAACAAAGAAGCTAGTACGTACAGAGCTGGTATTTTCTTCATCTAAGAATGGCGTAGGAACAATTAGCTCCATACCTGCCACTGCTTTAGCATTACCACCAATACGGCCTTGCGGCACTAGAATATCAAATTCTGATGCGCCACCAATGCTACCGGTTGTAGTACCGTCTGCACCTGGCGTACCTGGAATAGACTGCGGTATACGCGATACAGCACGTGGTAATATTGTATTACGGTCAAAGCCACGAAGTTCCATTTCCGTTATACGGAAGTACTCTTGGAATGGAAGTGTTTGCTCATACCCGTTTGTAGAACCATAACCATTACCATAACCAAGCGCTGCACGCGTTGAGAATACCCAACGGTGGTCATTTGATATAGGCCAGTAAAAACGCGAATCGTAATTCAGTTTAAAGTACTGAAGATCTGAGTTAGGCGTTGTTGCTGTTAAGTTTAGAGTTTGACGCGAACCCGCTGTTGGGAATAAACCACGGTTAACTGTAATACGCGACCAACCAACACTCAGCTCATACTTAGTAAAGTCAAAGCCTGCATCTGGGTTGTCTGGATCTAAGAATGTTTCACGAAGTACACGCGTTTGCTCGTACTCTGCAATATCCGAAAGCTCTTCTTTAATCCAACGGGCGCCAAAGTTAACACGATTTACAGCATCAATTGGAAAACCAATATTTGTGCCTAAACCATAACTTTTTGATTTGTACTCAACAAGGCTAAATTTACTTGCATCGTAGTTTCTGTAAAAAATGCTACTGCCTTGCGATACACCATCTGGCGTAAAGTATGGGTCTGTGTACGATAAGCTTAAGCTTTCAGAACCTGTAGACGTGTTAAGGTTTAAACCAATTTGGTTACCTGTGCCTAAAAAGTTAGATTCTGTTACACCAATATTAAACTGCAGACCTAAGTAAGAACCATAAGCAAGACCAGCATTAAAGCTACCCGCTGATTGCTCTTTTACAGTAAAGTCTACATCTACTTGGTCATCCACACCTGGTACAGGCACTACGTTAAAATCAACAGTTTCCATATAAGGCAAACGTTGAATTTGTAGTTTTGAACGCTCAAGGTTTTGATTAGATAACCAGGCGCCTTCAAGTTGTGTCATTTCACGGCGAAGTACTTCATCAGCTGTATTTTGGTTACCACCAACAATAATACGACGAACGTATACACGCTTACCTGGATTAACCGATAGTGTTAGTTGTACTTCTTGCTTTTCGTCGTCAATTTCTGGAATTGTACGCACTTCAGCATTAGCGTAACCAAAACGTGCTAAGTAGCTTTTAATAAATTCTTCTGACGAAGTAACGACTGAGCCATTGTAAAGCTCACCCGCTCTAAGTGGGATAACACTTTTAATTAAGTCTTCACGGCCAAGCAAGTCACCAATAAAGTCAAAGCCTTTAACGGTATATTTTACGCCTTCGGTTAAGTTAGCTGTAACGTAAACTGATTCACGTTCAGGGCTCACTGATACTTGCGTTGAATCGATATTAAAACGTAGGTAACCACGGTCTAAATAATAACTACGAATTTTTTCTAAATCGCCTTCAATGGTTTGCTTTTGGTAGCGATCGCTACCCATAAACTGCCACCAAGGTAAATCTTGCTGCGATTCAGCAAGTTTAAGAAGCTCTTCATTAGAAAAAAGTTCATTACCCACTAAGTTAATTTGTCGGATAGAAGCTGCATCACCTTCATCAAACTCTAATTTAAGTTTAACGCGGTTACGAGGCAACTTAGTAATACTGATATCTACTTTAGCGTTGTATTTACCAATACTGTGGAAAAACTCAACTAAGCCCTTTTCGATACTATCGATAACGGTTTTATCAAGTGGTTCACCTTGGCGAATATCTTGCTGATCAAGAGACTCATTAAGCTGCTCGTCTTTAATGTCTTTATTGCCTTCAAACTCAATGAAGCTGATGGTAGGACGTTCCGTTACTTTAAAAATAACGTTGTTGCCATCACGAAGGGCTTTTATGTTATCAAAGTGCCCAGAACGATAAAGTGACTTTATTGTTTTTGAAATCGTATAGTCATCAACATTATCGCCTACGTTAATAGGAATATGTGTTAGCGCTGCACCAAGTGCTACACGCTGTAAACCTTCAACTTTCAGGTCTTCAACAATAAAGGAGTTTTGGCCTAGGGCTGCAAAACTTGCACCCAATAAACTTGTTACTGCCAAATGTTTTTTTATAGCCATTTTATTATCTTTATCCTTTACAACTGTATTACCGCATAACACCCTACTAAAGTGGTGCTTTACAATCGTGTTCTAATTAGTAATTTGCCACGCTGTAAAACTACAAACGCGATACATCATTGAACAAAGCGAAACATGTTAGAAAAATGAGCAACAAGGCGCCCACTTTAAAACCAAACTCTTGTGTCTTTTCAGAGACCGGCTTTTTACGAAAAAGTTCAATTATGTAATACATTAAGTGTCCACCATCAAGTACTGGTAAGGGTAATAAATTAAATACACCCAAGTTAACGCTTATTAAGGCTAAAAAGCTTAAAAAGGCCACTAACCCATAGCTTACGCTAGTTCCAGCGCCTACTGCAATGCCCACAGGGCCACTTAAATTCTTAACCGAAACCTGGCCTGTAATTAAATTACCAATCATGTCAAAACTGAGTGTAATTAAGCGCCACGTTTCTTTTGTGCCTCGCACGATACTATCGAGCGGGCCGTAATGTCTAGTCTCTACATAACCATCAGGCCATTGCTGTACAACAGGAGCAACACCTAAAAAGCCTTGCTCAATACCGTTATTATCAATGCGCCCTTTAGGGGTTACTGTAATGGCTTTTATAGTATCTTGTCTTTTTACACTAAATTGTAAAGATTTGTTAGCTGATTGCGTAATAAGATTAACTAATTGCTGCCAATTGCTTATTGTTTCACCGTTTACAGCCAAAATTGTGTCATTAACTTGTAAATTAGCGTGTTCTGCAGCTGAGTCTTTAGTTACGGCGGCAATTGTTAAAGTTGCTTGAGGTCTAAACGGTACAATACCTAACGAGCTTAATGGTGGCACGTCTTGCTGATCTAGTTTCCACCCCTCTAAATTAAGCGTTTTAACACGTGGTTGAAGGTTTTTATCGCGCACTATCACTTCAACGCTTTCTTCACCTAAATTAGACATAAGTGCAAACGTGGCATCTTGCCAGGTCGTTATATCATCATCACCAATTTTTATAATATGTTGAGAAGGCATAATGCCCGCTTGCTCTGCTCGGCTACCCTCGGTAATACTACCTACCACAGGCTTTACCGACTGCACACCCACCATATACATTACAGCAAGAGCAAAAATGGCAAACAAAAAGTTGGCCATTGGACCCGCTGCAACTATGGCAATACGTGCTTGTACAGATTTAGCGTTAAACGATAAATGACGTTGGTTTGCCGGCACGTCATCAACACGCTCATCAAGCATTTTTACATAACCGCCTAATGGAATAGCCGCAATCACATATTCGGTATTATATTTATCGTGCCATTTTAATAGTGGCTTACCAAAGCCAATTGAAAAACGCAGCACTTTAACGCCCATTTTTCGTGCAACCCAAAAATGGCCATATTCATGTATGGCCACTAAAATACCAAGCGCTAAAATAAATGAGCCAAGATTCCAAAAAAAATCAAACATATTAATGCGCCACTTTTGTTATAAATTCTGAAGCGCTAATACGCGCTAATTTATCGCACTCTAAAATTTCATCTAAGCTTTGTACATTGGTATACGTTGCAGATTCAAGCGTTTGTGCATTTATTTTGTATATATCAGTAAAACCAATTTTACCGTTTAAGAATGCACTTACTGCTATCTCATTTGCAGCATTAACCGTTGTAGTCGCGCCCTGCCCTGCACTACACGCATCAATCGCTAATTGTAAATTTGGATAGCGAGAAAAGTCAGGCTTGGTGAATGAGAAATCACATATATCAGAGAAGTTTAACGGTTTAACGCCTGCATTAATTCGCTCAGGGTATGCAAGTGCATGGGCAATTGGCGTGCGCATATCAGGGTTACCCATTTGCGCTAAAATAGAACCGTCATGATATTGCACCATTGAGTGAATAATACTTTGTGGATGAATCACTACGTCTATATCACTGGTGTCGCAATTGAATAACCACTTAGCTTCAATAAACTCTAAGCCTTTATTCATCATAGTGGCCGAGTCTACTGATATTTTTTGACCCATCGACCAGTTAGGATGCGCCACGGCTTCACTTACAGTTACATCTTTTAGTGTGTTTATATCGCGCGTTAAAAACGGGCCACCAGAACCGGTAAGCAAAATTTTACTTACGCCATGTTGCTGTAAATTTTGATCGCCTTTGGCACTTTGTAACGAAGAAGGTAGACATTGAAAAATAGCATTATGTTCGCTATCAATTGGCAGCAAGGTCGCTTTATGTTGTTTAACTTTATCAATAAACAACTGACCTGACATAACTAACGATTCTTTATTAGCAAGGAGTACTTTTTTACCTGCTTCTACTGCACTTAATGTTGGCAGTAAACCAGCGGCACCTACAATTGCCGACATCACGACATCAACATCTGGGTGAGCACATAAGTCGCACATTGCTTGCTCGCCGTGCATAACAAGCGTTTGGCATGGTGTATTAGCTAAATAAGCAGATAACTGCTCAGCGGCTTGCTGGGTAGCCATAATCGCATAAAGTGGTTCGTGTTCAATACACAGCTCAGCCATTTTTTTTGCGTTTTGCCCTGCAGCTAAAACAAAAACATCAAATAACTCTTTATTGCGCGATACAACATCTAGTGTACTTAAACCAATTGAACCTGTTGCGCCTAAAATAACCAGCAATTGCTTTTGGCTCATAAACTAAGAGTCCACGCATAGCACATTACAAACATTGGAGCTGCAGCCGTTAAGCTGTCAATGCGATCTAAAATACCGCCGTGCCCAGGTAAACAACGGCCGCTATCTTTTAAACCAGCTTCACGTTTAAACATGCTTTCAAGTAAATCACCTACCGCAGAGAACAATGCAATAAATGCAGTCATTATCGCGTAGATAGGCCAAACACCTAAATCAACATCGGTAAAGTGACAAAATGCTAAAACAAAAATGATAGAAGCGACTACACCGCCTGCTAACCCTTCAATTGTTTTATTAGGGCTCACTTTTGGCATAAGTTTATGCTTACCAAAGCTCTTACCTGAAAAATAAGCACCAACGTCTGCACTCCACACAATACCCAATACGACTAAAATAAGTACAGAGCCAAAATGTGTTGATTCAGCATATTGCGCACTGCGCAGCGTATTTAGTGCAAGCCATAACGGCACAAGTGTTAATAAACCTGCAATGCCGCGCATTACTAGACCTTCATTCCACGCTTTAGCCATCTCTGGATAGCGCCAAATTAAATAACTAGCAACAATCCACCAAGCAAACGAAAGCGTAAATAAGTAATTCGCATCACCTACTAGCTTGCCACTTTCCCATAGTGATTCAATAGGCCAATGTAAATTAAGCAGGCCAAGTAAGGCTGCAATCAATACAACAAAAGCACCACGTTTGAGCTTATCGCATAAACCCATAAACGCAGACCATTCCCATGCGCCTAATAATACTATTGCACCGGCAAAGTAACTAAATAACGTAAGCGGTGTATAAAAAACCAAAGCTAATGCCGATGGTGCAAGCACAAGTGAGGTTAAAATTCGTTGTTTTAACAAAATGTGACCCTTATTCTATTTAGGTTTGAGCGAGTAATTGTTTTATTTGTTCGCCCGTACAACCAAAACGTCGCTCTCTGGCAACGTAACACGCTATAGCCTCAGCAAATGCTGCTTCATTAAAATCAGGCCAAAGTGTTTCGGTAAAGTAAAGTTCTGCATAAGCAACTTGCCATAGTAAAAAATTACTAATACGAACATCGCCACCAGTGCGAATAAGTAAATCAGGTTCTGCCTGATCTGCCATGCTCATATGCTGTGCTAAGCGCTCTTCTGTAATATCTTCTGCGTTGAGTGTGCCTTGCGCAACTTGCAAAGCAAGTTGTTTAGCCGCGTTAGCCATATCCCAACGACCACCGTAATTAGCTGCAACATTTAAGCGCAATCCGGTATTATTTTCAGTCAGCTTATGCGCAGCGTCTACCTTGCTACGTAATCCTTCAGAAAATCGTGATAAGTCTCCAATAATGGTCAGTTTTACATTGTTTTTATGAAGCTTTTTAACTTCCTTTGTTAAAACAAATAAGAAAAGCTCCATTAAAGTGTTTACTTCGTCTTCAGGGCGGCGCCAGTTTTCACTACTAAAAGCAAATAAGGTTAGCGATTGTATCCCTAATTTAGTACAAAACTGAACAGATTGACGAACTGCGTCTACGCCTTTTTTATGCCCGTACACACGAGGTCTATTTCTAGCTTGTGCCCAACGTCCGTTCCCATCCATGATGATAGCAACATGTTTGGGTAAACATTGCTGTGAAATTGTGTCAGCATCTAGAACCATAAATATCGAGTATTCCATAAAAAAACGCCGCCTAGTATACCCTAGACGGCGTTTCAAAACTAATAATTTTAATAGGTCCTGTCGACCTTTCAGGATTGTAATTTATTCAATCTAGGCAGAACCCTTTGGGCAGCGCGTTTTTAGATTTTATGCATTGCTATCGCCTAATAATGAGTAATAACCACACTACGTAGGCTCTGCCTTGCCTTAAAGCCAAACACACTACTGCAAATTTAACCTCAAAAGATAAACAGGGACTTACTTAGATTTCCATTAACTCTGCTTCTTTAGCAGCTAATAGAGTATCCATTTCTTTGATAAACTTATCTGTAAGTTTTTGAATCGCATCATCTGATTGACGCGCTTCATCTTCAGATATTTCTTTATCTTTTAATAAACCTTTTACATCGCCATTAGCATCACGACGAATGTTACGAATAGCAACACGACCGCCTTCAACTTCGCCACGTACAATTTTGATTAGGTCTTTACGACGCTCTTCTGTAAGTGGAGGAAGAGGTACACGAATAACAGTACCTGCCGACATAGGGTTTAAACCTAAGTCAGACGCCATAATTGCTTTTTCAACAGCTTGCGCTAAAGACTTATCAAATACACCAATAGCAAGTGTACGAGAATCTTCAATTGTTACGTTAGCAACTTGGTTTAAAGGCGTTGGTGCACCGTAGTACGACACCATAATGCCATCTAGGATTGCAGGATGTGCACGGCCAGTACGAATTTTAGATAATTGGCTACCTAGTGCAGTTACACTTTTTTGCATGCGCGCTTGCGCGTCTTTTTGAATATCGTTAATCACGGTTTAATCCTAATTATTTGATTATTTCATCTGAGGCTTGTGAAGAAATAAGTGTTCCTTCTTCTTCACCCATAATTACGCGTTTTAGCGCGCCTGATTTATTCATATTAAATACGCTCAATGGCATATTGTGATCGCGGGCTAGAGTAAATGCCGCTAAATCCATAACTTTTAATTCTTTTTCAATGATTTCATTGTAGCTTAAGTGGCTGTAAAGCGTCGCTTCTGGGTTTTTAACAGGATCATCACTGTACACGCCATCCACTTTAGTCGCTTTAATTACTGTATCCGCTTCAATTTCGATACCGCGTAAACACGCTGCAGAATCGGTAGTAAAAAATGGGTTACCGGTGCCTGCTGCAAAAATAACAACGCGGCCAGTTTTCAATAAACTAATTGCTTCAGCCCAGTTATAAGCGTCACATACACCATTTAGCGGAATAGCCGACATTAAGCGACAGTTTACAAATGCACGGTGTAGCGCATCACGCATTGCAAGGCCATTCATAACCGTTGCAAGCATACCCATGTGGTCGCCTACTACGCGGTTCATACCTGCTTCTGCAAGTGAACCACCGCGTAAAAAGTTACCTCCACCAATAACTAAACCCACTTCTACGTCAAGCTCTACTAGCTCTTTAATTTCTTGTGCCATACGGTCTAAAACTTTAGGGTCGATGCCGAAGCCTTCGTCTCCCATTAAAGCTTCACCACTTAATTTGAGAAGAACACGTCTGAAAATAGGTTTGCGATTGATAGTCATAGTATAGGGGCCAACTTTTATTGAATTATGGATAAAAAATAACCGCGCTTATGTTAAACATAAAAGCGCGGTTATTTTAAAGAATTTCTAGCTGTGAAGCAAAACCAAATAGTACTTTAATTGCATCTAATTTCCTTTTGCATCACAAATAGTTAATCTTACTGACCTTTAGCAGCTGCAATTTGAGCAGCAACTTCAGCAGCAAAATCTTCTTCTTTCTTCTCGATACCTTCACCAACTTCTACACGTACAAAGCCAGTAACTGTTGCATTTTTCTCTTTAAGAATATCGCCAACAGATTTTTTAGGTTCCATGATGAAAGCTTGACCAGTAAGAGAAACCTCACCAGTGAATTTTTTCATGCGACCAACAACCATCTTCTCAGCGATTTCAGCAGGCTTGCCTTCATTCATCGCGATTTCGATTTGTACTTGCTTTTCTTTTTCTACAACGTCAGCTGGTACGTCAGAAGGAGTTAAGTACTCTGGACGTGAAGCAGCAACGTGCATTGCAACGTGCTTAAGTGTTTCTTCATCAGCAACACCTGCAACAACAACACCGATACGGTCGCCATGACGGTACTCAACTAGGTTTTCACCAGCGATGTACTGCAGACGACGTACGTTGATGTTTTCGCCAATTTTAGTTACTAGCTCAACACGGTCTTCTTCAAACTTAGCTTGTAAGTCTTCGATAGTAAGAGTGTCAGCAATTGCAGCTTCAGCAACTTTATCAGCAAATGCTAAAAAGCTTACGTCTTTTGCAACGAAGTCTGTTTGACAGTTAACTTCTACTAGTACTGCAACACCAGCGTTTTGCTTGATGATGATAGTACCTTCAGCAGCAATGTTACCTGCTTTTTTAGCAGCTTTAGCAGCGCCACTTTTACGCATGTTTTCAATCGCTAACTCGATGTCGCCATCAGTCTCAGTTAACGCTTTTTTACAATCCATCATGCCAGCGCCTGTGCGCTCGCGTAATTCTTTAACTAGGGCAGTAGTTACAGCCATTAGTAAATCCTCAAATCTGAAATCTGGTTTAGATAAGCGGGTTACCCGCTCTACAAGAATAACAAGTCTTCACCTTAAAAAGATGAAGACTTGATGATAGCTAATTACTCAGCTTCAACGAAATCGTCTTTCTCAGCTTGAGCAACGATGTTATTCTCGCGACCTTCAGTGATAGCAGCTGCAACAGCGCTAGTGTAAAGGCTTACAGCACGGATAGCATCATCGTTACCAGGAACGATGTAATCAACGCCGTCTGGGTTAGAGTTAGTATCAACGATTGCAACAACAGGGATACCTAGGTTGTTTGCTTCACGGATAGCAATGTGCTCGTGGTCAGCATCGATAACGAAAAGCGCGTCTGGAAGACCGCCCATGTTTTTGATACCACCAAGGCTCTTTTCAAGCTTTTCCATTTCGCGGTTAAGCATTAACGTTTCTTTCTTAGTTAATTTCTCGAAAGTACCGTCTTGGCTTTGTACTTCAAGGTCTTTAAGACGCTTGATTGATTGACGTACAGTTTTCCAGTTAGTCAACATACCACCTAACCAACGGTGATTTACGAAGAACTGATCGCTTTCTAAAGCAGCTGCTTTAACTGCGTCGCTTGCTGCGCGCTTAGTACCAACGAAAAGAACTTTACCTTTGTTAGCTGCAGCACTTGATAAAAACTTAAGTGCGTCGTTGAACATTGGTACAGTTTGCTCAAGGTTGATGATATGTACACGGTTACGTGTGCCGAAGATGAAAGGCTTCATCTTAGGGTTCCAGTAACGTGCTTGGTGACCAAAGTGAACACCAGCTTGAAGCATATCGCGCATTGAAACGTTTGCCATTTTATAGATCCTCTATAGTTGTTTAGGGTTAGGCCTCCACATATCCCATAGCACCAACACCGAAGTAATTAAACTTCAAATGCACCCAAGTGTATGTGACGATACGTGTGTGTGTTAAAATAAAATTGTGTTTGCCTTAAATACAAAAAATCATTTAAGAATTTATTTGTAAAAAGACGGCGCGCTTTATACCATATTAAAATTAAATACTCAACGTCGCGTGCAAAATTTGTTCGGCGATAAATGTTAGAAACTCAACTTTGGAGCCTCAATGAGCGCTATTATCAAGACCCCTGAAGAAATAGAGAAAATGCGCGTAGCTGGGCGCTTAGCGGCCGATGTACTTGAAATGATCGGCCCTCATGTAGTGCCGGGTGTTACCACCGATGAGCTAAATACACTTTGTCATGATTATATTGTTAATGTGCAACAAGCAATCCCTGCTCCGTTAAATTATCATGGCTTTCCAAAATCAGTTTGTACGTCAGTTAATCATGTTATTTGTCACGGAATTCCAAATGACAAAGCATTAAAAGAAGGCGACAGCGTAAATATTGACGTAACTGTCATTAAAGATGGCTACCACGGCGATACTTCTAAAATGTTCCACGTTGGTACACCAAACATCCAAGCTAAGCGTCTTGCAGAAGTAACACAAGAAAGCTTATACCTTGCTATTAAAATGGTAAAACCAGGTGTGCGCTTAGGTGATATTGGCTCTGCTATTCAAAAATATGCAGAAAGTTTTAATTACTCTATTGTTCGTGAATATTGCGGCCACGGTATTGGCGCAGGATTTCATGAAGAACCACAAGTAATGCACTACGGTAAAGCGGGTACTGGCGAAACTTTAAAAGCGGGCATGTGCTTAACAATTGAACCAATGGTTAATGCGGGTAAACGCCAATGTAAGCTACTTAAAGATGATTGGACTGTAGTAACTCGCGACCGCAGCTTGTCTGCACAGTGGGAACATACTTTATTAGTGACTGAAAATGGTGTTGAAATTTTAACGCTACGATCAGATGATACTATCGACAGGATCATAGAACACTAATAATAAATAAGAAATTAGGAGCCAGCCCACGTGGCATTACCCAACAAAGTAAAAAAGTTGCTCAGCGATGCAGAGCAACTTAGTGATTATCGCGATTGTTCTAGCTATTTTTATAAATGGTTACATAACGAATTTTCTAAACAACCGGTTGGGAATTTAATTAATGCCCGGGCTGAGTTTATTGACCGCCTACTAATTAAGCTTTTTCATGTTTACGACTTAGCGCGCGAACCTGATTTAGCACTAATAGCAGTAGGCGGATACGGACGTGGCGAGCTACATCCCTACTCCGACATCGATTTTTTATTGCTTGTAACTAAACCACCAAGCGAAGAAATATGCGAAAAAATAGGCCAGTTTGTCACCATGCTATGGGATCTCAACTTAGAGATTGGCCACAGCGTGCGCACGATAGAACAAGCCATTGAGCAAAAACGTGAAGACGTTACTTTTGCCACCAGTTTACTCGAAAGCCGCCTTATTTTTGGTAATCATATTGAGTTTGAAAAACTCAAAACGCATATTCTAGAAACCCCCGTATGGCGCTCCGGTGAGTTTTTTACTGCCAAAGTTCAAGAACAAAACTTACGTCACAAAAAGTGCCATGGCACCGCGTATAATCTTGAGCCAAACATTAAAGAAAACCCCGGTGGCCTGCGCGACTTGCAAACCATTATTTGGGTCGCAAAAAAGCACTTTAGAACCGAAACCCTGCAAGAGTTAATAAGTCACGGCTACTTAACCCATGAAGAGTTTCAAGAGCTTTCAGAGTGCCTAGAGAACCTATGGAATATTCGCTTTGCACTGCATCTAGCCGCAGGTCGGGCTGAAAACCGCTTATTGTTTGATCATCAACCACAAGCCGCCGAAATTTTAGGTTTTGGTAGCGACGGTAAAGCCTCTGTTGAGCGTATGATGAAGCGCTTATTTAGAATAATGAGCCGCGTGCGCGAACTTAACCAAATGCTACTTTCATACTTTGAGCAAAGTATCATGCCCGAAAGTAGTGAAAAAACGGTGATAGTACTCGACAGAAACTTTGAGCAAGTGGGCCATCAAATACGCGTAAAAGATCCATCTGTATTTTTTAGACGTGACCAACTTTTTGTATTGTTTGAGCACATAGCAGACAACCCTGCAATAACGCATATTTACCCAAGCACTATTCGTACAATCCGCCAAGTACGCCGCCGTTTATTGGGGGATTTACAAGATTATGCAGCCTGTCGTGAAGCTTTTTTACGCTTAGTTAAACACCCTAATGGTATGGGCCGCGCATTTACGTTAATGCACAAACACGGCATGCTTGCCGCCTACTTACCGCAGTGGCGTAATATATTTGGACAAATGCAGTTCGATTTGTTTCACGCCTACACCGTAGATGAGCATACTCACAAATTAATCAAAAATATTTACGAATACTTTGATAAAACTGGCATTAGCGAGTTTCCTATTTGTAGTGAAATAGTCACTCGAATGGACAAACCAGAGCTACTTTATTTAGCCGGTATATTTCACGACATTGCTAAGGGACGAGGGGGAGATCACTCAGAACTTGGCGCTGTTGATGCTATAGCCTTTGCTAAACTACATGGTTTTTCATCCTCTGACGCAAAATTAGTAGCATGGCTTGTAAGTAACCATTTACTTATGTCGGTTACCGCGCAGCGTAAAGATATTAACGACCCTGCTGTAATAAAAGACTTTGCAACACGTATTAAAACAGAGCGCCAACTCGACTATTTATATTGTTTAACCGTTGCCGACATCCGTGCAACCAACGACAACTTATGGAACGATTGGAAAAACACCCTACTGCGTGAATTGTACTTGCACACGCAGCGCGCATTACGCTTAGGGCTTGAAAACCCAATGGATCAGCGCGACCAAATTCGCGATAAAAAGCACCAAGCTAAACAACGTCTACTCAACTTAGGTTACCCTGAGAATAAAATTGATTTAATTTGGAGTCGCTTTAAAGCCAACTACTTTACCGCCTTTAGCGAACAGCAAATATCGTGGCAAAGTGAGCATTTATTAACTAGCACCGATTTAAGCCAACCCAGTGTCATTGTATCTAACAAAGCAATGCATGGGGGTACACAAGTATTTGTATACAGCCCCTACTCTGGTGCGCTTTTTGCGAGATTAGTGAGTGTAATTGGCTCTAAAAAAGCACAAATACAGCACGCGCAAGTACTGACCACAAAAGATGGTTACGTCCTGTTTAGCTTTGTAATACTTGAAGTAAGTGGCGACCCTATTGCAAGTGGTCGAGCGCAATCAATTAAACGCGGGCTTGAGCAAGCACTTAGCGATCCGCGTAAAAAAATTCGCTTTAAAAAGAGCCGCTCTCAACGCTTTAAAGATTTTAATATTAAACCTAAAATTGTGTTGCGCCCACATGCACGCAAAGACCGTAGCTTAATAGAAATTCAAGCCGTCGATATACAAGGTTTACTAACCAAAATAGCCGAAGTTTTCCAAGCGCATTTACTACACATTCACGCTGCCCGTATTACAACGGTAGGTGAACGTGCAGAGGATTTCTTTGTTGTATCTAATAACGAATACCAAGCGCTGACTGATGAAGAGCAAGCAAAAATTCATCAGGCATTACGTAAAAAATTCAACGCCGAAACAGAATAGAGGACACACATGTCAGATTTAAAAACGATGATCGAAAACGCATGGGACAACCGCGATAGTATTAGCCCAAGCACAGTATCAAGCGACGTAAAACAAGCCATTATTGATGCACTTGATTTGCTTGATAGCGGCGCAGCACGCGTTGCTGAAAAAATATCAGGTGAATGGGTTGTACACCAGTGGCTTAAAAAAGCCGTTTTACTGTCGTTTCGTATTCGCGACAACCAACCAATGAACGACGGCGTAAACCAGTTTTACGACAAAGTACCACTTAAATTTAGCGACTACACGCCAGAGCAATTTCAGCAAGGTGGTATGCGCGTAGTACCAAACGCAGTAGCACGTAAAGGCAGCTTTGTAGGTAAAAACGTCGTACTTATGCCATCGTACGTAAATATTGGCGCATACGTTGACGACGGCACCATGGTTGATACATGGGCGACTGTAGGCTCATGTGCACAAATTGGTAAGAACGTACATTTATCAGGTGGCGTAGGCATAGGCGGCGTTTTAGAGCCTCTACAAGCTAATCCAACTATCATTGAAGACAACTGCTTTATTGGCGCACGTTCTGAAATTGTTGAAGGCGTAATTGTTGAAGAAGGCGCAGTAATTTCAATGGGCGTTTACATCAGCCAAAGCACTCGTATTTATGACCGCGAAACCGGCGAAATTCACTACGGCCGCGTACCAGCAGGGGCAGTAGTTGTTCCAGGCGCACTACCGTCAAAAGATGGCACCCACAGCCTTTACGCTGCAATCATCGTTAAAAAAGTAGACAAACAAACACGTGAAAAAGTAGGCATCAACGCCCTACTACGCTCAATTGATGAGTAATAGTCGATTGGGTTGAGTGAAACGAAACCCAACGATACGTTGAAGTTAAGTGTTTTAGCTAAACTTTAATTATATATAGAAAGCTCTAAGCCCTTTGGTTTGGAGCTTTTTTAAATTCTTCTAAATGAAGTTTTAGTACTAGACACTTCTACATCAAAATTTAATGAACTCAAAAAAGACTTTAAGCCTTTAACAGCTAACTCATTATTTTCTGATGGTCCTATTATAATTTCATCAATTGAATTTTTAGGAAAAGGTATCGCTCTATATGGGGCTATAATGCCAGACTTTAGGGTTCTGTAGCATAAAGGAAAAAACTCTTTCACTCCATTTTCAAGCTCTATAAAATCAATATTAGAGGAGTCTATAAAATCAAAATAACCCTTTTCAGTATTTTCATTTAATGAGACTAAACCAGGGTAAAAAAGAGTAAAACGATACTCTTCTTCATATTCGAACGCTTGATCTTTTATGCTAGCAATCTTAAAAATCGCTTCATTAAAAATTTCAATTGCAGCAATAGCACATTTTTCATTTAGGTCATTTCCATTTAAATTTGGATCTAACACATAACTTAAAACCTCAGGCAGATAGTGTTCTTCAATTAAAGAATGAAGCATTTCCTCAGTTGGTTGGTAATCAACATCATCATAGCCACTCAAAAGTTTTCTTTGCCTAAAGTACTCATCATCAAATAGCTTTTCTTTATTAAACTTTATGCAATATGAAGTTTGCTCTGACCCGTAAGTTAGCCAGTGGTTTAGGCTATCACGCTTAGTTGTAAATGAAGTGGTATAAATTTCATCAATGGTATTATTATCAATTATATTCCATAGAAAATTTAAAAAATGATTTGCGAGATGCACGTCCTTACTTCGCATTTCTTTTTGGGTAACATCTAAAGGTATATTTTTGTGTTTGGCATAAATTTCTTCGAGTTTGATTTGTGAAAACTCAGACAAACTCCCTCTGAGTGATTTTATTCTATCAATACCTTGCTTTATTTCTCTAAAATCATTTAGATACTCTGCGTTAGTAGCCCATAAACTTTTGCTCTCTAAAATTCCCTTTAAACCATCTGCAGAAGTGTAATGATAAACATATTCCATATTTAAAATCCCAAGTAATGTTAATCTTTAGTTTAACCTTGATAAGTGGCAACAATAAAATTTGATAATCTTAAACAAGAGACTGAATTAGCCAACACACCCAAGATATAATAAGGTAGTAAAGTATAATTGAAAGTTAGCAATTAATATTAAGGATTAATATGACAAAAACTGCTTTACGCTCAACTATTTTGCTACCGGTATTTTTACCTGCAGTGGTTATTATTCTGCTCTTGGTAATTGGTACAATTAGCAACCCTGAACTCGCAGGGCAAGTATTCAGCGTTACCCTCAAGTGGATAACAGAAACCTTTGGTTGGTTTTATATGTTATCAGTCGCTATTTTCTTAGTTTTCATTGTTTGTGTAGCAGCCTCCAGCTGGGGAAATATCAAGCTGGGCCCTGATCATGCGCAGCCGCAATACAGTTTCGCTGAATGGTTTGCTATGCTATTTTCGGCCGGTTACGGAGTCGCATTACTTTATTTTGGTGTAGCAGAGCCCGTGCTCCATTATGCATCTCCGCCCGCAGGCGCAGCAGAAACCGTCGACGCTGCCAAGCAAGCTATGCAAATTGCATTTTTTCATTGGGGTTTTCACATATGGGCAATCTATGGGATTGTCGGTTTAGTCCTTGCGTATTTTGCATTTCGTCATGGCCTCCCACTGTCGATTCGCTCAGCGTTGTATCCACTTATTGGTGATAAAATATATGGTCCTATTGGTCACACTGTTGATGTGTTTGCCATATTAGGCACGTTATTTGGCATTGCCACAACGTTAGGACTTTCCGTTACCCAAATTAATGCTGGGCTGCATTATTTGTGGCCAAGTATCCCTATTAATACCACAGTACAAATTACTGCTATTGCCATTATTACCGCAGCAGCTACTCTCTCAGTAGTGGCTGGGATGGATAAAGGTGTAAAGCGCTTATCTATTGTAAACATGACTCTTGCAGTGTCGTTAATGGCCTTTGTATTTTTTATTGGCCCTACTATTCATATTCTTGAATCGTTTTTACAAAATACCGGCAGCTACCTTAGCGGTATTGTTGAGCGTACTTTTAATTTACAGGCGTACAGCCGTAGTGATTGGATTGGTAACTGGACCCTATTTATATTTGGCTGGACTATTGCTTGGGCACCCTTTGTTGGCATGTTTATCGCTAAAATTAGCCGCGGCAGAACCATCAGGCAATTTGTTGTTGGCGTGATGCTAGTCCCGACTATTTTTACCTTTTTATGGTTTTCTGTGTTTGGTGATACCGCGTTAAATCTAATAATGAATGAAGGGTTCAATACTTTAATTACTGATGTTCAAGCAAACCAAGCTGTTGCATTGTTTCAGTTATTTGAGGTGTTACCGTTATCATTTATTATTTCGCTACTTACCGTTATTCTAATCATTACCTTTTTTGTTACTTCGTCTGACTCAGGATCATTAGTTATTGATTCTCTCGCCTCTGGAGGTAATATTAATACACCCGCATGGCAACGCGTGTTTTGGGCTGTGCTAGAGGGCGCGGTGGCTGCTGTTTTATTAGTGGCAGGTGGGTTAAGTGCGCTACAAACTATGACTATAGCCAGTGCCTTACCCTTTGCGATTATTATGCTTATTGCCACCGCTGGGCTTTGGCGAGCACTCACCATTGAAGGCCATCGCGATACTAGTTTACAAGCACATGCGCTTAATGGCCGTAATATTAACTTATCTCATTGGAAGCGCCGTTTAGCCGCCATGGTTAATTACCCCAATAAAGAAAAAGTACACACCTTCATTAGTAGTGTGGTAGTACAAGCAATGCAAGCCGTTCAGGCTGAATTAAAAGCGCGACAATGGCATGCAGAGGTTGATTTTGATACCGACTTAGGCCGTGCTCATTTAACTGTGCTACGCCATGAGCATGTTGATTTTGTGTATGACATTCGTCTAACCGAACACCCTATGCCAAGCTTTGCCTATTCTGAGCTGAAACCTGAGATTGATAACATCGAAATGTATTACAAGGCTGATGTTTTCTTACGCCGTGGTGGGCAATCTTACGATGTGTATGGTTACAGTGAAGATGATATTGTGAAGGATATTCTTGATCAATTTGAGAATTACTTACACTTTTTAGGTAACAGCCCAGGTGAACTACCTTGGGATATGGCCGAACACGATGACATGTTAAATAGCGATAAACCTTAAATAAGCATCGTATTTAATACACAATTATTGCAATAAAAAAGGCACTGAAAAGTGCCTTTTTAGTTCGCTCAATTAATTTTTAACTACAGCGCGTTAAATACGTCGTCTGTTTTAGCTGCGCAAATAAAATCGTTTTTGTGTAGGCCTTTAATTGAATGGCTCCACCATGTAACCGTTACTTTGCCCCACTCGGTTAATAAACCTGGGTGATGGCCTTCGTCTTCTGCCATGTCGCCTACTTTGTTAGTAAACGCGATAGCCTGTTTGAAGTTTTTAAATTTATAAACACGCTCAAGCTGCATAATGCCGTCACGTACTTCTGGTACCCAATCTGGGATTTTAGTAATTAATTGTGCTAACTCTTCGTCAGATACTTTTGGCGCATCTACATGACAGGCTTCGCATTTTTGTGCACTTAATGAAGACATTCTAAATCCTTACTTTTAGCTTTTGTAGCATTAATGTTTAACTGGCTAATTTTTCTTTTGGTGGAAATTTTGGGTCGTGCAAACCAAGCTCTTTAGCTCGCTCAACCAAAGTCATAATATCCATTTGTGATATATCAAACAGATCATGAATCGAATTTATGGTGTAGTACTGTGGTTGCATAATATCAATACGGTACGGCGTACGCAGTACATCTAGAACATTCATTGGGCTGATTTCTGGCGTGTTTGAGTATACGTACTGAGTCTCCCCTGGGCTTGATAAAATACCACCGCCGTAAATACGCAGACCGTGTTCGGTTTGCATTAAACCAAATTCGACTGTAAACCAGTATATACGCGCAAGGTATACACGGTCTTTTTTCTGCGCTGCGTAACCTAATTGCCCGTACTTATGCGTAAACTCGGCAAAGTCAGGGTTAGTTAGCATGGCGCAATGGCCAAATATTTCATGAAAAATATCAGGCTCTTGTAGGTAGTCAAATTCTTCGCGGCTACGAATAAATGTAGCTACCGGAAACTGCTTGTTTGCCAGTAATCTAAAAAACTCATCAAAGTCGATAAGCGCAGGTACTGGTGCAACTTGCCAACCGGTTGTGGCTAGTAACACTTCGTTTAGTTCGCTTAACTGCGGAATGCGGTCGTGCGGCAGGTTAATCTTTTTTAACCCTTGCATGTACTCATCGCAGGCTTTGCCTTCAATGCATGCAAGTTGGCGCGCTACAAGCTCAGACCAAATTTTATTTTCTTCATCACTCCAATGTATAACACCATTTTCGTCTGGTGTTTTGGATGTGTATTTACTTGCTTTAGCCATAAGTACCTTCTTGGGTGTGAGCCCTAAATCGGTGTCAGTGTGATACTCAAACCTAATGAATATCGAATGGCCCCATACTATGCAAAAGTGAAGAAAAGTTTAATAGATAGGCTAACATCAGTATTTAGCGCGATCACTTACATTGTAAAGTTAAAATTACAGCTATGGCACACTAAAAATACAGGCCTTTAAACAAAGGCCTACACCTTGTTTTTAGTGTATATAATTAAATACACCTAACCAATTTTAGTAAAAGCTTGGTCTAAATCACTAATAATGTCGTTAACATCTTCAAGCCCAACCGAGAGTCTGATCAGCCCATCACTTATTCCAGCGGCAGCTCGCTCCTCTGGCGTATAAGGCGAGTGAGTCATAGATGCAGGATGCTGAATCAGTGTTTCAGCGTCGCCGAGGCTTACTGCAAGTGTACAAAGTTTCATACTATCAATAAATTGTGCGCCATCTTGTAGCGTGCCTTTTATTTCAAACGCAATAACACCACCAGCGGCTTTCATTTGATTACCAATAAACTTATAACCTGGGTGCGACTTAAGCCCCGGGTAATATACGGTGCTTACTTGTGGGTGAGCCTCTAGATATTGCGCTATTGTTTGTGCGCTTTGACAATGGCGCTCTATTCTAATAGCGAGTGTTTTTAGGCCTCGATTAATTAGCCATGCATCGTGTGGGCTTATGGTTGCACCAATATCTTTTAGTACGGTCATTTTAATGTGTGTTATGTGCTCAAACGATCCACATACAATACCGGCAACTACATCTCCGTGGCCGTTTAAGTACTTGGTCGCACTGTGCATTATAATGTCGATACCGTATTTTTTAGGCGATTGCAGTAGCGGCGTTAAAAAGGTGTTGTCGACCACACTAATTAAGTTGTGCTCTTTAGCAACTGCGCCAATAAGTGCCAAATCAATAACCGCCATAGTGGGGTTGATTGGCGTTTCTACAAATATCATTTTTGAATTAGGTTTGATGGCAGCGCGTAGTTCGTCCTCGTTGGTCATATCAACAAAAGTGACTTCGATTCCCCAGCGCGGCAACATATGCGAGAAAAACGCAAAGGTACAACCATATAAAGCACTTGAGGCAACAAGATGATCTCCTTGCGATAAAAAGCTCAGTACTGAGGCAGATACAGCCCCCATACCTGTTGCGGTTGCAGCTGCTGCTTCACAACTCTCTAGTTGAGCAACTTTTTGTTCAAGCTCTGTGGTTGTGGGGTTTCCTAAACGCGTATAAATATAGCCAGGTTCGTCGCCTGCAAAACGCGCAGCACCTTGTGCGGCATTTTCAAAATGAAAGGTCGAGGTTTGATACAAAGGAGAAGTAAGTGCGCCGTGCGGGTCGTTTGCTTTTTGTGGTCCGTGAATACACTGGGTGTTTATATGATGCTTGCTCATTGTAGGCTCATTTTTTTGATTATTATGTTTTTGCGATTCAACAATCAAAACGTATGCGCTTACAAACAGCAAGCATGCCGGATGCTCAGATGGCTATTTGTGTAAAAACCGTGCAGCGCACGTTTGTACACAAATATTGCCACCAGGGCGTGTTGACCTTTGCGGATTGAAATTTGTTCAATCCAAGGAAGATTAAATCGCGGCGCGAGGTTTGTAACCTAGTGGGCTCGGTAACTGCTCCTGCGTTACCCTACTGGCTTACATCCATGTAAGAATAAGTAAAACCGAGCAAAGCTTCCGCGTCCTGCTCACGCCCCTTACCTACATCCATGTAGGCAACAAAGAGTAAATAGCCCCTAGGAAGAACCCTTTGGGCAGCGCCTGTTTGGCATTAATGCTACGTTATCACCTATTTATGGGGAATAACCACACTACATAGGCTCTGCCTTGCCTAAATACCAAACAGACTGCTGCAAATTCAACCATCAAAGATAAACACGCCCTCGTATTTTACTGCGTTGACTCCGCCTTTTTACGGCTCATAATTTTACCTGCGATGCTTTGCACAGTGCCTTTTAGTAAGCTGCGTTTGTTTTCAAGCCGTGGTAATGGGCGACTAAGCTCCATTGCTTTGTAACCAATACGCGCTGTAAAAATACCGGCGCTGACCCCTTGCGCAGCTCGTCCCGAAAGCTTACCTAAAAGCTCAGCACTTAGTGCAGTTGCAGCAAGGTCAGATACAAGCTCTGCACTGCCAACAAACATTACTTGTTTTATCAACATGCGGTATAACTTTATACGGCTCGCGTAGCCAAAACCAATGCCGTAAATTTTACCAATTTGTTCAATTAACTTAGTACCACGCCAAAGCACAGCCATCATATCCACCAGCGCAAGCGGGCTTAGGGCAACTAGCAGTGCAGATTCAGTCGCAAAACGATTTATAAGCTTTTTAGCTTTGGTGTCTTGGGTTATTAATAAACTGTTGGCGTACAGCGTCATTATTTCTTTGTCGCTGTGATGCATCGCTACTTGGTTTTTAAAGGTTTCAAAGTTATCAAGCTCCTGATGTTTATTAAGCTTTTCGAGCCAAGGTAATGCACCGCCTACTTGCTCGCTGTTTAAAAGCCTGTCGGCTTCAACTCGGTGCAGTTGGTTCCGCTTTAAACTGCGCAGCATTCGGTACTCTCGCCACAATAAGCGCCCAATTAGCAGCACGCCACTTACAACCGCAGTTAAATAAACACTGCCTAAAATAATTGACTGCTCGAAAGCAAATAATAACGAGTACGCAAACTCTAAAAGCACCAGTACTATAAAACTAATAGCAAAAACACCTTTAAGCGTTTGCCACTTTGACTTTTTGTACACAGGTTCCAGATCTATTTCTGGCTCTAGTGCTTCATCTTCAAGTTCTTCGTAATCACTTTGTCCGTGCTGAATAATTTTTGCAGGTGCTAAAACGGGTTCGTTTTGCTCAATGCTTTGCGTATCTATACGACGCCCTGCTTGAAATGTTTGGTTTGACTCACTCATGTTAATTTGTCTCCTAGCAGGTACTGCATGACATGATCTAATCGAATATGTTTTAGTTGTTTATCGGGGCTCGGCATTGGAGAGAACGATAAAAACTCAAATCCCTGTGCTGGCCACTCATTTTTATTAAGCATCCGCGAGGGTGGTTGCGGCGGTAGATACGTAAGCCAATCAGGCTCGTGTAATGGTTTACCGTAAATGCAGTCAAGCGTTTGGCCTTTGTCGGTAATTTGGCGCGGTTGCGTTGCTGTAATTGACGACATGGCCATGGTTTCTATTTTTACACCATCAAACTTTAAATGATTACTTTGCTCATGCACGAGCGAATCAAGTAGCAGTGCTAAATCTTTATGGTGCTTAGCACTTATGTGATCTGATTTATTAGCTGCAAATAATATTTTGTCTATGTTGGGCTTAAATAAACGTTTAAAAAAGCCCGACTCGCCATAGTTAAAATGTGCGAGTAATTGGTTTATTACACTGCTTTGCTCTTGGAGTGTTTCGTGCCCTTCGTTTAATGCACTAAGTACATCTACAAGTACAATTTGGCGATCAAAGTGCCTAAAATGCTCATTATAAAATGGTTTTACAACTTCTTTTATATAGGCGTTAAAACGCTTAATTAAATGCGCTAAATTAGAACCCGCAACGACATCGTCACTGTTTATTTCACCCGATACCGGAAAAAACAATAACAATGGCGCGCCTTGTAGGTCGCCAGGCATTAGCATGCGCCCAGGTTGTAACATGGCAAGTTTGGTGTCTTTTTTAAGCCCGACTAACATGCTTTGATAAAGCTGAGCAATATGGGCAAGTGCGTTTTCATCAACGGGGGCGTTTAAGTCAAGTTGATCAACGGCCACTAAAAAGTCACTTGATGTGTTTACGCGCGAAGGCTGAGTTAATAACGGATATTGCTGCTCGCACCATTGAGAATAGCTTTGCTCAAGCATAGGTAAATCAAGGAGCCATTCACCCGGGTAGTCAATAATATCTAAATAAAGCGTTGATTGCGGCGAAAAGTGCCCACGCAGCCCTGCATTACTTTGATACTTTATTGCCAAGCGCAGCGTATTAATACGCTCGGTAGATGCAGGCCATGTAGGCATCCCATCGCTGGGTAATAAAGTATTGAGTGCTCGAGGGTAATTAAACGTAGGGACTTTTAACGCCTCTTGCGGCACAACTTTAGTGGCCACATGGCGGTGCTCGCGCATTACATCAAAAAAAGGTAAGTTTTTATCGTCCGCTTGGGTTGTTAAGTGTTTAACAAGCGCGGTAATAAAGGCAGTTTTACCACTACCACTTAGGCCAGTTACGGCAAGCTTTACGTGTTGGTCTAAACTGCGATGAAGGGCTTTTTGTGCTTTGCCTTTAATGCTTTTAAAGGTCTTTTTTGCAAATGATTGGCTCATAAAGTGTCTTGCACCTAATTTGCCGTAATTTATCACGCTGCAAATAAGGTGCTATTAAATCCTTTAAAGTTTGTTAATTTCACGGCTCACCGTAAACTCGCTTGAAGTTACATGGCGCTCCATATCTTGAAGGCGAGTATCTACACGCGTTAAACGCTCTTTTAAATCTTGCAATGCGCGGCGCGGCGGCTCGCCTTTTTGCCATACTTTAAATTTTACTTCTAGCGGATCATCAGTTTTAGTTGAGCTTTTTGTTTGCGCTGTTGCGGGCTCTTTTTTATCTAAAATGAACCAGGCTGCAATATACGCTACCACAAATAATGGGCCACCCGTTAGCAGTACCGCACTAACAAATATAATGCGAACTAACCATAACTCCATATTAAAGTAGTCACTTAATCCCGCACATACACCGGCTATTTTACCGCGTTGTGGGTCTCTTAATAATTCGCGTTTGGCACTCATACTTTGCGTCTCCATTGTGGTGACTCTTGATCAAGCAATGCTTCAAGTGTTTCTAATCGATCAGCCATTTTTTCAGCTTTGTGTGCAAGCTCAAGTAATTGGCGATGTTCGTGCTCACTTAAACCTTGGCTTACTTGTTTCTTGCTACGGTAGTGCAAAATTAGCCACAGCGGAGCAACAAAAATCATAAACAAGATAAATGGTGCAACTAATATCTCTGGATCAAACATAATCCTCTCCTGACAATCCGTTTTGATGTTTTTAAGCTGGGGCACAAGGGCCCCATATATTTTTATATGTAATTATTTATCAGCTAACTTCTTTTTAAGTTCGGCTAGCTCATCATCTATCTTTTCATTTTTTTGTAGATTAGCAATTTCATCCGCTAACGTCTTTTTACCTAAATCGTACGACTCAATTTGAGATTCTAGTCCATCAATTTTGGTTTCGTAACGTTCAAAGCGGTTAAGTGCTTCTTCTACTTTTGAGCTATCAAGTGTCTTTTTCACTTCAAGGCGCGACTCAGCCGAACGTTGGCGAAGTATAATCGCTTTTTGACGAGATTTAGCATCTGCTAGCTTTTCTTGTAGCGTCGTTACTTCTTGCTGTAATTTCTCAATATGAGACTCTACATGTTCAAGCTCACTCGCTACTGAAGCAACTGCATCTGCCGACTTTTGCTTTTCAAGTAAGGCTGAACGCGCTAAATCGTCGCGGTCTTTACTTAAAGCCAGTTCGGCTTTATCTTGCCAATCACTTACCTGCGCTTTAAGTGTATCTAAGCGGCGTACAATTTCTTTTTTCTCAGCCAATGTTTTAGCTGATGTAGAACGTACTTCAACAAGCGTATCTTCCATTTCTTGAATAATCAGACGAACCATTTTTTCTGGGTCTTCTGCTTTATCTAAAATGGCGTTGATATTAGAATTAACAATATCTGCAAAACGTGAAAAAATTCCCATAACATTTACCTCTGTAATTAAAACTTAGTTAGTCTGCTATAACTAGTATCAATATGCTTGCCAACTTTTTAAAAGTTAAAATACACTTTATTTTCATTACGTTAAACTAAATATACAAATTTCTTTAGTTATCCCTAATTATGAAATACACTAACTGTTAGTAAAAATGACCAAGAGTTAGGAAATATGAGCCAATATCGCCAACAGGATAATTTACTCGGCCAATCAGATAGCTTTCTGTCTGTATTAGATCAGGTATCGCAACTGGCTAATTTAGATAAACCGGTACTTATTATTGGTGAACGCGGCACAGGTAAAGAGCTAATAGCAGCACGCTTACACTTTTTATCAAAACGCTGGGATCAAAACTACGTAAAGCTTAACTGTGCAGCGCTTAACGAAAACCTACTCGAAAGTGAGTTATTTGGCCACGAAAGCGGTGCTTTTACGGGGGCAAGTAAACGTCACGAAGGTCGTTTTGAACGCGCTAACAGCGGCACACTGTTTTTAGATGAATTAGCTAATACCTCAGCTATGGTACAAGAAAAACTGCTGCGCGTTATAGAATACGGTGAGTTTGAACGTGTTGGAGGCAAACAAACTGTAAAAGTAGATACCCGCTTAGTGTGTGCGACAAACGAAGATCTTCCTTATTTGGCCGAGCAAGGTGAATTTAGAAGTGATTTACTCGATCGCCTTGCCTTTGATGTAATTACCCTACCACCACTGCGCGAACGCCAAGACGATATTATGCTTCTTGCTGAGCAGTTTGCGATGAACATGGCGCGCGATTTAGAGTGGGAACTGTTTAGCGGCTTTACCCGAAGCGCAACAGAAACACTGCTTAGTTATGATTGGCCTGGTAATATTCGTGAACTTAAAAATGTGGTTGAACGCAGTTTGTATCGCCACGGTAGTGAACATATTCCCGTTCACCAGATTATTTTAGACCCATTCGATAGCCCATTTAGACCAAAAGCGCGTATTAAAGCACCTGTAGCGGCTCAAACGGTTAATGCAGAGCCTATTGTTGTTACGCCGCCGGTTACTCAAGCAAGCAATGATTCAGCCGTTGATATTCAATTTCCGTGCAGCTTAAAAGAGCATTCAAACGACTTTGAAATAAATATGATTAATAAAGCACTCGAACATAGCCAATTTAATCAAAAGAAAACTGCAGAAGTACTTGGTTTAACGTATCATCAATTACGTGGTTATCTTAAAAAATACAACTTGTTGGATCAACAATAGTCAGAGGTTATGCGGGTGCATAAATTATTACTTGTTTTGCTTACCACCACTTTAGTTGGTTGCCTTGATAGCAAAGAAGAAATCATAGAAGAAAAAAACCAAGGCTTAGTTTATTGCGCTGAAGCTAACCCTGTGTCGTTTAATCCGCAAGTCACGACCACCGGTTCAACTATTGATATAATTGCTAACCAATTATACGACCGCTTAATTAGCATTGACCCTGTTACGGCAGAGTTTCAAAGTGAGCTGGCGACCGATTGGAAAATTAGCAAAGATGGTAAATCGGTTACCTTTACCCTGCGTAAAGATGTAAAGTTTCATACAACTTCTTATTTTACCCCATCGCGGGACTTTAACGCCGACGACGTTATATTCACCTTTAGCCGATTATTCGATGTATATAATCCATATCACTTTGTGGGCGATGCCGATTACCCGTATTTTCAAAGTGTAGGAATTGATCAACTTATTCGCAAAATTGTGCGCGTGTCTGACTACCAAGTCCGTTTTGAATTGTTTAATCCTGAAAGTAGTTTTTTAGCTAATATGGCTACCGACTTTGCCGTGGTGCTTTCAGAAGAATACGCCATGAAACTTAAGAAAAATAATCAAAAGAACTTATTTGATCAGTACCCTATTGGCACCGGCCCGTATATTTATAAAGAATACCGCCGAGATCATCTTGTGCGCTTTTACCGTAACCCACTTTATTGGAAGCATGACGTTGCACTTGAGCAATTGGTTTACGATATAACCCCTAACGGCACTACGCGCATAGCAAAAATGCTGACTAAAGAGTGCGATGTAACGGCTCATCCAAGTAGTGCGCAATTGAGCATTTTAGCGCAACGTGATGATATAAACGTCGAAAAAGAAACAAACTTAAACATAGGTTATTGGGCATTTAATACAGAGCGTGCTCCGTTTGACGACTTACGCGTACGCCAAGCGCTTGCGCACGCAATAGATGTAGATAAAATAATGCAGGCGGTTTATTACGGTAACGGTACTCGCGCACAATCTATTTTGCCGCCAACCTCTTGGGCATTTGAGCCACAAGAAGATATACCTACGTTTGATCCAGAACTTGCTAAAAAATTACTTATTGAAGCAGGGTTGCCTAATGGCTTTGATATGACGATATGGGCTATGCCTGTGAGTCGTATTTATAATCCCAACGCACGTAAAATGGCTGAGCTTATGCAAAGTGATTTACGCAAAGTAGGCGTTAACGTCAGTATTGTAGAATATGAGTGGAATACGTTTATTCAACGTATTGGCGAGCATAGGCACGACAGTGTATTACTTGGTTGGGCCGCAGATACACCCGACCCTGATAACTTTTTTAGCCCGCTGCTGAGTTGCACCGCTACTTTTAGTGGCAAAAACCCTGCAAACTGGTGTAATCCCCAATTTGATTTATTGCTTACTAAAGCACTAGACACCACTGATTTAAACAAACGTAAAAAATACTACGAAGATGCACAAAGCTTAATTATTAAAGAGTTGCCGTTATTACCAATTGCTCATGGCTTGCGCTTTCAAGCAAGTAGCGCTGATGTGGAAGGCATAACACTTGGCCCGTTTGGTGCTATTTCGCTTGCTAATGCGAGGAAAAAATAATGATCTTAGATTATATTTTACGTCGCCTTGGTTTGTTCTTTTTTATGATACTAATGCTCAGCGTATTTACGTTTTCACTGGCGTATTTATTTCCCGGTGATCCGCTAAGTAATTTAAGTGGCATACCAAGTGGTAACTTTGCACAGCATAGTGAGCTTGAGGATAAATATTTATACAACAGCAATTACTTTATGCAATACATTGCCTTTTTAGGGAGAATATTTCAAGGCGATTGGGGGCTTTCATTTGCCTCTGGTAACAGCGTGTTTAGCCATATTATTGACTTACTACCGGCTACTTTAGAGCTAAGCGTATATGCATTAATTGTATCGGTTGTTATTGGTGTACCTACTGGCATTTTAGGCTCTGGCTATCATAAACGCTGGCCCGACAAACTTATAAACTCTGTCACTATGGTAGGTTATTCAATGCCTGTGTTTTGGCTCGCATTGTTGTTAATAATGGTTTTTTCATTAAAGCTTGGCTGGTTTCCTATGTCGGGCAGAATGGGCCTCCTTTACGAAATACCCGCCAGTACAGGGTTTATATTAATTGATATTGCTCTAGCTGGATTTCCATATAAAGGGATGGCCTTTGTTGATGCGCTGCGTCATTTAACACTCCCTACTATTGTATTGGCCATGTATCCAACCACGGTATTAGTGCGCTTTACTCGCGAGTCTATGCTTAAGGTAATGGATCAAAACTTTATTAAAACAGCTAGGGCAAAAGGCCTTAACCGCCGTCAACTTATCATGCACCATGCACTGCGTAATGCTCTACTACCGGTAATTAAGCAAATTGGTTTGCAATTTAGCACCTTGATAACACTTGCGATGATTACTGAAGTTATTTTTTCTTGGCCGGGTATTGGCCGATGGTTAATCGATAGTATTTATCAGCGCGACTTTCCTGCAATTCAAGGCGGATTAATGGCGGTGTCTTTATTTGTTATTTTAGCCTCTATTACAGCTGAGCTTACTTACACTTTATTCGATCCACTCTCGCGGAATCAGGCCCATGGCAAAGTTTAATTTATTTTCTGAAGAGTCGAATAAATCGCCACTTGCGCGATTTTGGCGCAAATTTAAAAACAATCACCCAGCTTTGGTTGGTTTATGGATATTTATGGCGTTTGCATTATTGGCCGCCACAGCTCCTTTTTTAGCGCCCTATGGCGTAAACCAACAGCATAGTGATGCACTACTCATACCGCCCTCATGGCGAGAAATGGGCGATGTACGCTTTATTTTAGGCACCGATGATTTAGGCCGTGATGTACTCTCGCGCTTAATGAATGGTGCAACATATACGTTTGGACTTTCTGTTGTAGCTGCCCTAATCACGACCCTGTTTGGTGTATTAGTGGGGACTTTTGCAGGGATTAGTAAAGGGTTGCGTTCAAGCTTTTTAAATCATTTACTTGATATAACACTTTCTATTCCTTCTTTGTTATTGGCCATAATAATAATCGCCATACTCGGTCCTGGTTTAATGAATACCGTATGGGCAATTATTTTAGCGTTACTACCGCAATTTATTCACTCGGTGCGCAACCTAATTGTTGATGAATTAAGTAAAGATTACATTACTGCGTTTAGACTCGATGGCGCATCTAATTGGCATATAATATCGCGTGGTATTTTCCCTAATATTTATGAGCATATTGTGGTTATATTCACGATGGCGCTTTCTACTGCGATATTAGATATTTCAGCACTGGGATTTTTAAAATTAGGGGCTCAGCCACCAACGACCGAATGGGGCGCAATATTAGCCGAAAATCTAGGCCTTATTTATTTAGCGCCGTGGACTGTAGCGCTACCTGGTGTACTGTTATTTTTAGCCGTGTTATCTACTAATTTAGTAGGCGATGGCCTGCGACAAGTGCTAAAAGCACGTAAGGCTGATTAAATGCAATTACTCGATGTTCGTAACTTAACAATTGAACTACGTACCTCTGAAACTGTAATTAGAGCTGTAGACAGAGTGAGCTTTAGCTTAAAAGAAGGTGAAGTACATGCGCTTGTGGGCGAGTCTGGCTCTGGCAAAAGCTTAATAGCAAAAGCGATTATTGGTGTATTAAACGAGCGCTGGGATATTACTGCCGACCGTATTCATTGGCGCGGCGTAGACTTAATGCGTTTAAGCCCAGAGAAACGCCGTAAAATAGTAAGCCAAGATATAGCGATGATCTATCAAGACCCAAGTCGCTGCCTTGACCCAACCGCTAAAATATTTGACCAAATTGCCGAAACACTCCCAGAGGTCGCAACTAAAGGTTTCTTTTTAAAACGCAACCGAGAGAGAAAAGACAGAGTAAAAGCGCTTATTCATAAGGTGGGTATTAAAAACCACGAAGCGGTACTAAGTAGTTACCCTCATGAGCTCTCTGAAGGCGTATGTCAAAAAGTAATGATTGCGATGGCCATTGCTCGCACGCCTAAACTTTTAATCGCTGATGAGCCCACTACAGCGCTTGAGAGCACAACTCGCGCACAAGTATTTAGGTTACTAAAAAGCTTAAATCAACTTAAAAACATGTCTATTTTGATGATCTCTCATGAACTGGAAGAGATTGCACATTGGTCGCATGGCATTCATGTCTTATATTGCGGGCAAATGGTTGAAGCAGGCCCAACCCATGAAATATTTAAACAGCCTCGCCATCCATACACGCAAGCATTACTAAAAAGCTTGCCAGACTACGAGCAAGGCTTAGCACATAAAGAACCTTTTTATGCGCTTAAAGGGACTATCCCTACCCTGCAACATTTGCCCATTGGCTGTCGCCTTGGGCCGCGTTGTCCGCAAGCACAAAAAGCCTGTGTGGTTACACCAGCCCTAACTAAGCATCATGGCCATAGTTATGCGTGTCACTTCCCGTTAATTAAGGACATGAAGTAATGCAACCACTGTTAAAAGTACAAGCACTTTGTAAAACCTTTAATGTGCGAGCTGGGCTTTTTTCACGTAAAAAGTTTGAAGTCCTTAAAAACATTTCATTTTGCGTAGGTAAAGGTGAAAGCATTGCCATAATTGGCGAAACAGGCGCAGGTAAAAGTACGTTGGCAAAACTACTTTCAGGAGCTGATAGCGCTGATAGCGGGCAAATTTTGCTCGAGAATAATATTATCGAAGATAATGGCGTACGCGATAATCAATGTCGCCATATTCGTATGATTTTTCAAGATTCAGCTGCATCGCTCAACCCGGGGTTAACCATTGGCGAAATGCTTGATGATTGCCTGCAATATAATACTGAGCTTGATGCTAGTGAACGCACTGAAAAGATTGATGCAACGCTTTCTAAGGTGGGTTTGTTAATTGATCATAAACACTACTACCCGCATATGTTTAGTGTGGGGCAGCTACAGCGTGTAGCGTTTTCTCGTGCATTAATTTTAGATCCTAAGGTGATTGTACTTGATGAAGCTGTTTCATCTTTAGATCCCTCTATACGGGCGCAAATAGTAAACTTGTTACTTAAGCTGCAGCGCGATACAGGCCTTACGTATGTGATGATCACTCATCATTTAAGTTTAGTACGTCACATTAGTGATTTTGTAGTTGTACTTGATAAAGGCGAAGTGGTTGAATACGGTCCTACTGAAGATGTTTTTCAAAACCCTCAATCAAAAGTAACGCAGCGTTTATTAAGCTGCTAAAGCAGATTATAAATACCTAACTTTTTTGTAAGGTAACCGTATTTAACTAGGTCTTCTTGTTAATTGTATTTAATTAACAAGAGATCTCATGCTTAAACAAAAGTTACTACTTAGCCTTTCCCCATTACTCCTTCTATCAGCCTCAGCTATTGCTGATACAAATTGGGTTGGTGGCGTTGATCATTTAGGTTTAACCGTATCAAACTTAGATGCATCCAAAGCATTTTTTACTGATGTACTTGGCTTTAAAACGCTAGGGAATGACCCAGTCTATCCTGCTTATTTTTTATCAAACAATAAAATAACCATTACATTATGGCGCGTGAAAAACGATGCAAAACGTGTGGAGTTTAATCGAGCAGAAAATGTGGGCTTACACCATTTAGCACTCAGTGTTGAAAGTATCAAAAAGTTAAGCGAGCTACATGAACACTTAAAAATGCAAAATAATATTATTATAGAGTTTGCACCCGAAAACTTAGGTAGCGGCCCAACCCAACATATGATGATAAGAGAGCCTAGCGGCAATCGGATTGAGTTTATTGCCAGAGGTAATTAAAAGACAATAAAAAAGGCGCTTTAAAAGCTGTCTCTTATACACAAATCCCTGCTAAGAAATTAGCGGGGATTTTTTTGAACTAAATCTCAATGTCATGATCAGATCTTCAAA